>CAADGM010000183.1 GCA_900696535.1 uncultured Planctomycetota bacterium
CTAGGATTACTCTAAAATCAAGCGTGACTCAATGTCGACGCGTCGCGTTCGTCGCCGCTCGGCTGCAACACCGGTGACGGGAGAAGCCGCCGCCGGTGCACTCGCCGGCGTGCAGGTGCTGGACTTCACGATCGTGATGTCCGGGCCGATGTGCACGCGCATGCTGGCCGATGCGGGCGCCGACGTGGTCAAGGTCGAGCCGCCCGAAGGTGACGTGGCGCGCCAGCGTGGGCCGTTGCGCGGCGGCATCAGCGCCTACTACGGCTCGCTCAACTGCGGCAAGCGCAGCCTCGTGCTCGACCTCTCGCAGGCCGAGGGCCGACGCATCGCGCGCGAGCTGGCGGCCCGCTGCGACGTGCTGGTCGAGAACTTCCGCCCCGGGGTGATGCAGCGCCTAGGCCTGGACTACGCGGCGCTGGCGGCGATCAACCCTCGCCTCGTGTATGCGTCGATCTCCGGCTACGGGCAGACCGGTCCGCGCGCCGCGCTGCCGGCCTACGCGCCGGTGATCCACGCCGCGAGCGGCTGCGATCTCGCCAACGCCGAATACCAGCGCGATTCGAGCCGGCCGCCGAACAACGGCATCTTCATCGCCGACGTCCTCGGCGCGAGCTACGCTTTCGGCGCGATCCAGCTCGCGCTGCTCGAGCGCGAGCGCAGCGGGCGCGGTCAGCACATCGACGTGGCGCTGCTCGACTCGGTGTTGGGCATGCTGGTCTACGAGATCCTGGCCGCGCAGTTTCCGCCTGCGCGCCGCCGTCAGCTCTACGAGCCCGTCCGTGCGGCCGACGGCTGGGTCATGGTGGCGGCGGTGACGGCGAAGAACCAGCAGGCCCTGTTCGACGTGATCGGCCGTCCTGACGCCAAGCAGGATCCGCGTTTCGCCACCTTGGCGGCCAAGGAGGCGCATTGGGGCGAGCTGCTGCGGCTGATGGAAGGCTGGAATGCGCGCACGCAGCAGCGAGGAGTGCGAGCGCCTGCTGACGGCTGCCGGCGGTTCCTTGCAGCCGCTACCGCAGCGTGGCCGAGGCGATAGCGGACCCGCAGCTGGCGGAGCGCGGCTTCTTCGCCGAGCTGAGCGAGGGCGAGAGCCGCTTCCGATGCGCGAACCAGCCCTACCTGCTCAGCCGCACGCCCACACATGCGCGCGCGCTGCTGGCGGCACTGGGGGAGCACGGTGCCGCGGTGCTGCGCGAGAAGCTGGGGTTCGACGACGCGCAGATCGCGCAGCTGCGCGCCCAACGTGTGCTGGGCTGAGCGGCTGCGCCTGCGCACGCCCGGCCGTGCAGGCCGGGCGCAGCGACCGCGCCTACCCGGCCCCGTGCACCCGCCGCTCATACCCGGCCCAGTGGGGCTCGCGCAGCACGCGGCGGATGATCTTGCCCACCGGCGTCTTCGGCAGCGCGTCGCTGAAGTGGATCGCCTTGGGCACCTTGAAGTACGCGACGCGCTCTTTGACGAAGGCGATCAGCTCGGCCTCGGTCGCCTGCGCGCCTGCGCGCAGCACGACCGCGGCGTGCACCGCCTCGCCCCACTTGTCGTCGGGCACCGCGAACACGCCGCTCTCGGCCACCGCCGGGTGCGCGGCGAGCGCGTGCTCGACTTCGGCCGGGTAGACGGTGTAGCCGCCCGAGATAATCATGTCCTCCTTGCGGTCGGCCAGGTACATGTAGCCGTCGGCCTCGATCCGGCCGAGGTCGCCGGTGAGCAGCCAGCCGCCCTTCAGCCGCCGCGCGTCGAGTTCGGGGTTCTTCCAGAAGCCGGGTGTCGCCCAGGGCGCGCAGATGCAGATCTCGCCGACCTCGCCGATCGCGCAGGGCTCGCCGTTCTCAGCGCGGATCATCACCTGCGCAGCGCCGAACTCGCGCCCGACCGAGGTTAGCCGCGTCGGGTTGTCCGCGAGCGCCTGCGCGTGTTCGGCTGCGCCCATGTAGGTGCACAGTCCGTAGGCCTCGGTCTGGCCGAAGCCGGTGTTCAGCACCGGGCCGAAGCGCTTGATCGCACGCTCGACCAGCGTCGGCGCCGCCGGCGCCGCGGCGTAGACGATGTTGCGCAGGCTGGAGAGGTCGGCGGTCTCGGTCGCCGGGTCGTCGAGCAGCATCCGCAGGAAGGTCGGCACGCCGAGCATGAAGGCGACGCGGTGGCGCGCGATCGCCTCGATCACCGGCTTCGGGCTCGGGTCGCGCAGGATCACGAGCGCGGCGCCGCCGATCCACGCGCTGTCCATCGCGCGCGCGCAGAAGTGGCTCAACGGCAGCTGCCCGAGCACGCGCTCGCCGGGCCGGTGGCCGAAGGTCGTCGCCCAGAAGTTCATCGCCGCCGACACCGACGCGAAGCTGTGGGTCACGCCCTTGGGCTGGCCGGTGGTGCCCGAGGTGTAGAGGATCTGCGCGAGCGTGTCAGGCGGGCGGTCGAAGGCGGGCAGCGTCGGCGGCGCACCGGTGCTGGCGAGCAGGTCGTTCGGGCCGGCGAACGTGCCGAGCCCGAGCGCCTGCTGCGGCGTCGGCGCGACCGCACGCGCGCGCTCCAGGTGCTCCCGCGTGAGGGCGAGCACGAAGCGCGCGTCGCTGTCGCTGGCGATGAAGCGGTGCTCGCGCTCGGTCAGCACACCCAGCATCGGGCACAGCACGCCGCCGGCGCGCGCGATCGCGATCACCGCGATCACGAACTCCAGGCCGTTGTACTGGATCACCGCGACGCGTTCGCCCACCTGCAGCCCGCGCGCGATCAGCGCCGCGGCGACGCGGGTCGCCTGCACGTCGAGCTCGGCGAAGCTCAGCTGCCGCTCGCCGTCGATCGCGGCGACGGCGTCGGGCCAGTGGCGCGCGGCGCGCGCCGGATAGTGCGAGTATGGATGCTTCATGCTGCGTTCCTCCGCGGCGGGATGTGGCGCTCCTCGGGGCCGTCGTAGCGTGCGCCGAGGGCGTCGGGAATGATCCGCAGCGGCACGCCGTCGCGAATCTCCTCGGTGATGTGCGCGAGCAGCGCGATGCCGTAGCCGAGCGCGCCGAGCCCGCCGATCACGAGCGGATCGAAGCCGAGGTCGGCGAGCACTGCACCGATGGCGCCCGCGAGGTTGATCGGAATCCTGCGCCCCTTGGTTGCTGCCAGATGCGCCTCGACCGCATCGAGCATACGACCGTGCTCGCGCCAGCCGTCGAGCTCGAGCGCGAGCCGGCGCAGCGTCACCGCGCGCGGCTCGGCGCTCTTGTGCAGCGGGTGGCCGAGGCCGGGCACGCGGCCGCGCCGCTCGCCCCAGATCTTCAGCACGCGCGCGCAGGCTTCAATCTGCGGCAGCTGCCAGCCGACCGCCTCGATCAGCATCTCGGCCGGCTCCTGCGGCGAGCCGGTGACCGAGCCCGACGCCAGCATGCCGCTGGCGAGCGCGGGGATCGGCGAGTCAGGGAACGCCGACGCGGTGAAGCGCGCGGCGCCGACTGCGGCGCTGATGAACTGCTGGTCGACGCCGCAGCGCAGCACGAGGTCGAACACCGCGGTCTGGCGCGCGTCGGGCAGCTCGCCGCACAGCACCAGGTACGAAACCTCGGTGTGGTTCAGCCGCTCGATCACCTCTTCGACCGGGTAGCCGCGCACCAGGATGCGGCCCTGGCCGGCGCGGCTGATCGCGGTCGTCCAGTAGTCGCTCCAGTCGTCCGAGGCAACGAATTCGCCGATGGGGTGGCGGCGCGGCCGCCGCGCTGCGTCGGTGCTCATGTCTTTCCTCCTGGGTGGGATGCGGCGCTGCCCGCGCCACTCGACGCGGGCACGAACAGCGGCAGCAGTCGGCCGTCGCGCAGCCGGTGGTCGACCCGTACCGCCATGCCGACGCGCACGTCCTCGGGTGCGCAGTCGACGATGTTGGAGACCATGCGCGGGCCCTCGCGCAGCGCGATCACCGCGATCACGTACGGTGGCGGGAAGTCCGGGTGATACTGCTGGCGGTAGACGGTGTAGGTCGCCACCTCGCCCAGCCCGGAGAGCGCGCGCGTGCCGATCCGATCGGACCAGCAGCGCGGGCACAGCGGGCCGAACGGCAGGAACAGGTGGCCGCAGCTGTCACAGTACGCGGCCGCGAGCGGCTGCGTCTCGGCGATCACCTGCGTCGGCGTGCGGCTCATCGTCAGCGTCCCAGGATCAGCGTGGCGTGGCTGTTCATACCGAGCCCGTGACCGCTGACCAGCGCCACCTCGGCGTCGGCGACCTGCCGTTCGCCGGCCTCGCCGCGCAGCTGCCGCGCTGCCTCGATCACGTGCAGCATGCCGCCGCCGTAGCCCTCGGCGAGCAGACCCCCGCTCGGGTTGACCGCGAGCGCGCCGCCGGGGGCGATGCGCCCACCGGCGACGAAGTCGCCGGCTTCGCCGGGCGCGCAGAAGCCGTAGGCCTCGAGCTGCATCAGCACGACGATCGTGAAGCAGTCGTAGAGCAGCGCAACGTCGACGTCGGCCGCGCTCACGCCCGCACGCGCGAGTGCGCGCGGACCGCAGCGCGCCGCCGGCAGCGTGTCGAAGTGCTCCGGATTCGAGAAGGTCCCGAGGCTGTGCGCCTGACCCATGCCCAGCAGCCACACCGGCCGCGCGCGTGCGTCGCGCGCGCGCTCGGCCGAGCAGACTACGACCGCCGCCGCTCCGTCCGAGATCAGGCAGCAATCGGCGCGCCGCAGCGGCTCGACGAGCATGCGCGACGCGAAGTAGCCTGCCATGTCCAGCGACTTCTTCGACTGCGCGTGCGGCGTGCGTGCGGCGTGCGCGTGCGCGGCGATCGCGACCTCGGCCAGCGCCTCGGGGCGCGTGCCGTGGACGGCCATGTGCCGCTGCGCCGCCAGCGCGTGCAGACCGGCCGCGCCGAAAAAGCCGTACGCGGCCTCGTCGCCGCGCCCGTACGCGTACGACCCTGCGGACGACAGCGCGGTATCGCCGTAGACGCACAGGCACGCGCTGCACAGCCCCGCCTCGATCGCGAGCGCGGCGCGCTGGATGCTCGCCGCGCTCGACGCGCCGCCGAGGATCTCGGTCCCCGTGAAATCGGGGTTCAGGCCAAGCGCGCGTCCGAGCCGCAGGTAGTGCGGCTCGATGCCCAGCAGCACGCCCTGGGCCGCCCCTGGGTCGGTGATCAGGCCGTCGATGTCCCCAGGCGCGAAGCCCGCGTCCGCGACCGCGAGGCGCGCCGCCTGCGCCTCGAGGGCGAGTGCGCTGCAGTCCGGGTGGCGGCCGAAGGCCGTGTGCCCGACGCCGACGATGGCGACCTGGTTCACCGTGGGTTCTCTCTGGGCCGGGTTGCCGCGTCGCGGCGCTCGGCGACACGAGCGCGGGCCGGTACGCTTGATTGTTGCACGAAAACTGAGTATTGTTCGAGAAACGAGCGAATGCAAGGGCGCCGCGCCGGAAGGGGGACGTCGTGGACTGGGAGTGGACCGAGGAACAGGACCTGCTGCGCCGCTCGCTGCGCGACTACGTGCGCGACCGGGTCACGCCCCATGTGCTCGCGTGGGAGGCGGCCGGCGAGGTGCCACGCAGCCTGTTCACCGAGCTCGCGCAGCTGGGCGTGCTCGGCCTGCGCCTGTCGCCCGAATACGGCGGCGGCGGTCAGGACTTCTGGTACACGGTCGTGCTGCTCGAGGAGCTGATGCGCTGCGGCTCGCTCGGTGTTCCAGTCGCGGTCATGGCGCACTCCGAGTTCGCGACGATGCTGATCGAACGCTACGGCTCGCCGGCGCTGCGGGCGCACTACGTGCGCGGTGCCGCCGAAGGGCGGCTGATCGGTGCGCTCGGCGTGTCCGAGCCCGACGCCGGCAGCGACGTCGCCGGCCTGCGCACGCGTGCGGTGCGCGACGGCGACGACTACGTGATCAACGGCGCGAAGCTGTACATCACCAACGGCACGATTGCCGACTACATCACCCTCGCGGTGCGCACCGGCGGGCCCGGCGCGCGCGGCATCTCGATGATCGTCGTGCCCACCGACAGCAAGGGGTTGACGCGGCGGCGGCTGCGCAAGCTCGGCACGCACGCGTCCGACACCGCCGAGCTGTTCTTCGAGGACTGCCGCGTGCCGGCGGCGAACCTGCTCGGCGCCGAGAACGACGGCTTCGGCATGATCATGTCCGGCTTCGAGGGCGAGCGGCTGGTGCTTTCGGTGATGGCCTGCAGCCACGCGCGCCTGCTGTTTGACCAGGCGCGCCAATGGGGCCACGACCGGCGCGTGTTCGGCCATCCGGTGCTCGGCTTCCAAGTCTGGCAGCATCGGCTCGCCGACGTGCTCACGCGCATCGAGGCCGCGGAGGCGCTGGCGCGCCGCGGCGTCGACCTGTACGTGCGTGGCCGCCCGGCGCAGTCCGAGATCTCGATGGCCAAGCTGTTCGCGACCGAGACCGCGCGCTACGTCGCCAGCGAGTGCGCGCAGATCCTGGGCGGCCAGGGCTACATGGAAGAGTCGCTGGTCGGGCGACTGCACCGCGACGCGCTGGCGATGACGATCGGCGCCGGTTCGAGCGAAGTGATGCGCGAGCTGATCGCGCGTGCCAACCACCTGATCGCGCAATGAGCGCGGCCGGCCGCACGCGCGCTGGCGGCACGTCGTCGCCGCGCCGACCGCGCGGCGCGGGGAGGGCCGCGGCGTGAGCCTTCGACGTGAAGTGCGCGGCGACGTGCTGATCCTGACGCTCGATCGCCCCGAAGCCCGTAACGCACTGAACGCCGAGCTGCGCGACGCCCTGCTGCAGGAGTGGCTGCGTTTTCGCGACGACGTCGGGCTGCGCGCCGCGGTGCTCACCGGCGCGGGCAGCGAGGCCTTCTGCGCCGGCGCCGACCTGAAGGAACTGGGCGCGTACTACCGCTCGATGACGCCGGTGCAGCGACGCGAACAGGTCGAGCGCGAGCCAGGGTTGGGCGCCATCACGCGCAACTTCGATCCGCGCAAGCCGACGATCGCCGCGATCAACGGCGCGTGCCTGGCCGGCGGACTGGAGATCGCGCTCGCGTGCGACATCCGCATTGCGTCCAGCACCGCATGCTTCGGTCTGCCCGAGGTCAGGCGCGGCATCCTGCCCGGCGCGGGCGGTACGCAGCGGCTGCCGCGCGCGCTGCCGCTGGGCGTGGCGCTGCAGATGATCCTCACCGGCGAGGCGATCGACGCCGACGCGGCGCTGCGCTGGGGGCTGGTGAGCCAGGTGGTGCCGCCCGAGGCGCTGCTCGACCGGGCGCTGCAGGTCGCGGCGGCGATCGCCGCGAACGGCCCGCTCGCGGTCCGCGCCGCGCGCGATGCGGTCTACCAGGGGCTCGCGCTGCCGCTCGGCGCCGCGCTGCGGCTGGAGCAGTTCCACGCCGAGCCGCTGCGCAGCAGCGCCGACGCCGCCGAGGGCGTGCGCGCGTTCATCGAGAAACGCCCCCCCCGCTTCACCGGAACCTGAGAGGAGCACGCCGCATGGCCAGACCGAAGATCGCGATCGACGCGTGGGCGACCTACATCTCGCCCGAAGGGGCGAAGAAGTGGCCGCCCGAGTTCCTGCACATCTTCCGCAAGTACAAGTGCCCGCCCAACATGTTCGAGGGCGGCACGGTCGAGGCGATGCTGGCGGAGATGGACGCCGCCGGCGTCGACCGCATCGTGCTGTCGGCGTTCTTCTACGGCGGGCAGTGGGTGCTGAGCAACGAGGAGGTCGCCAAGATGGTGCGCGAGCGCCCCGACCGCTTCATCGGCGCCGGCACCGTCAACGTCATGCAAAAGCCGATGCAGGTGGTGCGCGAGGTCGACTACCTGGTCAAGGATCTCGGGCTGCGCTGCCTGCGGCTCGAGCCGTACATGTACGGCGACGGCATGACCGGGCTGCCGCCGAACGACAAGCACTACTGGCCGGTGTACATGCGCTGCAGCGAGCTGGGTGCGGCGGTGGCGATCCAGGTCGGCCACACCGGCCCGCTGCTGCCGTCGGAGTGCGGGCGGCCGATCTACCTCGACGAAGTCGCGCTCGCGTTTCCGGACTTGTCGATCCTCGGCTGCCACGTCGGTCAGCCGTGGCACGAGGAGATGATGGTGCTCGCGTGGAAGCACCCGAATGTGTACCTGGAGACCTCGGCGCGCGGGCCGCGCCAGTGGCCCGCTTCGCTGGTCGACTTCGCCAAGGGCTGGGGCCAGGACAAGGTGATCTGGGCGACCGACTACCCGCTGCTCGGCTTCGACCGCACGCTGACCGAACTCGAGGCGCTCTGCGTCGACGACAAGGTCTACCGCAAGATCGTGCGCGACAACCTGCTGCGCGCGCTGAAGCTCGAGTTGTGAGCACGAAGCAGACGCTGCTCGATTCGATCGCCTACGTCGCGTGGCACGGGCAGCAGGTCGCCGCGTTGGCGCCGGATCGGGTCGTCATCGCGCAGCCGGACCGACCGGATCTGCACAACTACGCCGGTACCACGCACGCCGGCGCGATCTACACGCTGGCCGAGACCGCGGCCGGCGTCGCCGCCGACCAGCTGGCCGCGCCGTGGGGTGGCTTCATCCTGCTCGCGGCGACGCAGGTGCGCTACACGCGCCGCGCGCAGGGTACGCTCACGGCCGAAGCGCGGCTGGCAGCGGCAACCGACGCCGCCGCGCTGCGTGACGAATTCGCCGCCAGCGGGCGCGGCGCGCTCGCCGTCGACGTGACGGTGCGCGACCCGCAGCGCGAGCCAGTGTTGGAAGGCCGCTTCGACTACGCAATCCGCAGGAGGAAGACATGACCACCCCTACGCTGCTTGCCGAGCGCCGCGGCGCGGTGCTGCGCCTGACGCTGAACCGACCCGACAAGCTGAACGCGATCGACGTCGTGCTGCTGGACGCACTGACCGAGGCGCTGGAGCGCGCCGAGCGTGACGCCGAGGTGCGCGCGATCGTGCTCGCCGGCGCCGGCTCGTCGTTCTGCGCCGGTGCCGACATCGGCCAGATGATCGAGCGCACGCCCGACGACTGGGAGCGCACCGTCGACCACTACCTCGACCCGATTCGCGCGATCGCGCGCATGGGCAAGCCGGTGATCGCGCGGCTGCACGGCAACGTGTTCGGCGGCGGGCTCGGGCTTGCGATCGCCTGCGACTTCCGCGTGGCCGCGCAGTCGGCACGCATGTGCGCGCCGTTCGTGAAGCTCGCGCTGGCCGGCTGCGACATGTCGGCCGGCTACTTCCTGCCGCGGCTGATCGGCCTAGGGCGCGCGACCGACATGATGATGACCGCGCGCGTGGTCGACGCGACCGAGGCGCAGGCGATCGGGCTGGTCAGCCAGACCGTGGCCGACGACCAGCTCGACGCCGCGGTGGATGCGCTGGCCGACAAGCTCGCCGCCTTTGCGCCGCGCACGACCGCGTTCACCAAGGGTGCGATCCGGCGCTCGCTGGACCGCGACATGGACGGCGAGTTCGACTACGAGATCTTCGCGCAGGTGCAGTGCCTGCAGAGCGCCGACCACCGCGAGGGCGTCGCCGCGTTCCGCGAGCGCCGCGCACCGGTGTTTCGCGGCGTCTGAACCCGTGCACGTTGCCGCCGCAGACGAGGGACGAAGATGGTGACCGACGACGGCCTGAGCGAGGAGGAGGTCGCGTTCCGCGACAGCGTGCGCAGCTTCGTCGCGAGGCGCATCGCGCCGAACGCGACGCGCTGGGACCTGGAGGAACGCTACCCGCGCGAGCTGTTCCAGGAGGCGGCCGCGCTCGGCTGGCTCGGGGTCGGCTTTCCAGAGGAGGTCGGCGGCAGCGGCGGCGGCGCGACCCTGTTTGCGTTGTTGTGCGCGGAGCTGACGCGCGGCTCGGCCGCGATCGCGCTCGGGCTGTACGTGCACACCGCGCTCGCCGCGTCGGCGATCCTGCACCTGGGCACGCCCGAGCAGCAGCGGCGCTGGCTGCCCGATGCGCTGGCGGGCCGGCGCATCGGCTGCTGGGGCTACGCGGAAGCCGGCGCCGGCGCCGACATCAGCCGCGTCGCCACGCGCGCGCGGCGCGACGGCGAGCACTACGTGCTCGACGGCGCGAAGCTCTACATCACCAACTCGCCGTTCGCGGACTTCATGGTGATCGTCGCGCAGACCACGCCCGGGCGCGGGTTGAAGGGCATGTCGCTGTTCGTCGTCGACCGCGCCACTGCGGGCGTGCGCGTGAGCGCGCCGTTCAAGAAGCTCGGCATGGGCGCGTCCGAGATGGCGGAGATCGTGTTCGACGGCGCGCGCGTGCCGGCCGAGAACCGGCTCGGGGCGGAGGACTTCGGCTTCATTGAGGCGCTCAAGGTGCTCTCGCTCGGGCGCGTCGCGTCGGCCGCGCAGGGCGTCGGGCTCGGGCAGGCGGCGATCGACGAGGCGCTGCGCTACTGTGGCAACCGGATGCAGGGCGACGCGCCGATCACGCAGCACCAGTTCGTGCGCTTCACGCTCGCCGACATGGTCCCGCGCATCGAGGCCGCGTGGCGACTGACGCTGCGCGCGGCGCGGCTGATCGACGCCGGCAGCGATTACGATTGCGCCGCGTCGATGGCCAAGCTGTTCGCGACAGAGGCCTGCACCCACGTCTGCGAGCGCGCGCTGCACCTGTGCGGCGCGCAGGGGCACATGCGCGAGAGCGCGGCGCAGCGCTTCTACCGCGACTGCAAGGTGTTCGAGATCGGCGAGGGTACGAGCGAGATCCAGCGCGAGACCATCTTCAGACACTTGGCAAGGTAGAAAGAGCAAACGGCATGGGCGTGACCGAACGACGCAAACGCGAGCGCGAGGCGCGGCGCGGCGAGATCCTCGACGCCGCGCGCGACGTGCTGCTCAGCAACGGTCTGCGCGGCACCACCACGAAGGAGATCGCCGAGCGCTGCGAGCTGTCTGAGGCGACGCTGTTCTTCTACTTCCGCAACAAGGACGAGATCCTGCTGTCGCTGATCTTCGAGAGCATCGACTTCTGGGCGCAGGGGCTCGACGCGCTGGCCGCGCGGGCGCTGCCGCCGGCCGAGCTGCTCGACGCGATCTGGGCCTTCCACGAGGAGGTCTACCGCGAGCACCCCGACTACTTCGTGATTTCGTTCTACCTCGCGCAGCCGCAGGTACTCGACAACGTGTCGGCCGAGGTCAAGGACGACATCGCGCGCCGCTCGGGCGAGAACTTCCGCCGCCTGCGCGAGTTGCTCGGCCGCGTCGACCCGTCGACCCCGGGCGCGATCCTGGCCGAGCTGTTGTGGTCACTGTTCCTTGGGCTCACGGTCGCCGAGGCTTCGCGCGCAAACCTCGGCTACGGCCGCCCGGGCGAGCACGTCAAGACGCGCGCCCAGGTCTACACGGTCGTGCGCCGTGCGTTCGGGTTCGCGCCAGCGAAAGCTGCCGGCGGCGCAAGCCGTACGGGGCCGCGCAGCGGCGCACGCACGCCGACCGCGCGCAAGGTCAGGGAGGCGAAAGCGCCATGATCCCCACCACCATGCGGGCGGTGCGGCTGTACCGGCCGGGCGAGCCGCTCGTAATCGAGACCATTGCGGTGCCGCAGCCGGGGCCGGGGCAGCTGCTGCTCGAGGTCGCCGCGTGCGGCTTGTGCGGCACCGACATCCACCTGGCGGTCGACGGCGACATTCCGGTCGCGCGCACCCCGATCACGCTCGGCCACGAGGCCGCGGGCACGATCGTGCAGCTGGGCGACGGCGTCAGCGGCTTCGCGCCCGGGCAGCGCGTCGCGCTCTTTCCGTCGCCGATCTGCGGCCAGTGCCGCTTCTGCCGGACCGGGCGCGAGTCGCTGTGCGAGGCGACCCAGGCCTACGGCATGGGAAGCGACGGCGGCCTCGCGCGCTACATGGTCGCGCCCGCAGTCGGCGCCGTCGCGATTCCCGACACGGTCGATTTCGCGGCTGCGGCGATCATTACCGACGGCGTGTCCACGCCGCTTCACGCGCTGCGCTCGCGCGGCGCGCTGCGCGCCGGCGAGGCGGTTGCGGTGGTCGGCTGCGGCGGGCTGGGCGCACACGCTATCCTGCTCGCGCGGATGATGGGCGCGGGCTTCATCGCGGCGATCGACACGCAACCGCTGGCGCGCGCACGCGCGCTCGCCTTCGGCGCCGACCTCGCGCTCGACCCGGTCGAGCAGCCGAATCCGGGCCGCGCGATCCGCGCTGAGCTCGGCCGCGGCGTCGACCTGGCGCTGGAGTTCGTCGGCCGCCCCGAGACGGTCGAGACGACGCTGCGCTGTCTCGATACCGGCGGACGCGCGGTGCTGGTCGGCGTCGGCCCGGGCCGCCCGTCGCTGCCGTCACTGCTCGCCTTCGTCGGGCGCGAGCAGGCGGTGATCGGCTCCTTCGGCATGGACAAGCGCGACATCGCCGACCTCCTACAGCTGGTCGCACGCGGCCGGCTCGATCTCTCGCGTTCGGTGACGCGCCGCTTTGCGTTGTCCGAAACGAACGAGGCACTCGCGCTGCTCGCGAAGAAGGACACCGGCGTCGTGCGCTTCGTCGTCGAGCCGGGGCGCTGAAGCGCGAACAGCGGCAGACTCATCGAAGCGCGGGCTCGCCATATTCGACGCGCACGCCGGCGCGATCGCGGCGCGCTTCGGCAAGCGGTTCGTGCGCTGCTGGCGCTTCCACCTCGCCTTCTGCGCGCCAGGCTTCGACACGGGCACGACAGATGTGGGCCAGTACACGTTCGCGCGTCAACTCGACGGAACGCGTGCGTGGGCGCGGACACGGAGGTCCTCGGTCGAATCGCCTCGGGGCCTCCGCCAGCCTTGAGACGCTCTCGCGGCCCGCGGGTAGCACCCCGCCGCCGCGGGCTATCGCCGAACCGCACTACCCGGCGAGGGGGCTGGTCACGGGAGCCTCCGGTGACTCCGAGAAGCCGCCAGGAGCGCCGCTCACAGGTCTTACACGTTGCCGCCGCAGCAGTGACTCGCATCGACCGCCGCGGCGATGCCCTCAACGCCACGTCGGATCTGTCGCTCGTTCAGCGAGGAGAAACCGAGCAAGATCGTGCGCTCCGAATACGCGCAGCCTCCGAAGTCGCAGACCGCGCCGGACCGCAACGTGTAGATGCCGACGTCGCGCTCGGCGGCCATGGTCTGCAGTACGGGCGCCCGCGGCAGGTCCTGCGGTAGATGCCAGGCGATGTGCATGCCGCACTCGGCGCCGGACACCTTGGTCTCGCCGAAGTGCCGGCGAAGACACTCCATCAAGTGTTCCCGGCGCTCGGCGTAGCTCTGCCGGATGCGTCGCAGGTGATTGGTGTAGCCCCCAGTGGCGATGAACGATGACAGCACCGCCTGCTCGAGCCAGGGCCGACCATTGTCGAGCAGCGTCTTGACCGCGCGCGCCGGTCCCGCGAGGTGTCTGGGCACAACGAGATACCCGAGGCGAAGCCCGGGGCCGAGCGACTTCGAGAAAGTCCCGATGTAGATCACGCAATCGTGGCTGTCGAGACCCATCAGCGCGGCGACTGGCGAATCCCGATAACGGAAATCGCTGTCGTAATCGTCCTCCACGACATAGGTTCCGGTGCGCCATGCCCAGTCCAGCAGGCGCAGGCGACGCTCCAGCGTGAGCGTGTAGCCCATCGGGTACTGGTGTGAAGGCGTGATGTAGAGGAGCGCCGCACCCTCCTTCGGCAGATCGTCCACCGATAGGCCGCAGTCGTCGACGCGGACCGGGACGAGTCGCGCGTGGTAGCTCTCGTAGAGATACGCCGCGCCCTGGTAGGCGGGATTCTCGATCGCCACGGTGTCACCTTCGCGCAGGAGCAGGCGAGCTGTCAGGTTGAGCCCTTCCTGGCAGCCGGCGACCATGATGACTTGCTCGGGCTCGATCTTGATCCCTCGCGTCGGACCCAAGCGATCGGCGATCGCCCGACGCAGTTCGACGAGTCCTGCCGGGTCGCGATATTCCGTCAGCCGCGCGCCAGCAGTGACCAGGGTGCGGTTGAGGAGGCGGCGCCACGCCTTGAGCGGGAAAGAGTGCGGATCGAGACGGCCGAGCCAGAGTGCGAGCAGACCTTCGAGTTGATCATCCTGATCTGGAACGCACACGCGATGTCGCGCTTCTGGGGCCAGTCTCAACATCTGGCCGCTCTCGAAGACACGATTCGGAATGCGGTCGCCGAAGGTGTCCTGCCGATCGACGCACTCGACGCGTTCGAGGCGCTCAACGCGCGGCGTCAGCACTCGCCGTTCGCGGGCGACCCCCGTGCCGTCGGGCACTGGGAGCTGCGCGAAACGGCGGCCGGGAAGTGGAACCTGCACTGCGATGCGCGCATGCCGCCGACGTGGTGTGCCGCACCTCGCATCGTGACGGCGCGACGCGATCTCGAAACTCGAAATCCACATCCGCGAACTCTATGTCGAATCGACGACATCGAGCGCAACGGGGA
>CAADGM010000184.1 GCA_900696535.1 uncultured Planctomycetota bacterium
CCGACGACCCAGGCCCGGCCGGCGGGGTCGAGCCACGCGCCGTGGAGATCGACGCCGGTGGGCGCGGCGGCGCGCTCGTCGCGCCACGCCCCGGTCGCGCGATCCCAGCGCAGCTTGAGGCCGGCGTGCCGGTCAAGGGCATCTACTTCATCCCGCTGCTCGGCGGCGCGGCCGTTCACGAGGCGCCGGTGACCCACCCCTGGCACCAAGTCTACATCGATCTCAACGGCCCGCTGTGGGGGCGCCCTCGCCGCGCTCGCGCTGAGCGCGGGCGGACGACGGCGATCTCGGTCGGCTTGCGGCCGGTCGGGAAGGAGCGCGAGCGGTGGGGCGGGGCTACGCCGGCTCGAAGGCGTCGGCGGCGCGGTGGTCGTTGGAGCCGCAGGACCACCAGCTCGGCTGGGGCGGGCGCGATGGGCGGCGGCTGGGTGGCGAGCTCGAGGTGGGTGAGGATGGCGTCGACGGCGTCGGACGCGGTGATGGCGGAGAGGACCTCCATGCGGCCGGGGCCCTGGCTGGCCGCTCAGATCGCGTCGGCGCGTGGACGCAACAGCGGCACCTTGGTCCAGTGGCGGCGCAGCGCTGCGCGATAGCCGACCGTCACGTGAGGATGGTCGCGCAGCTCCACCCACGCTGCTGCGGCCGCCGTGACGGTCTCGATCGCGATGCTCGCAGCCTGTTCCGGATCACCACCGACCCGGCGCGCGAGCTCGCGAAAATGGCGCACGTCGAGCTCGGCGAAGTGCTTGGTCCCATCCAGTTTCAACGCGAGAGTCCGATCGAACTGTGGCCACTGTGCGGTGAAGACCTGATCGTAGAGCGGGGTCAGCTGCGCGCGCAGGCCATCGGGGTAGAGCACCGACCAGTTCTTCGTGTGCGCGTCATCGTTGCCGGATGCCGCCAGGAACGCGAGGCGCCGGATCATCTCCTCAAACACGTGAGGCCCGACGATCGCCATCGCGAGCCTGGTGAGCGCGTCGTACGTGATGTCGTCGTACTTGCGCGCGGGCCGTCGTCCGACAATCTGCTGAAAGTCTTCTTGATGGATGCGGCGGCCGTCCGACGTGCGGTCATACCGCTCGATGAGGAACACGAGGCTGTCGCCCTCTGCGTCGTGTGGCACGCCCACCAGTTCGGAGAGCGGCCGGAGTTCGGTCGCCGGCACCTCGAAGCCAAGGCGACGGGCCCACTCCATGGTGACCCACTCGTTCGCGGCGAGATCGGGGTACTGCTCGTACGAGATCTTGGCGATCCACGCACCCCTCTGTCCACGCCCCGGCATGAAGAACCGGTCGCTCCCACGGACGAGAGAGAACTTGAGCTGCACCCCCGCGAGAGAGAAGCGCAGGCCGGACTCCACCTCCGACGCCGCCGTCGGCACCGCTGGTTCGGAGCGCAGAGCCGGCTGGCCGCTCTCGAGCTCGATGGTGAGCGCACCCGGGAGGTCCTGCCCCACCGCGCACAGGAATCCGAGATCGTCGTCGAGGGCGATTCCCAGACGCTCCACGACGTGAAGGCGCAGATCGCCCTCCGGTATCAGGTTGGCAAAGAACGAAGGGGCATCGCCAGGCCGTTCCCCACGCTGGACCTCTCGCCGATCGTCCTCGAACCACTGTCCGAGCACCGGCCGGGGCCGCATCCGCCGGTAGGATGGATCGACACGGAACTCAACGGTGGCGTCGTCAGCTTCGAGCAGCCGCCCTACCACCGTTTCTCCCAGTCGAACAATGGCGCTTCGGCCACTCACTCGAGATTCCCTTGAGCCAAGAGATACTCGATCGAAGGTCGGTCGTTCTGGCCCCACTCGGCGAGGCGCTCCCCCATATCGTTCACCGCGCGAGCAAGATCGATCGCACGAAGCTCCACGAACGCGTCCGCGTCGTTACGCACCAGCGCTCGCGCCGACTCAGGCGAGATCAAGTGTGAATGCAGGACCGCGTTATCGGTCCCCGTGACATCGACGAAGGTGCGCAGCGCCTGACGGGCTGCGCCGACGCCGCCCAGCAGGATGCGGTTCGCGGGGGAGCTCAGTGCACCGCCGGAGCCGGAGAAGACCGGGCGAAACGCATCTTTGTCGCGCGATTCGATCGCCGCGGCGATGTCTACGTACGGTGTCTCGCCGCGCTCCTCTGCGAGCGTCCGCGGCCGCTCGGCTGCGAGCGCCAGCAACGCCATGCGCGACTCCGCGGCTCGCGCATCGAAGCGTTCGGGCAGCCGGTAAGCTTCGGCACGGTTACTCGCGACCAGTGCGAGCATCGCCTGGACGCTCGACTCTTCGTCGCCTCCGATGGAGGAAACCCCTCGCCGTCGCAGCGTTCTGTCGTCACGGCTGGGCGACAGAAAGCTCCGCCACGTCCAGCGGACAAGCAAGGTCAGGGTCCGCTGGTTCGGCTCCGGATGCAGTGCGAAAAAGCGCACCAATACGATGAGGGGGGTCGAGTACGGCAATAGCCGCAGATGCGGGACCTCAGCGTGAACTCGGAGGAAGCCGAGGACACGGCGAAAGACAGGGGCCGCCTCGGCTATGACACCGGTGAACTCGTCAGGGTGGTCATGCGCCAGTTCGGCGAACGGTCGGGTCACGTCGAGCCCTCGAAGTGCCACCAAGCCCGGCAGCAGTTGTGATTGCTCATCCGGCGCACCCATCCCGACACAGGCCAGCTCGTCTGCCAGCTCGCCAAGCGTACTTGGTGCGGTGCCCTTGTGACCGAAGAGCGCGTTGAACACATCCGCGCGCTCCAGCTGCTTGCCGCGGGTGTTGACGCGATCGAAGATCACCTTCGCGATCTCCTCGTCCGGCGTCTCGATGACGTAGTACGGGACGCGGTACTCGCGAAGGCGTTTGGCCGCTTCGAAGACCACGGCGCGCAAGCGCGCGTCCCTGGCCTCAGTCCACTCTTGGATGATCCACTCGCTGAGCGCCGCGGCGTCACGTAGACGCCAGACCGGCACCCACCCCGAGGGCACCGCGCCTGACGCCGGTGGCGAATGGAAGCGTTCCGTTCGCGGATCGAAGAAGACCACGAAGGCATCCCTCGGCATCGGCTGCCCCACTTCGGGTGCCGGGCGCGCCAGACCCGCAGCGAGAGAGGTCAGGCGTTGCTGCCCGTCGACGACCCACAGCGCCCGCGCGATGTCTGGGCTGAATAGCTCGAGCGGGCCGATCCGTACAGGGCCCGCAGGTGCGGGCGCGGCGCGCAACAGGAGCGCTCCGATCGGGTAGCCGTGATAGACGCTGTCGAACAGGTCGACGACGTCTGTGGCCTCCCACTTCAGCGGCCGCTGGAAGGTGGGTATCCTGACCTCGCCACGGAGCACGCGATCCACGAGGTCCTCGACGGATTCTGCGCCCGCCTCTGGCCGCCGCTGTAGCTCCTTTGCCGGCATCGACGCACGAGCTTAGCGCCTCCGCGACCGATCGAGCCAGCCAGCGCGGCGACGACCGCCACGAGGTGGCAACCGACATCCACGAGGGGTAGCGGCGGCAGCGTGGCGGATGTGCGCAGGCTCACCGGCGGGTGGGCGGGCCCCGGAGCGCGGGCGGACGACGGCGATCTCGGTGGGCTTGCGGCCGGTCGGGAAGGGGCGCGAGCGGTGGGGCGGGGCTACGCCGGCTCGAAGGCGTCGGCGGCGCGGTGGTCGTTGGAGCCGGAGGACCACCAGCTCGGCTGGGGCGGCGCGGGCGGGCGCGATGGGCGGCGGCTGGGTGGCGGGGTCGAGGTGGGTGAGGATGGCGTCGACGGCGTCGGGCGCGGTGGTGGCGGAGAGGACCTCCATGCGGCCGGGGCAGCAGGGCACGCCAGCAGGTCCTCGCGGAAGACGCGGCGGAACAGCTCGGCCCAGGGCAGCCGGGACGGCCGGCGAGACGGCGGTGCAGCGGCGGACGAGCCAGCCGGCCGGCAGGGCGCCGAGCGGGGCGCGGGCGGCGTCGGCGACCATGGCGGCAGTGCCGTGGTCGTCGTCGCTCGCGTCGTCGTCGCCGTCGCGACCGTCGAACAGCTTACCGATGCTCCGGGCCGCCCTGCCGGTCGCGGCGTGGGCCGACGCCCCCCGTCACGTCATCAACGACAGCGGGGTCACCACCACCCTCGACTGCGGGCCGGCGCGACGTGGTCCTGAACGGCAGCGCCGGCGCCGGGGCCATCGCTGGCGTCAGGGCCCGGGCGGCCGGGGGCAGCCGCGGACGCCGACCACGCCGCGCCGGGTGGTCGGCATCGGCGCGTTGAAGTTGCCGCCGACGACCCAGGCCCGGCCGGCGGGGTCGAGCCACGCGCCGTGGAGATCGACGCCGGTGGGCG
>CAADGM010000185.1 GCA_900696535.1 uncultured Planctomycetota bacterium
CGCGGCGAACTGGGTCGCGTTGCAGTCGAGCTCGTCGCGGACGCTGCTGGCGTCCCAGGAGACCGTCGGCCCGGTCCGGTCGACCACGAACGCGCCCGCGGCCGGCGTCACCGCCGCGTTGCCCGCCTGGTCGCTGGCCGTGGCCGACACCGCGTAGCTGCCCTCGGCCAGCGCGCCGGCCCCGGACCATGACGGGCGGGGGACAGGGAAGAGAGGCTTACAGCTCGACAGCATGGAACGTGGCGAGGAACGAGTCCAGGTCGTCGGCGAGCTTCCACGTTGCCTGCTCACGGACGGGGTGATCGTGGGACCAGAACCAAACCTCGCCGTGATTGGCCGGGGTGATGCCGATGCACACGATGTCGCCCGACGGTGTTCGCGCGATTGGAAGGAGACACTCTGGCACGTCGTGATAGCCGCGGAAGATGCCAGCTTCCGTCACGAGGTCGGTGTGCTCGTCTCCGTCTATGGAATAGAAGAAGTGGACAAGCGCCTCATCCTCGGGCCGCTTGCCATGGAACGCATCCGGCCAGGGCGTTCCTCCGTTGTGACGCCGAAGGAACCTCACGTACGGTGCCGGCAGCACGCAGCCGAAGCGATGTTCCACGGCGCAGATATCGACTGAAGTGATCGGACGCCCTGCATCGGTGATCTCAGGAATCATCGTTGTCGTCCTTCCCGCTCGCTTTCCGATAACCTCTGTAGTCGCCCGTCAAGACCCGCCACAGCGGGACGCCGCCCGTATGCTTGAACGCGTCGTGAATCGCCGTGGGCACGAGGATCATCCGCCCGGTGTGCTCGCTGTGATGCCATGTATAGCCCGGCGGCTCCTTGAAGCGCGCGACGCCGAGCTCGGCAGCGAAACGTTCTCTCGCGAGCGAGTCATCCAGCGCTCGCGTCCCGCGAAGATACATGTCGATCTGGGCCTTCTTACCGTTCCTCTCGTAGACCCAAGGTGAGAAGTCCGGGAACCCGTCCTCGGTGTACTCGATGTGCTGTGTTCCGGACTCCGCGAGGGCCTTGCGCGCACGCTGAAGCGTCGTTCGCGCGCCAGCATCGAGGGTCGGATCCGCAAGCCTTGCGTCGATGTCGTCGATCGTGATCCGGCTGCCCGCGTACTCGTGGTTGATCGGCAGGCGGCCCTGGGCAGGCTTCACCTTCGCTGCGGCCTCGGTGAGGCGCGCGCCCTCGATCTCGCTCCGGATCCACTCGTGCTTCTCGGATGGCGCGTCGATCAGGTCGACTTCGAGTTGCTCGCGGCGATCTCGGGCCCGTGCCTCGACCTTGGCGAAGTACTCCCGCTGCTTGAAGTGTTGCTCGGCCTGCTGGTCGGCCGGCATGTCATTCGTGGTCGGATGGCGCTCCTTCGCCCGCTGCAGGATCTTCTCCCGGACCTGGACGGCGTCCTTGCCCACAGGTGGCGGGTGGTACTCGGCCTCCCAGGCCTCGGCGGTGGGCCACATGCGCCTGCTGGACCGCGCGGCGCGCGCCTCGCGCTGCGCCTTGAGCTGCTCCGCGTAGATCGTCTTGACGCTGGGCGCGTCTCCACTGCGCCCGGGCACCGGGACGACGACGCCGTCCGGCGTGACCGCGGCCTGGCCCGGGACCCGGGGCTGCTGCGCGAGCTCGACGACGGTCGCTTTGACCGCGCGCATGCGGTCGAGCGCGTCGCGGACCTGGTCCGCGAGGGACGGTCCGTCGTCCTGCGCGGGAGCGCGCCGGGGCGCGCCGTCGGGCACGTCGGCCTCGTTTCCCACGTAGCGGCCACCGCCCATCGACTGCTTCAGGACGAGGACGTCCATGACGAGCTGCAAGGCGCCCTCTGGCGTCTTGAGCTGCTCGAGGAAGTTCCCGACCCCACCCGCCTCGATCACGTTGAAGCCGACCGAGGCCGCGAACTCGGCGAGGGCCGTGGCGGCGTAGGGGTTGCGGACCACCAGGATCGTCGCGGCGGCGTAGACGCCGGCGCCGACCTCCGCGAGGGCCGCCAGGCGAGCGGCGATCGCCGGCGCGGCCGCGATGCCGCCGGCCGCTGCGGCGCCGAGGCTGGCGCCGGTGGCGACCATGCCGGGCGCGGCGTCGGCGCCCAGCGCCATCAGCGGGAACGGCGAGGCCTCGTACACGGTCTCGCCCGTGACCACCCGCAAGATCGTGGCGCCGGCCTCGATGCGCTTGATGCCAAGGTCCCAGACGCCCACGCCGATGCGCTCGCCGCGCTTCACGGAGCGCCACAGGGCGTGGACCTCCTGGCGCGCATCCTGCGCGAGCCGCCATGCGTCCTCGACCGTGCGCCCGTGGGTGCTCTTCGGGAGCGAGGCGCGCACCTTGTCGAACCGTGCGATCTCGTCGAGCCGCTCGCGCGCGAGCGTCAACGTGTGGGCGGCGGCGTCCGGGGCTGGCGGGCTGCCGAGCGGGAGCTGCTTGGCCTCGCGCACGACGTCGATGACGTCGTCGAGCCGCTGGGGGACGCCGCGGGTCACCGCGCTCACGGTCTGCCGCAAGGGCTTGCCGTCCGCACCGCGCTCGTCGAGGAGGCCGCCGTGGCCGAGCCGCTCGAGGGCGTGGCTCAGGAACAGGAACGCGTCGCGGTCCGAGGTCCACGCTTCGAGGCGCTGGCCGCACCGCTTCCGCAGCGAGTTCGCGACCTCGGGCGGTTGTCCGTCGACCCCTGCCAGCATCGACTTGGTCTCGTCGATCGCGTCGATGAGCAGGATCGTCTTGACCGTCTGCTCGCGGACGTAGGCCGGCAGCTCGTCGCTCGGGATCTTCAGGCCGGTCCCGGGCACGATCTGGTGTCGGAACGAGGTCGGACGGACCCGGTGGACGACGACCAGCGACTCCACGCTGAACCACGACGCGAGATGGCCGTACGACTGCTCGAGTCGGCCGAGCTCGTCGTTGCGCGCGGCGTGCTGGTCGCCACGAGGGTCGGCCGAGTACTCGACCCCGACGGGTCCGAGCAGCTCGGCATCACCCAGCCCGAACTCCAGCCAGTGCAAGGCGTCGGCGGCGGCCTGGGCCTCGATGGCCAGCGCGAGACCGATGGCGCCGACGCTGTCGGCGTCGAGCTGGCTGCGAGCCGCGGCGAAGTCGGTCGACAGCTTCCGGAGGGCGGCGATGTGACCAGGAATGCGCTTCGCGTGGGCGGCCGCGCCTCGCACGATCGGGTCCCGGACCGCGGGCGGCCGCGGTGCCGCTGCTGGTGGCTTGTTCTTGGAACCCGCGGCGCGCTGCATCTGCACCGGCGCTACGCTGGCGGCCGCCAGCACGGGCGCAGCGGCCTCGGCCTCGCCGCCGGCGGTCGCGTCGGCTGCGTCGTCGGCGGGCGTCCCCGGCCCATCCGGCGCGGCGAGTCCATCGAGCAGGTGGAGACCGAACGGGTCGTCGTGCGGGCCGGTATCGGGGCGGGTCGGCGCCAACGGAGCGGCCGTGGCTGCCGGCCCCACCTGAGCGGCCAGGCGCTCGGAGTGGGTCCGCTTGCCGGGCGCGATCGATCCGGCGATGCCATCGGCGTCGCCCACCTGACCGTCGTGCCCTTGGTGGCGCTTCATGCCCGTCCGGCCCCCAGGATCGACGTCCGAGCGCTGGCCGCTGGGGTCCAGGCGTCATGGCCGGTGGCGTCGTGGGATCGGTGTCGCCTCATGATGTCCCTACCGATCGGTGGCGACCGGCGTGTGTTGAGTGAACCCTCCCAGCGCCTGTCAGGCGCCAGCTCAGGGATTGAGGCAGATGGCCCAGGCTCGGGTCGTCTCGACCGTGATGCTCGCCGGGTTCTGCCACTCGCAGCCGAAGGCCAGCGGGTTGGTGTTGATACCGCTCTGGTTGAGCACCAAGGTATCGGCGTTCTGCCCCCGCACCTCGCAGCCGCCGCCGAGCAGCCGGGCGTTCTCTGCGCAGTTCGCGAACGCGTTGACGAGACTTCCCGTCTGATCCGTTCTCACGCCTTCGACCTGGACGATCCGCCCGGTCAGCGGCGGCTCGCAGTTGCAGGAGGCGGCGTCGGCGTCGCCGGGCGAGTCGTCGCTGCAGGCGAGCAGGAGGGCCAGCGTCAGCGCGACGCCGCCGCCGAACGAGAAGATCGATCGCATGAGGTTCTCCAGTAGAAGGCTGAGGGAGTCAGAGGGCCGAGTTGGTGGTGGTCGGGATGTTGGGCGCACACGACGGGCCGCCCCCGTAGGCGGGGCTCTCGCACGTCTCCCAGAGAAACGACACCTCGTTTAGCCGTGCGGAGCCGTTGTCAACCAAGTGCCACATCTCCTCCGGCAGCGCCGTTGCGGCGTTGACCGCCCGCTGCCGCACGTTGAGCTGGATGGTCTGCGCCGGCACGCTCACCCGCGCCTCGACCAGCGCGCGCAGGTGGCGGCGCACGCGCGCGGCCGTGCAGGAGCCGCCGCTCGCGGAGTGGCACGCGGCCCAGCGCTCGTAGAAGGTCGCGGTCATCGTCGCGACGTAGCCGCTCGTGGTCCGGTGCTGCTCGCTTCCGAGGCCGTCGGACTCCTGCACGCCCTCGAGCGGGCCCGCGTAGGGCGCGAAGAAGTCCAGGTTCGGCAGGCCGACCAGCACGCGCACCCGGCGGCCCCGGGTCGGCTCCGGGCGCGCGGGGATCGTGAACTCGTAGAAGGGCCGGCCGTTCACCGTCGAGGTCAGGCCCAGCACCGGCAGCGGGGTGTCGCTCACGGTCCAGTCGATCGCGCGCACCTCGATCGTCCCGTCCGGCAGGGCCAGGGTCGAGCTGCCCGGCAGGCTGTCCGCCGGCTGGTTCCAGCCGGCGCCGTTGCAGGTACACGAGCCCGTGGTGCAGTTGTAGGGCGCGCCGTGGTTCACTCGCGCCGACCATAGCGGGTTCGGCCACGGGTTGAGCGCGCAGGTCCCGGTGGCGGGGTTGGTCATGCTCGTCGCCGCGATCCACGGGCTCGTGTCCCACACCCGCTTGGTGTACGTCGCCCCGCTGATGACGGGCAAGAAGAAGCCCACGTTCACGGGCTCGTCGTGCGGATTCACGAGGTCGAACACGAGGACGGCGCGCGGCTCGACCGCCGGCAGCCCCGCCGACATCGCCGTCGCGGGGCCGGTCTGCCCGGTGCCCGGGAAGAGGCTGTGCCGGTGGAGCGAGTAGGGATAGACCGGGTCCGCCGGCGACGTCGGCGCGTTGCCGCGCCGCTCCAGCTTGACCGGGTGCGCGAGCGGCACATGGCCCCAGGTGCGCGTCACCGCCGGGCCCCAGTTGCCCAGCCGGTCCCGGGCCTGGATCGCCACGGTGAAGGTCGCGGTGTGGGTCAGGAGCTCGGGCCACTCCCCGGCGAGCACGTACGCCGCCGCGTCGAGCGTCGAGCCGTTCAGGGCCTCCGGCGTCGCGTTCACCCACGTCGGCCCCGGGGTGCTCCGGTAGACCTGGAACCGCACGGTGTCGGCCGCGTTCGC
>CAADGM010000186.1 GCA_900696535.1 uncultured Planctomycetota bacterium
AGGCGATGTACCAGTCGCCGTCTTCCACGAAGACCGAGACGTCCTGGTGAATCAGGTACCAGCGGATGTGGTCGAAGTCCTCGCGGTCCGTCGGCTTCTCGATCGGCAACGCGATGTACTTGCAGCATAGAGCGGTGCAGTGTTCACACAGAATGCCAGGCATGATGCTCCCTCTCTGGCCCGGGCGCACTCGAGCCGCGCAGAAACTGTCCTCCGACCCCCCTCCCGTCCGGGGAGGGGTCGCCGGAGGGTCGAGTCCGCCCGCCGAGCCGCAGCTACAAATCTCTCGTTCCTGTTTCTGTGAAAACGGCTTCCGGAGTCCCCTCCAGTGTACTGCCTCCGGAACACCGCGGCGCATACGTGGGTAGTGGGGCAGGCGAGTCTGCCTGCCGGCGGGCACGGTGGCCCGCCCCACGAGCCCCCCAGCGTTCCGCCCACGAGCAGGTGCCCGCTCACCGATCGCCCAGCGACGTGCCCACCGCCCGGGCCAGCGCCACCAGCGGATCGTCCGGCGGAACCAGCCGCTGCCGCCCCGCGACCTCGGCGATCGGCACCGCAGCCGTCGCGCCGCGCTGCCAGACGGCGACGTGGTTCCAAGTGCCCTCGGCGACGAGCTGGATCGCCTTGTGCCCGAAGCGCGTGGCCAGGACACGGTCAAACGCGACCGGTGTGCCGCCGCGCTGCACGTGCCCCAGGATCGTGGCCCGCGTTTCCAGCCCCGTGCGCTGCTCGATGTCCCTGGCCAGCACCGAGGCGATCCCGCCCAGGCGGATCGGGTCCGGGCTGTCGGCGATCACCTTGCTGACGACCTGCTGGCCGCCAAGCGGCGCGGCTCCCTCGGCCACCGCGATGAGCGTGAAGCGCTTGCCCAGGCGGTTGCGCTCCTGACAGACGCGGCAGACGACATCGAGGTCATAGGGAATCTCGGGGATGAGCATGATGTCGGCGCCGCTGGCCAGACCGGCGTTGAGCGTTAGCCAGCCTGCATTGCGGCCCATCAGCTCGACGATCATCACGCGGTGGTGGCTGGCGCCGGTCGTGTGGATGCGGTCCAGGCACTCGCTGGCAGTCTGCACGGCCGTGGTGAAACCGAATGTGAGGTCGGTCGCCAGCAGGTCATTGTCGATGGTCTTGGGCACGCCAATGCAGCGGATGCCCATCTCGATGAGCCCGGCGGCGCCGCTCATGGTGCCGTCGCCGCCAATGCAGATGATCGCGTCGAGCCCGCGGTCGTGGACGTGCTCCAGCACGCGCGAGCGGACGTCCTCGATGATCGGCTTACCCTGTGGATCGGTGCCGACGACGAAGCGGGCAGGGTCGGCCTTGTTGGAGGTGCCGAGGATCGTCCCGCCGCGGGTCAGGATGTTGGACACGTCGTCAAGCTGGAGGGGCCGCATGCGATTGCGAATCAGGCCCAGGTAGCCATCCTCGATGCCCAGGACCTCGAGTCCCAGCTCGGTGATGGCGGCCTTGGTGACGACGCGAATGACGGCGTTGAGACCGGGACAGTCACCCCCGCCAGTCAGCACGCCAATGCGGTGGATCTTCTCAGTCATACCAAGCTCCATCGGCCGGCAGGACAGTATGGAGCTTCCCCCGCAGGCAGCAAGTCGGCCGCGGCGCCGAAAGTGCGCCTGGCACACGGGCGCGGTTCTGGCGGGGCATCCGCCAGCGCCCGGCGGGCTCTACATGTACATGCCGCCGTCGACGACGATCGTCTGCCCCGTGATGTAGGACGACTCCGGCCCGGCCAGGAAGCGGACCACTTCGGCGACCTCGCCCGGGTTGCCGAAACGCTGCATCGCGATCACCTGCTTGGCGCCTTCGCGAATCTTCTCCGGCAGGTCCGCGGTCATGTCCGTCTCGATGAAGCCCGGGGCCACCACGTTGCAGGTGATGCCGCGCTTGGCGACCTCCTTGGCCACCGACTTGCTCATCCCGATCAGGCCGGCCTTGGCGGCCGAGTAATTCGCCTGGCCCGGGTTGCCCATCAACCCGCCGACGCTGGAGATGTTGATGATCCGCCCACGCCGGGCGCGGAGCATGTGCCGGCTGGCGGCGCGGACGAAGTAGAACGCTGCCGTCAGGTTGGTGTCGAGCACCTGCTTGAACTGGTCGTCCTCCATGCTCATGACCAGCCCGTCGCGGGTGATGCCCGCGTTGTTGACGAGAATGTCGATGCGGCCGTGCTCCTCGGCCACGCGGTCGACGAACGCATTGACCGCGGCCACGTCGGTGACGTCGAGCGCGACAGGCACGATACGGCCGGGAACATCGGCCCCCAGCGCGGCCACCCAGGCCTGGGTCTTCTCGACGTTGCGGGCGACGGCCAGCACGACGGCGCCATCCCGGGCAAGCGACTCGCAGATCGCCTGTCCGATGCCGCGCGAGCCGCCGGTCACGATCGCGACCTGTTGTTCGAGTCGATGCGCCATTGGGGGGTTCCTCCTGGCTAGCCACTCAACTGGACATCGCTCACCGTGCTGATGTTAGTCGCCGGCAGGCTCCTGTCGATCTTGCGCATCATACCGGTCAACGTGCGTCCGGGGCCGACTTCGAAGAACTCCTGGCACCCGTCGGCGAGCATGCGCTCGACGCACGCCTGCCAGCGGACGGGGCTGACGGTCTGTTGATACAGCGCCTCGCGGATCGAGCCGGGGTCGGTGTGATAGCTCGCGTCCACGTTCGACAGTGCCCGCACACTCGGACGACGGATCTCGCAGCGCTCCAGCAACGGCCGCAGGCCATCCGCCGCCGGGCGCATGAGCTCGCAGTGGAACGCGCCGGCCACCTTCAGCGGGATGGCGCGCAGGCCGGCGCCATCCGCCAGCCGGAGCACCTCCTCGCACGCGGCCCGCTCGCCGGAGACGACAATCTGCCCAGGGCAGTTGTAGTTGGCGGGCCAGATGCGTCCCTTGGGTCGGGCCTGCTCGCAGATCGCCAGGGCCTTGGCCTCGTCCGCGCCGACCAGCGAGACCATGCCGCTGGGCACGCGGTCGGCCGCCTCCTGCATCAGCCGTCCGCGCGCGTACAGCAGGTGGACGGCGTCCTTGAAGGGGATCGCTCCCGCCAGGTGCAGGGCCGTGTACTCGCCCAGGCTCAGCCCGCCCATGACGCCGATGCGATCGGGCTGGATGCGCCCGGTGCTGACTGCGGCGCGGTAGACAGCCACGCTCATCGTGAACACGGCCGGCTGCTGGATATCGGTCTGGTCCAGGCGCTCGGCGGGCCCCTCGAAGCAGATCCGCGAGAGCGGGAAACCGAGCACCGCGTCGGCTTCGGCAAAGGTCTCGGCGGCGACGGGGTAAGCGTCGGCCACGTCCTTGCCCATGCCGACGGACTGGGTTCCCTGTCCCGGAAAAAGCGCGGCGGCTGTTGTCACCTCAGACCCTCAGCAGCGTGGATGCCCAGGTCAGCCCGGCCCCGAAAGCGGCGAGCATGACAAGGTCCCCCGACTTCACCCGGCCCTCGGACCGCGCCTCGTGCAGGCCCACGGCCACCGACGCCGCCGACGTGTTGCCGTAGCGGTCGATGTTGACGAGCACCCGCTCCATGGGCAGGCCGAGCTTGTCGCAGGCCGACTCGATGATGCGCAGGTTCGACTGGTGCGGGATGAGCAGGGCCAGCTCGTCGATTGAGACGCCGGCATCGTCGCAGGTCTGCCGGACGATGTCGTGCATCTGCGTGACGGCGAACTTGTAGACCTCGCGCCCCTGCATGTGCATGTAGTGCCGGCGGGCGGCAATCGACTCGACACTGGCCGGCTCGCGCGACCCACCGGCGGGCATCCAGATCAGCCGGCCCCGAGCGCCGTCCGCACCCCAGCGGCCCGCCAGGATGCCGCGCGACGCGTCGCTCGCCGGCCGCAGCACCGCCGCCCCCGCGGCGTCGCCGAACAGGATGCACGTGCCGCGCTCGATGGGGTCGGTGATCGTCGTGAGGCACTCGGCCCCGATCAACAGGACCGTGCGGCAGAGGCCGCTGACGACATGCTGCGCCGCGACGACGAGCCCGTAGGCGAAGCCACTGCACGCCGCCGACATGTCGAACGCCGGTATCCACCGGCAGCCGAGCGTGGACTGCACCAGGCAGGCGGTCGAGGGCAGGAAGTGGTCAGGCGTGGCGGTGGCCACGATGATCAGGTCAATGTCTTCGTGCGCGAGGTTGGCCGCTTCAAGTGCTTGTCGGGCGGCGCGGGTCGCCAGGTCGGAGGTGGCCTCGCCCGGAGCCACGCGGCGCCGCTCGCGAATCCCGGTGCGCTGGACGATCCACTCGTCCGTGGTGTCGACCAGGCGCGCCAGGTCGTCGTTGGTCACGACCTGTTCGGGGAGACAAGCGCCGGTGCCGATGATCTCGATCGGCCAGCCAAGCTTCATGCCGGAACCTCGGTCCGCCGACTGAACTCGCTGGCGATCAGCCCCTTGATGTCGTGGCGGACCTGCTCCATGGCAACGCGGACGGCGTTTCCGATGGCGCGGCGGTCGCTGCGCCCGTGGCAGATGATGGCCACGCCGGCCAGGCCCAGCAGCGGGGCCCCGCCATACTCGGCGAAGTCGTGCCGCTTCCAGATGCGCTCCGTGATGGGCTCGAAGCGCTGCACGAGGTCGGGCGCCTCCTCCTTGATCTCGTGCGTGATTGTCTTGAACAACCCTTCCGCCAACCCTTCGGTCAGCTTGAGAATGACGTTGCCGACGAAGCCATCGCAGATGGCCACGTCGCACCGGCCGCCGAAAATGTCCCGCCCTTCGACGTTGCCCACGAAGCGGCTGGACGTGCTCTTCTTGAGCATCGTGCCAGCCTCCTTGACGAGCGGGTTGCCCTTGCCTTCCTCCTCGCCGATCGAGATCAGGCCGACGCGGGGATCCGCGATGTTGAGGATCAGCTTGGCGTAGATGACGCACATCTGGGCGTACTCGACCAGATGGTGCGCCTTGGGCGTCGTGTTGGCCCCCACGTCGCAGATGATGACGGGGCCGTAGAAGGTCGGCATCAGGATGGCGATGCCCGGTCGCGACACGCCGGGAATCGTGCCCAGGCGCAGGTGACACGCCGCGGCGAACGCCCCCGTGTTGCCCGCCGAGATCAGCCCGTCGAGCTCGCCCTTGGCCGCGTCCCCCGCCATCACCGCGATGCTCGAGCGGCGCTTCTGCCGCAGCGCCTCGACCGGCGACTCCTTCATCTCGATCCACTCGGGGCAGTGGACGATGCGCACACGCGGGTCGGTCAGGCCGAGCTGCCGGCACTCCGCGGCCACCTGTTCCTCGGGGCCGTAGAGCACAAGTTCGTCACCGGGGCGCAGGTGGCCCAGACCAACCTGCGCGCCGCCGACGACCTCGCGGGGCGCGTGGTCGCCGCCCATGGCGTCCAAGCCGATGCGCACGCCGGCCGCTCCTCGTTACTCTTCCGCCCCAACCTTCAGGCGGGTACGACTGTTAACGTAGCCGCAGTTTCCACAGGCCGCGTGCGGCAGCTTGGCCTGCCCGCAGTTGGGACACGCCAGCAGGTGGACCGGCCGCAGGGCGTGGTGCGCCCGCCGCGTACGCTTGCGCGTCTTGGTCTTCTTGGTAACCGGAAGCATACGAACTCCGTCTGCCGCCGGGCGGGCGGCGTTGCGATAAGTCCAGAACCCGGCCCGACTAGCCGACCGGTCAATTTGGAGCAAGGAAGGCTACGGCGCTTGGGCCCCCCTGTCAAGATTGGCCCCGTGCCGATCCCCCTCGCTGTGACCTCTCCCGCACCGCAATCCGCGTCAGGAGTCGTCGGCATCCGGATCGGGGTCAGCGTCCGCGTCGTCCGGTTTCGGAGTCGCGGCGCCCCCGCGCAGCGGCGTCTGGCGCCCCTTGCACAGGCGGAACTCGGCCACAGGGGCAACTTTGCGGTACCCCAGATAGAGCACGATGTCGAGAAGTTCCGTCAGCGTCGGGAATGGACGCTCGTTGACGCGCTTGTACTCCTCCACCGCCCGCAGGAAGTCAAGCTGCTCCTCGTTCATGTGCCCTTCTTCCGCAGCGCGACGGTAGTCCGTGCGCCTGCGGCCAGGGCCACGGCGGCGGTCGAAACCCGACCGGCGATCTGTGCCCCGGCGCTCTTCCGGAGCGGTCAGGTCGGTCGGCGGCGGCGCCTCGGCTGGGGCCGTGGCCTGTGGATCGAGGGGGTGAACGCAGCTCTGCGATCGGCGTGAGTCCATATTCGGAACATCGGCCGGAGGTCGCCAGGACGTGAACGCGTTGGCGGGCCATCCCAAGCAGGAATCGCCCGCCAACACGAATTGCCAGACCCCAGCCGCACGATCGAGACGCCAGTTACCGGTCGCGACCGGGCTCAGGCCTCCTCGTCGTCCTCGAAGTCGTCGTCCTCGAAGTCCTCGTCGTCCTCGTCGTCGAATTCCTCGTCGTCGAAGTCGTCGTCGAACTCGTCCTCCTCGTCCTCCTGGGCCTCGTCGTCGTCGGCGGCCTCCTCGTCCTCGAACTCCTCCTCTTCCTCCTCCTCGTCTTTCCGGCGCGCGTCAGCGAGCGGTCCGCGAGCGGCCCCCAGCCCGCGCCACTCCTGCGCACGCTCGGTATCGGCGGCCAGCGTGGCGAGGTCGACGTCCAGGTACCGGGCGTCCTGCTCCGCGGCTGTCGCGAGCTCGACGCCCTCGCCGTCGGCCCACCGCTCAAGTCGATATGACATCTTCATGGCTCCTTCTGATGCCGGAAATCCACCGCAGCGCGGGCTACATAATGCTCGCCGAACCGGGCGTCAAGCTGCATTTTTCGCCTGCTCGGCCAGCCCCGACCCATACCGTGACGCGGGGCCTTGCCGCCGCTGCCACGGCCGCTCGGAGGGCCGCAGACCGGGCTTCACGGTGCGTCGCCGGCGGCGCCCCAGCGGCACCGGCGTTCGCGCTGAACGCTTATAATCGGCACGTCACCGTAAGCAAAGGAAGTGCCATGGCCGCATCCGATCGCTTCTCCAAACACTTCGAGCGCAAGCAGGAGCAGAAGCGACGCGAGTCGCAGTTGGTCAATCCCGACGACCCGCCCTTGCCCGACACGCCCGTCGAACAGGCCAAGAAGGCCAAGCCCGCCGGACGCAACGATCCGTGCCCCTGCGGCTCGGGCAAGAAGTTCAAGGCGTGCTGCGGGAAGGCGTCGTGAGTGACGCCGGGGCCGCTCCCGGCCGACCGGCGGCGACTGCTCTGCCCTGGTACGGGGATGGTCTGCGCTTTCAGTGCACCCAGTGCGGCAACTGCTGCAGCGGCGCACCGGGGTACGTGTGGGTCACGCCGGCGGAGACCCAACCGATCGCCGAGTTCCTCGGACTGACCGTCGCCGAATTCCTCGATCGACACACGCGGCGGACCGGAAGCGGGCGGCGAAGCTTGCTCGAGAAGCGCGACGGGGACTGCGAGTTCCTGGTGCGCAGCGGCGGTCGGACGCTGTGCAGCATCCACCCTGTCCGGCCGGTGCAGTGCCGGACGTGGCCATTCTGGAAGTCGAACCTGCGCTCGCCGGAGACGTGGGCCGCGACGGGTCAGCATTGCCCGGGCATCGACAAGGGCCCGCTGCACAACGCAGAGTCGATCGAGGCGGCGCTGCGCGAGAACGGGTCGCGGCCGCTGTAGAGGGGAGAAAACTCAATCCAGCCGCAGCCGCGCTCACACGAAACGCCCAACGAGTGCCCCGCAAGGCAGCCCGAAGGGCTGCACGGTCGCAGAAGCGCGCAAGGCAGCCCGAAGGGCTGCACGGTCGCAGAAGCGCGCAAGGCAGCCCGAAGGGCTGCACGGTCGCAGAAGCGCGCAAGGCAGCCC
>CAADGM010000187.1 GCA_900696535.1 uncultured Planctomycetota bacterium
GCCGCGCCCGCACCACCGCCGAGCGCCGCTCCGCCCGCGCCCCCGCCCGCGCCGACGCCCGCCGCCGCTCCCAGGACCCCAACCGCCGCCGCCAGGACGCCGACCGCCGCCGCCGCCAGGAGCGCGAGCGCCGCAACCGCGAGCGCCTCGAGCGCGCCGTGGCGGCGATCCGCCCGCGCGCCGAGCGGATGCTACGCGACGGCGTCAGCGAACGGCGCATGCGCATGACGTTCCGGCGCTGGCAGGTGCGCTATCGCCTGACCCGCCTCCGCATGATGCCAGACGGCGGGATCGAAGCGGCGATCAACCCGCGGACCGTCTTCACGCGCGCACGCCGAGTGCCCGCCGCTGAGCTCGGACGCCTCCTGCGTCCAATCCTCGCGGCCGCGGAGATCGAGTACCGACGGCAACGCAACCTCACGTCGCCGCAGTCGCCGCAGAACGTGGACGCGGCATCCCAGCGAGCGGGCCAGCTACAACCGATGGACCAGCCGGGCGCTCAGCTGACGAGAGGCGAGCGCGCCGAGGCGTTCTCGCGGGCGCCGATTCAGCCCAGCACGGACGCCGCGCCACAGTGGACCGACGTCGGCGGCGCGATGGGTCGTCAAAGAACGCGGCCAGGTCCTGGCCCGCAGCTGCCATCGATGACCTTGCTCGACGTACCTGGCCATGGCCCCGGCACCTATCCGAATCTGGCACCTGCGCTGCGCGCCATGCAGCGGCCGGGCGTACGCGGACGTGACCTCTTCGCGATCCTCGCAGCTCCGCGCGCGCGACAGCCCGGAATGGCTGCCGCGCTGGGACTCTCCGCCGCGCAGCTCAGCACGCTTCAGGGGATGACCGCGCTCGATGATCTCGAGCGTGGTCGCAATCCAGCCCTCGGCACCGCCAACCTGGTCAACCGGCGACTCGGCGCGGTGGGGACCGGCACACTCGACGAGCAGTATGGCGACCCGCGTGCCGATCGGCGGACCCGAGACCGCCGGCCGGGCGAGCGCACCGGAGCCACGGCACCATCCACGATGACCGGCGCTGTCTCCGCTCGCCAGTCCAGAGCCGAGGAACGGCGACAGGATGACCGTATCGGCCGGATCTTCCAGCGGCTAGAGGCAACGGCGTTGCGTGGGACCGTCGTGCAGGCACCGGCGGGCAGTTTGGAAGCTCTCGCGCGGGCCGTGGATCGGTGGCTGCGAATCGCGCTGGCGAACCGACCCGATCGACGTGTTCTCGAGGCGCGCACTGCCGAGCTGGTGGCACAACTCGCTGCCTTGCTGGCAAGCTACGATTAGCGAGCAATCATGCCGACCGAGCGAATCGTCACGAACGCCCCGATCAGCAACCCCGAACACCCGATCTGGGACCAGATCGACCTAGTGCTGGAGCGCCTCGCCGCCGCAGGGATCCGACTCGAGCTCGATGAACATCCCCCCATCCTGGGGTTCGAGCTCCTGGCGTTCGGCGATCATCGCAGCGGAACCTGGTTCCTGATCTGGGAGGACTATCGCGCCAAGGTGAAGTTCGTGGAGATCACTTCACCTGACGTCGAACGACTCGCCGTCATGCGCGCGGCGATCCACGCATGCATGGATGTCCCCTCGCGGGCGCAGCTCCTCGCGCGAGCGCGACGGGGCAGGTCGAACCCCGATGCGCTCATGCGGATCGTCTACGCTGCCGGCGATGCTCCCGACCCAGATACCTTCGCGCTCGTCACCGCGGCGCTGTCTCACCAGGATGCCTACATGCGCGACATCGCTACGTACGGTGTGTCCATCCTTGGATGGCCTGGATTCGAGGATAGTCTCCGGACCATGCTCGAGCGTGAGTCGACGCCCAGTGTCGCCGACCACATGAGGCAGACGATCGCAACCCTCGGGCGCTCCGGTCGTCCACTCTATCCGATCATCTGATGACGATCGTAGACTACCTGGTGACCGATGCTCGGGTCGGAGACCCGGCTGACCGCTTCTTCGATCGTCTCGCCGAGGTGTTCGACACCTTGGCTGATCGCGGTACGATCTTCGAGGTCGTCGAGCGCAGCGAGACCGACAACCACATCCGCGTGTCCTGGATGGATTTCCGCTCCGGCGCCGCCGTGCGCATGTGGGACGACCGGCGGGTCAGCGTCCGCTACCTCGAGCTCCGCGCCGCCGATGTGCAACAATTAGGGGAGCTTCGCGTGTGCCTCGCCGCCGGCCTCGGTCTGCCGACCCGAGCGTCGGTCATCGCGCGCGCACGCGCAGCCCCCGGCGATCCAGCCGCGATCATGCGCACAGCCTACGCCGCCGGCCCACGAGCCGACGACCAGACCATCAGCATCGTCGAGGCAGCACTGCAGCATCCATCCGCTGGAGTCCGCGACGTTGGTGCTTACGCCGCTGGCGTCTTGGCCTGGCCGGAGCTCCGCCCCGCGCTCAAGGCCCAGCTAGCACGCGAGGACGACCCGGCGGTCACGACCTCGCTCCGGCGTGCGATCTCGATGCTCGGCGCGTGACGGATCCGTATCGTGCTGCGGGCAGGGGACCGAGAGGCCGAACGGGCGATCCTCGTTGAAGAGGAGGACGAGATCCTCCGCCTCGTGAGTGCCGTTGCGCGCGTGACGCCTGCCCCTGACGTCGCACGCCGACTCC
>CAADGM010000188.1 GCA_900696535.1 uncultured Planctomycetota bacterium
CTCGGCGTCGACGGCTTCATGACCAAGCCGTTCTCGAACCGCGAGATCGTCGAGCAGGTGCGACGACTGGTGCGCGGTTGAGACGCGCCGGCGCCGGCCGATCCACCCGAGCCGTGTACACGCCGCCCCCCTCGCCCCGGCTGCGCGACGCGGCAGTCGTGCTGCCGATCCTCGGGCTGTTGCTGCTGATGCCGCCGATGATCACGCTGTTCGTCGACCGGTACGACGTCTCGGGCGTGCCGCTGATCGTGGCCTACCTGTTCGGCGTGTGGATCGCGCTCATCGTGTGCGCTGCGCTGCTGGCACGCGCAATCGCGCGCAGCAACCGGCCTGCCGGCCCGGCGCGCGACGGCGCCGAACCCGCGGACGGAGCCGGCTGATGCTGTCGGCCAACCTGGTCCTGACGATCGCGCTGATGTACGTGGCGCTGCTGTTCGCAGTGGCGTTCTTCGGCGACCGGCGCGCCCGCACCGGGCGGCTCGGCTGGCTGCAGTCGCCGCTCGTCTACACGCTGTCGATCTCGGTCTACTGCACCTCGTGGACCTTCTACGGCGCGGTGGGCTCGGCTGCGCGCAACGGCCTGGAATTCGCGACGATCTACCTCGGACCGACGCTCGTCTTCGTCGGCTGGTGGGTGTTCCTGCGCAAGATCGTGCGTATCGGCCACGTGCACGGCATCACTTCGATCGCCGACATGATCTCGTCGCGCTACGGCAAGAGCTCGAGCCTGGCGGCGCTGGTCACGCTGATCGCGGTGGTCGCCGCCACGCCCTATATCGCGCTGCAGTTGCGCGCGGTGACGGTCAGCTTCCAGGTGATCGGCAACGCCGGTCCTGATCCGCTGTCGGGCATTCCGGCGGCGACGCCCGACTTCCACCTCGGGTTCTGGATCGCGGTGGGCATGGCGGTGTTCACCATCCTGTTCGGCACGCGCAACATCGACGCGAAGGAGCGCCATCACGGCGTGGTCGCGGCGATCGCGCTCGAGGCCGTGGTCAAGCTGGTGGCGCTGCTCGTGGTGGGCCTGATGGTGGTCTACGGCATCTCCGACGGGCCGCGCGACATCTTCGCGCGCGCCTCGCCCGGGATCCTGCATGCGCAGGAGGTGTTCGGCCCGCGCTGGGTGACGGTCACGCTGCTGTCGGCCGCGGCGATCGTCTGTCTGCCGCGCCAGTTCCAGGTGACGGTGGTGGAAAACACCGACGAGCGGCACCTGCGCACCGCGTCGTGGCTGTTCCCGCTGTACCTGATGCTGATCTCGCTGTTCGTGCTGCCGATCGCGATTGCCGGGCTGAGTTTCCTGCCGGAGGGTTCGAATCCCGACATGTTCGTCCTGACGCTGCCGATGTGGGCACGCCAGGAGTCGATTGCGCTGCTGGCCTTTCTCGGCGGCTTCTCCTCGGCCACATCGATGGTGATCATCGCCTGCATCGCGCTGTCGACGATGGTCTCGAACCACCTGATCATGCCGGTGGCGCTGCGCTTCGGCTGGGTGTCGCTGAACGCGAGCGGCGAGATCCGCCGCTTCCTGCTCGCGAGCCGGCGCGCAGGGATCTGCCTGATGCTGCTGCTCGGTTTCCTCTACTTCCGCGTGAAGGGCAACTCCGATGCGCTGGCCTCGATCGGACTGATCTCGTTCGCCGGCGTCGCGCAGGTGATGCCGAGCCTGGTGGGCGGCCTGTTCTGGCGGCGGGCGAACGGCGCCGGCGCACTGGCCGGCCTGAGCGCGGGCGCGCTGCTCTGGGCCTACACGCTGTTCCTGCCGAGCTTCGGCGGCGATTTCCTCGTGTCCTCGCAGGTGATCACCGAGGGGCCGTTCGGCCTGTCGATGCTGCGTCCGCACACGCTGTTCGGCCTGGAAAGACTCGACCCGCTGATGCACGCGCTGTTCTGGAGCCTGTCGGTGAACACGCTGCTGTTCGTGCTGCTGTCGCTCGTGCGCGAGGCCAGGCCCCTCGAGCGGCTGCAGGGCACGCTGTTCGTCGACGTGTTCCGCACCCCGGCCGACACCGCCAGCGCACTGGTGCGCCGCTCGGCAACGACCTACGACCTGAGCATCCTCGCCCAGCGCATTCTCGGCGCCGACGAGGCGACGCGCCTGTTCCGGGAAGCCGGCCGCACGCACGACGCCGGCAGCAAGGCGCCGCTGGCCGACGACGCCTTCATCACGCAGCTCGAGCGCAAGCTCGCGGGAAGCATCGGAGCCGCCTCGGCCCACGCGATGATCTCGCAGGTGGTCACCGGCGAGACGATCAGCCTGGACGCGCTGATGAAGATCGCCGACGAAACGCAGCGGGTGCGCGAATACAGCCGCCAGCTCGAGCAGAAGTCGCGCGAGCTCGAGGCGACCGCGCGCCAGCTGAGCGACGCCAACGAGCGGCTCACGCGGCTCGACGCCGAAAAGGACGACTTCCTGAGCCAGGTGAGCCACGAGGTGCGCACACCGATGACCTCGATCCGCTCGTTCTCCGAGATCCTGCTCGACTCGAAGGACCTGGAAAGCGAGAAGATCGCGCGCTTCGTGCGCATCATCCACGAGGAGAGCATCCGGCTGACGCGCCTGCTCGACAGCATCCTCGATCTGAGCCTGGTCGAGCGCGGCGAGGCGCCGCTGAAGCTCGCGCCCACCGATCCGGACGATGCGCTCGAGAGCGCGATGCGCACCTGCCAGGGGCTGGCCGCGACCTCGGGCGTGCGGCTGCAGAGCCTGGCGCGCGTGCGCGGCGCGATCGCGCGCGCCGATGCCGACCGGCTGAGCCAGGTGTTCATCAACCTGGTCTCGAACGCGATCAATTACAACACCAGCGCCGATCCCTGGGTGCGCGTGAGCAGCCGGGTCAACGGCGA
>CAADGM010000189.1 GCA_900696535.1 uncultured Planctomycetota bacterium
CCGACCGCGCAAGCGGTCGGATGTGAGCGGTCGGATGCGAGCGGTCGGATGGTGGTCTGTCCGATCGCTTGCGCGATCGGCTCTGACGGGGAGGCGGGGTCCGATCGCTTGCGCGATCGGCTCTGACGGGGAGGCGGCGCAGCGAAGCGGGCCCGACCTTGCGGCCGGGCCCGTCACTCGCCTCACACCCATGACGCAGTCAGAGGTTTACGGGCAGACCGTCCCGATGAGCGCGACGAACGCGTCGATATCGTCGAAGTCGACCGCACCATCGTTGTTGCAGTCGGCGCCCAGCCAGGGGCAGTCGGGGTATGGCCAGCCGTCTCCGCCCGGATAGCCCAGGGCCGCGACGAACGGGTCGATATCATCGAAGCTGATCAGCCCGTCGCAGTTCATGTCGGCCGGGCAGGGCGCCGGGTTGATCCGGCACTTCCCGGACGGCCCGGCCCGCCAGAGGCGGTAGACCTGATCGGGGTTCAGGGCCACCTTGAACAGCTCGACCTCGTCGATGACGCCGTTGAAGTACTCGCCCGGCCCAACCGACGGCGCGTCGGTGCGCGAGCCGATCCGCAGGACGCTCGAGTTTGACAGCGACCCGCCGATGGCGGTGCCGAAGGTCTGCGGCACACTGTCGACGTACAGCTTGACGCCGAAGGGGTCGCCGCGCTTGACCGTCGCCGCAACGTGGTGCCAGCGGCCGTCATTCAGCGGGGCGCCGACGAAGCTGAACCACTCCTGGTCCCAGACAGTCGGGCCCGTAGCCAGCTCGAGCTGGAGCTGACCGCCAGCCAGCTTGAGCACGTAGCCGCGCACGTCGAGCGCTGAGACGAAGTTGGAGTAGCGCTTGGAGACGATGACACCGTTTGCGGCGTTGGTGCGAATCCAGGCGTCGATCGAGAAGGCACCCGTGCCGAAGTTGAGGTCGGCATGGTTGGGCACCTCGGTGTAGTCATCGACGCCGTCGTAGGTTCGCGCCGCGTTGACGATGCCGACGCCCACGGCCGGCCCGTTGGTGTGCGTGCCGTCGTTCCAGAAGTGGGCGCTGTCGTGGGCGTTCGTGCCGCTCGTCTCGTCGAGCATCCACCAGCCGGTCATGTACGCGGGGGGGTAGACGCACGGGCACGGGTTCGGGCAGCACCAGCCGTCGGTAGCCAAAGCGAGGCCGAAGACGCTCACCCCGGTGGGCCCGAAGGCGTTGTTGACGACCAGCCGGATGCAGTTCTGACCGGGTCGGAAGAGGAACGGGTCCGTGGTGGTCACCTGGCCGCAGGTGCCCCAGGCGTTGTGCGACACGCCGTTACCGATGTGCACGCCGTTCAGGTACACGGCCACCGCGTCGTCGGCCTTCACGCACAGGTCGAGGAACGGATTGCTGAAGTGCTCGCTGAGGCAGAAGCAGTACTCGTACACGTACTGCCCGCCGGGCAGGCTGCTGCTGGAGCCCGACGGCGTGGCCGACATCCAGCACACGGCCGGATCCCAGGCGGCGTGCGGCGCGACGATGTTCACAGGCCGCGGAAGGCTTCCAGGCACGCCGGCGGGAGTCGAGACCACGTTCCAGGCGGAGCCGCAGTGGATGTCCTCGCCGTAGGGCGTCAGAGGGCAGGGGCAGTTCGCGAGTTCGACAGCGTCGCCCCATTCATTGGCTGCGTTGACCACCGATCGGCCGGCTTTGCAGGGTGCGCGGAAGCCCGGTTGGGGAATCTCGGTCACGATGTACGTGCCGTAGGGGACCGGGGAGACCATGAAGACGCCGCTGGCGTTGGTCGTCGACGTGTACTGCTCGCCGGTGGCCTGGTTCGTGACGATCACCTGCCAACCCGGCAGGCCCGGCTCGCTGGACTGCTGGACGCCGTCGCAGTTGTCGTCGCGGAACTTGATGCCGTAGACAAGTCCCTGCCCCTGCGGCGGGGAGCAGTTGTTGCAGATCAGCGTGCCCGCATTGCCGCTGCAGCTCCCACTGTAGACGGTCCAGACCTGTGAGGGGCAGCAGGGTGTCGTCACCCTGAATCCGACGTGCGGCGGGAAGGAACTCCCTGGCACGCAGCCAGAGTAGTACGTGAGAAAGTTCCCGCTCGAGTCGGTCGTTGTGCTCGTGGCGCCGATGACGCCACTATTGTTGAAGTACTCCAGGTTGACGGTGCAGTTCGCGAGCGGCGTGCCGTCGGGGCATAGGATCGTCCCACTCGTCTCTTCCGGTCGCATCATCAGCGTCATGACGAGGTGCCGGTTACCGAATCCGATGCTCGACAGGGGCAGGAAGTCCGGCGCGCCGCAGGCGGGGGCGCGGATGTACGTCGGTGCCGTCTCGCCCAGGCTGTTGCAGCCGAGCGCGAGCAGGCCGCCGTCGCCGCCGTCGGCTGGAAAGCGGCTCGGGACGCGCAGCTCGATCACGTACTCGACGCCCGCCGTGACCGGAATGGCGACCATGTCGACGTCGAAGAACTCCTGGGCAATCCCCGTGGGGATATCCACCGGCGTCTCGGCCAGGAGCGTCAGGTTCCCGTATGGCCCGCCGATCGACCCTTGCAGCACACGCACGTAGACATTCCACGGCGGGTCCCAGTTCTCCGTGATCGCGAACCGCACGCACCCAATGGTGCCGTCCTCGGCGAAGACGAATGAGCGGGCCAGCGAGGTTTCGGCATTCGTGTCCGGCGAGCCGCACCAGACCGAGTTTGCGCCGATCACGTTGGGGTCGATGGACTGTGTGACGGGCGTTCCCGTACAGGTTCCGCGCGTTCCGCCCGACCCGAGCGACGCGTCATCCTTCCCTTCCGGGGCTTGCCACGCCGCCTCAAGCGGCGGATGCGTCGCGGCGGCCGCGAGGGGTACCGCGGCGAGCAGCGCTGCGAGGATGCCGCACACGGCGGCGGCGGTTCGATGGGTTCTCTTCGGAGTCATGGACTATTCTCCTTCGGCCCGTGCCGAAACACTGCTGTCGGCCGCGGCGGCGGGACGGTCCGCACTGCTCGCGGCGTTACTGGTACTCCGCGGCGTGGCGCAGGAATCTCGACGCACGGATCGGTAGGAATCCAGGAATTTGGGTAATTGGGTATGGTCCGGCGGCTGGCGGAACGGCCGGGCGTCCAAGAACGACGGCTGTTGGTGGATCGGAGCGTGATTGTGTCAGGCGGGCTGCCCGGCGCGTCTATTTGTGCCGACGGCTCGGGCCCCGGCGGGGGTATCATGGTCGTCGGACCGAGGGTACTACCGCTTGCTGCCGCTCTCGCAGACTGCCACGACCACGACGCTGCTTGACGGGCTCAAGGACGAGTCGGCCAGCTCGATCTGGGACGAGTTCGATCGCCGCTATCGCACGATCTTGTACGGGTTTGCGCGCCGCCTCGGACTGGACGAGCCCGACGCCGCCGACGTTGCCCAGGAGACGCTCATGCGTTTCGTGCGCGACTACCGCGCCGGGCGCTACAACCGGGGGCAAGGCCGACTGCGGGCCTGGCTGATCGGCATCGCCCGCTACCGGGTCGCGGACGTTCGACGGGAGCGGGCGCGCTATCCCGTCGCACGCGGCGAGTCCGCGATGGGGGACGTGCCGGATGATTCGCAGGCGGAGCAGCTCTGGGACGCCGAGCAGCGACGTTTCATCTTCGACCAGGCGCTGGCGGAGCTGCGGGCGACGACCCGCCTGAGCGAGCGGACGCTCGAGGCGTTCGAGCGCGTCGTGCTGCGCCAGGAGCCGGTGACCGACGTCGCGGCCGCGCTGGGCGTCAGCCCTCAGGAAATCTACGACGCCAAGAGCCGCATCGTCGGCAAGCTCAAGGACGTACTGGCCAAGTACCAGGCGCTCTTCGACGCGGACTAGGGCACGCCATGACACGCAAGCCGTCGAGTGCCGTCGCCTGCCCGGACCAGGCCGCGCTGGAGGTCTTCGTCGCCGACGGCGAGCGCGACGGGGAGCTGGCGCGGCACGTCGCGCAGTGCGATGCCTGTGGCGAAGCGGTTCGGCGGGTCCGCGAGGAGAACGCGCTGCTGCGGCAGTACGCGCCACCGGACGCGGCGGTACGGGTGCGGGCCGTTTCGTCGGACTTCCAACTGCGCGGGTACGACATTGTGCGCGAGCTGCACCGTGGCGGGCAGGGGGTGGTGTACCACGCCGTGCAGCGCTCGACGCGCCGGGACGTGGCGGTGAAGGTGCTGCGGGCCGGGCCGTTCGCGGGGCTGGCTGACCGCGCCCGGTTCGACCGCGAGGTGCAGGTGCTCGCGCAGCTCCAGCACCCGAGCATCGTTGCGATTCATGACTCGGGCGTTGTTGAGGGCTCGCATTACTTCGTCATGGACTTCGTTCGCGGCCTGCCGCTGGACGACTTCCTGGCCGGGCCCGGACAGGAGCTTGACCTGCGCGCGCGGCTGGAGCTGATGGCCCAGGTGTGCGAGGCCGTCAACGCGGCGCACCTGCGCGGGATCATCCACCGGGACCTCAAGCCGTCGAATGTCCTCGTCGAGTGGGATGCGGGGGACGGGGACGCGAGCAGCCAGGAGCACGGCGGCGAGCCGGGGTCCGCGCGCGGCTCAAGGTTGGGAGGCGATCCGCGCGCGACGCGGCCGACGCCGAAAGTGCTCGACTTCGGGCTGGCCAAGCTGACCTCGACGGAGGGGCAGGCCAGCATGATGACGCTCACCGGGCACTTCGTCGGCACGCCGCAGTGGGCTTCGCCGGAGCAGCTCGTGGGTGGGGCGACGCGGGTCGATCTTCGCTCGGACGTCTACTCACTGGGCGTGATCCTGTACCAGGTTCTGACAGGGTCGTTCCCATACAACGTCAGCGGCGCGTGGCACGAAGTCGCCTCGCGGATTCAGAAGATCGAGCCGGCCCCGCTGCGCCGCTCGCGGCGCGACTTCGACGACGACCTGAACACGATCGTGATGAAGTGCCTGGCCAAGGAGCCCGAGCGCCGCTACGAGACCGCCGGCGCGCTCGCCCGCGACATCCGCCATTACCTCGCCGGGCAGGCCATCGACGCCAAGCGCGAGAGCACCTGGTACGTGCTCCGCAAGACGGTGCGCCGCTACCGCCTGATGATCGGCGCCGTGGCGGCGAGCTTCATCGTCCTGCTGGTGTTCGCCGCGGCGATGAGCGTCGCCTACCGCCGCGCACACGTGGCGGAGCAGGCGGCAGCGCAGCGCTCGGTCGAGCTGACCGCCGCGCTCGTCCAGGCCAATATCGAGCAGGGGCGCGCGCAAGGGCTGCTGGGGAACGTCCCGAGCGCGGAAGACCTTCTTTGGCGCGAGCTGCTGAGCACGTCGAGCGAGGCGCCGGGGCTGGCGTCGACCGATCCGGCGTTCTGGGGACTGCTCGAGCTGTATGCGCGCTATCCGTGCCGCGAGACGTTCCGGGTGCTCGAGGGTGAGCGTCGGGGTGTGCGCATCACCGACGACCCGATCAGCGGGCACCTGCTGGCAGTCGCTCCGAACGGCCGGGCTGAGTGGTGGGACTGCGACTCGGGTCGACTCGTCGAACAGACGCGCATTGAGATTGGCAAGGCGCTGGACCGTGCGGCTACGTGGACACGCGACGGGGGCGCGCTCTTCGAGTCCGACGCGGGAATCTGCCTGGTCTCGCTCCGCGACCGCAGTCTCAGGCGACTCGCTGTTGAGCGCGAGTCCGCCACGCAAGGGCTCGACCTGTCGAGGGACGGGCGTCGGCTGGCGGTGGCGGACCCGCGCGGAGCGATCCAGCTCTTCGATGTGCCCGAGCAGGGGCCGGTCCGCCTCGCCATTCGATTCGTCGCGCACGAGCTGGTCGCCCGCCGCGTCGCGTGGCTGGACACGCGCCCGGCGCTGCTCTCGGCCGGCGACGAAGACCGGCTGGCGCTGTGGAACCTCGACACCGACCCGCCCGAGTTGAGGTGGAGCCTCCCGGCGCGAAGCCAAAGCATCTTCGCGGTCAGCGCGGACGAGCAGTTCGTCGCGTATCACCGCGCCGGCCCGGAGTCGATCGCGTGTGTGCACGTCGCGGATGGAGTCGATGCCAGCCCTCCGACCGAGCCGCTGCTGGCCAAGATCGGCGTGCTCACCTTTTCTCCGGACGCCGAGCTCCTGCTGGCCGCGGCGTCGCTGCGCAGCGAGCTGCGGATGTACCGGCGTGCGACCGGCGAGCTGGCCGGACTGCTGCTCGGTCACCGCGCGCACGTTGTCACTGGTGGCTTCACTTCCGATGGAGCCCGGATCGTCTCGCTGGACGCGGGCAACGTGGTCAAGCTGTGGGAGCCATCCATCACCGGCGGCTGGATGCTGCGCCGCGATCGCGGGGCCAGCGTGATGTCCGTGGCGTTCGCTGACGACGGTGCCGCGCTGTTGCAGGCCACCGGCGACGGCCGCGTGTTCCTCACGCGCGTCGACGGCGCAGCGCCAGACAGCGCGCTGCCGCCACTCGATGCCCCGACCGCGTCGATCCTGCCGATGCCCGAACGTCGCCAGGTCGTCACCGCGAACTACGACGGCGTGATCCGCGTGTGGGAACGCGTGGACCCGGCCGCCGAGCCGGTCGCGACGATACGTCTCGGCGTTCAGATCAACCAGCTTGCGCTCGCTCCGTCAGGCAAGTGGCTGGCGGCGGCCTGCGACGACGGAAGTGTGGCCGTGTGCGAGCTCGGATCGGGGCGAGCGCGTCGGCTCGAGGGGCACGCGCAACGCGTGGCAACGGTCGCCGTGTCGGGTGACGGCCGCGTCATGGCGTCCGGCGATGGCGACGGGCGGCTCCTGCTTCGAAGCGGACGCGATCACGCCGTGCACGCCGACATAGCGGCAGCCCACGCGCGCTCGATTCGCACGGCGGTGTTCACGCCGGATGGCCGGCTGCTGGCGACTGGCGGCGATGACAACCTGGTCCGGCTGTGGGATCCATCTACCGGGGCGGCCGTCCGCACGTTCGCCGGGCACGAGAACGCCGTCTTCGCGCTGGCCTGGCGACCTGATGGTCGTGTGCTCGCCTCGGGTGACTCGACCGGCACGATCATCCTGTGGGACGCCCAGAGCGGGCGGAACCTGGCCCAGTTCAAGCCGCACACGGCCATGATCTTCAGCCTGGCGTTCTCGCCGGACGGCCGCCGGCTCGCGTCCGGCAGCGGTGACCGGTCGTGCGCTGTCGAGGATCTGGCTCGGCTCGAGCGCTTCGTGGTCGGCAACCTCGAAGCCGCTATCGAGCGCCTGACCGATCTCGACCGCGAGCGGGTCTCGATCGTGCGTCAGTGGGCCGCTGCGCTTCGGCGGTGAACACGTCCAGCCACTCGGCAATCACCGCATCTTGCAGTCGACCGGAGCGCCTACCCTCCGCCGGCGTCTGACCCCAATAGAAGCTGAGCCAGCCGGCCGCATGGCGGCGCGAGGTGCGCAGGAACGTGCGCATCTCGTCGAAGGAGCAAGAGAGCGGGAAGGTCTCCTCGATCACGAGCGGCTTGCCGACCGCGAAGCCCGCGAGCGTGTCAAGCGCTTCGTCTACGCCGCCCGCCTGCGGATAGAGATGCACACTGAGAAAGTCCAGCTCCGGCGCGATCACGTCCGGGACGAACCCGGACGTCAGGCCCGGTCGGTCGAGGCTCCACGGCACCAACCCGACGGTAACGAGACGCCGTTGATCGTGTCGCCGAATCGCCGTCACGAGTGTCCGAATCCAGGCTGCCGCGACTTCGGAGCGCGGCCGTCCGGCGGGGTCAAGCGTGATGAACTGTGCGTAGTGGTACTTCTCGGCGAAGGGCGGCCCCAGCCACTCGCCTGGGCGGCGCGGCCCGCCGGGCACCACGGGCTCGTTCATCAGGTTGTAGCAGAAGACGGCGGGACTCACCGCACAGCGCGCCGCGATGGCTTCCCAGAAGACGGCCTGCGCTGCCCAGCGCTCCGCTTCTCCCAGCTCGTCGTACCACGCGGGCACGTCATCCTTGAGATAGCAGCCCAGCCCGGTCAGGTTCAGGCGCAGGTCGAGCCGCTCGGCCAATTTCACCAGCCGGTCGAGTTGATCCAGCGCGTCGGCGTCCGGCTTGGTCGGCCCCCGCATGAACGCGCCGAACTGGAGATGGATGCGGACGACGTTCGCGCCGAGGTCGCGCATTTCCGCGAAGTCCTCCTCGACCTTCGCCCACTCGCGCCGCCAGTACTGCTCGAGCAGCCGCCCGGATTCGTCGTGATCGTAATTGAAGCCCCACGGAACGAACGGGCGCCCGGACGGATGCTGCACGAAGCCATCGCCGGCGGCGGAAACCTGGATCCACTCCATTGAGGCGGCGGGCTGTCGGCAGCCTGAGCCCATGCACGCGGCGACGAGCAGCGTCACCAACACGGTCAGGCCGCCGCGCAGACGGCAGCTTTGCGCGGCGCGCGTGTACGCCGTCATGTGACGCTTCGACTCGAAGCCCGTTACGCGCAAGGCGAGGTCGCCTCCCTCCGCTTGCGGCTACTCCGTCTGGCGTGTCGTCGGTCCCCGTTCGCCGCGCTCGCGCAGCCGGTCCCACGCCGCCGCCACGGACCAGCCGTCGAAGCGCCGGCCGTTGACGAAGACCATCGGCACGCCGACCTCGTGAATGCCAAGTCGCCGCCCGAGAGCCACGTCTTCGGCGACGAGCGCGGCGGCGCGCGGCAACGCAGCGGCCAGTTCGCTCGCGTCCAGCCCGATGGCGGCGGCCCAGGTCGCTTCGTCCTCGCCGACGAGGTTGCCGCGCTTCGAGAAGAGATGCTCGGTCATCCGCCACGCGGCGGCCTCGCCCCCGACCAGGCGGGCAGCCTCCACGGCGCGAGCGGCGCGGCACGCGTCCACGTGTCCGCCGGGGCCGCCGTAGCGCGGGTCGTCATTGCAGGCGGCGTCGAGCGGGAAGTGCCGCATCGCGAACCGGACGGACGCGTTCGGGTCGGCGGCAAGGTTCGAAAGCGCCGTGTGAGCCGCACGGCAGCGCGGACACTGGAAGTCGCTGAAGACGACGACGGTGAGCCGGGCGTCGGCCGGGCCGGTGAACGCGGCGCTGTCCCTTGTCGGCAACTCGACGGCCGGCTGGCGCTCCCAGTTCCACACGGCGTAGTCGGGGTCCTCCACCACCCGGCGATAGGCGTCGCTCAGTCGCTGCGCCTGTCCGCCAATGACGAACGTGAGCGCGGCGGCGACGTGTGCGAAGGCGATCAAGATCGAGGCGGTCACAGTGGCCGCGACCAGTCGGGCGGATGGATGGGGGACGAGAGCGGAGGCCGAGGCTTTGCGCCACGGCAGCGACAGGAGCGCGAGCAGCAGCAGCAGGCCGTTGAGCCCGTGTACGGCGACGCAGAGCGGGCACCACTCTCGCAAGGTGGTCGCCATGACGCGCACGTAGAAGATTGACACTCCGGCGCCGACGAGCACGAGAGCGAGGAGCAGCGCGTGCCACGCCGCCCGCGAGCGCGTCGGTGGGCCGATGAAAAGGAACCAGAGGCCGACGGAGGCAAAGTAGCCCATGCCCAGGATGGACACCGGTAGCCGCAGCGAGCCCTCTTGCCGCGAGAGCGGCACCGAGCCGTACGCCGACGCCAGCACGCCGCGGCAGCCGCCCGTGCCCCCTTCGCCGCGGCCACAAAGTGTGTCGAGGAGCGGCGTCTGGCGGGCACCAGGGAGTGAGGCTTGCGTCAGCAGCAGGCAGAGGCCCCAGCCCGCCACGGCCGTGGCCAGCGCCGCCCAGCGCACGAGCGGTCTCGGTTGAACAAAGCGCGGCGGTACGCTGTGAACACCCGCCGGGTCTCCATCGGCCATCGGTTCTTCTCGCACTTTGTGCTCTTCGTGTCCTTCGTGGTTCCATTCCTCCACCAGGAGGGAGCGTCGCCACGAAGCGTACCAAGTACACGAAGGCAGGGTAAGCAGGGGAGTGATCGGGTGGGGGGAAGTGCTCGCCGCCGGGGCGGATACAATTGGACCGCGATGAGCGCGTCTTCGTGCGATGTGCTGGTAGTCGGCGGCGGACACGCCGGCATCGAGGCCGCCTGGGCGGCGGCGCGCCTCGGCGCGCGCACCGTGCTTGTCACGCACAGCCGCCAGGCGATCGGCCGCCTGTCGTGCAACCCGGCCATCGGCGGCATCGGAAAGGGCCAGATCGTCCGGGAGATTGACGCGCTCGGCGGCCTGATGGGCCTCGTCAGCGACGCGACCTGCATCCAGTTCCGCATGCTCAACCGCCGCAAGGGCCCCGCCTTGTGGGCCCCGCGCGCCCAGGCGGACAGCCACGCCTACCCGGCCGAGGCACAGCGGCGGCTGTCTGAGTTGGAAAACTTGGAGATCGTTGAAGCCGGCGTCGACGCACTGCTCGCGACGCCGGGCGCGGGCCGGCATCGCTCGATGGAGGGCGTCCTCCTGGCCGATGGCCGTCGCATCCTCGCCCGCAGTGTGGTCATCGCCTCCGGCACGTTTCTTGGCGGGCTGATGCACTGCGGCGAGCAGAAGACGCCCGGGGGACGTATCGGCGAAGCGGCCGCCGCCCGGCTGAGTGACTCGCTTCGTGAGCTGGGCCTCACGCTCGGGCGCCTAAAGACCGGCACGTGTCCGCGCGTGGCGCCGGACTCCGCGGACTTCGACCGCATGGAGGTTCAGCCCGGCGACGAGCACCCCGCACCGTTCTCGTTCCTCACCACGCGAATCAGTCAGCCGCAAGTTTGCTGCTGGGTCACGTATACGAATCCGCAGGTACACGAGATCATCCGGCAGAATCTCGAACGGGCGCCGCTTTACAGCGGGCAGATCGAGTCCACCGGGCCACGCTACTGCCCCAGCATCGAGACCAAGATTGTTCGCTTCCCCGAGAAAGAGCGGCACCAGATATTCGTCGAGCCCGAGGGGCGGAGCAGCGACCGGCTGTACCTCAACGGCGTGAGCACGTCGCTGCCGAAGGACGTGCAACTCGCGTTCGTGCGGGCGATTCGCGGCCTCGAAAGTGCCCGCATCGTGCAATGGGGCTACGCGGTCGAGTACGACTTCGTGCCCCCCGAGCAGATCGAGCCGACGCTGATGACCAAGCGCATTGCGGGGCTCTTCCTCGCCGGGCAGATCAACGGCACGAGTGGGTACGAGGAGGCCGCCGGCCAGGGGATCGTCGCCGGCATCAACGCCGCGCGGCACGCCGCCGGGCAGGACGGTGTCGTGCTGGGCCGGGACGAGTCGTACATCGGCGTAATGATCGACGACCTGTGTACGCGGGGCCTGGTCGAGCCATACCGCATGTTCAGCTCGCGCGCGGAGCACCGCCTGCACCTGCGCTACGACAATGCGGACCTGCGCCTGACGCCGCTGGGACGTGAGCTGGGGCTCGTCCACGCGGCGCGGTGGCGGCGGTTCGAGCAGACGCGGGCTCGGCTGGACGCGCTCATGGCGCTGCTGGCGACGCTGCGCCTCGACGGCCGGCCACTGATCGATCTGCTGCGTCGGCCGGATGAGGATGGGCGGCGTTTCATACTGGCGCATCCGCAACTGGCCGAGTTCGAGGCGGACGCGACGCTCTGGGGCCGCGCGCTCGTGCAGGCCAAGTACGCCGCCTACATCGAGCGCCAGCGGGAGTCGATCGAGCGGTTTCGCGCGCTGGAGCACGAGCCCGTGCCGGGCGAGATTGACTACGCCGCCATCCCGCACCTGCGGCACGAGGCCCGCGAGCGCCTGGCGGCAGTCCGTCCGCGCAGCCTGGGGCAGGCATCTCGTGTCAGCGGGGTTCAGCCGACGGACATCACGACACTGGCGGTCTACCTGTCGGCCCGTGCGCGCACGGTCGGGAGCTCCGAAAGCGTTCACGACGCGGCGGGATAATCATCCGGTCAAGTTTGCCAGCGCTGCCTGTCCATGTTATCTTTGTGAAGATAGGCAAGCTGGGAAACGCCGTGGACACAAGCAACCCGAGCCGTGAGCGCGAATCAGAACTCCATTTCAAGGAGATCTTCACCACCGGGGAGGTGGCCGAGATCTGCAAGTTGAGCCAGCAGACGGTCATCCGCTGCTTCGACAGTGGCCGGCTGAAGGGGTACCGGGTGCCAGGGTCGCGGTTCCGGCGGATCCCGCGGGACGCGCTGATCCAGTTCATGAAGGAGCACAACATCCCCCTCGATCAGCTCGAGATGGGCAAGACGCGGGTGCTCGTCGTGGACGACGACCCGGCCATCGTCGAGATGTTGGTCGAGCTCCTGGAGCGCGACGGGCGATTCGACGTCGAGACGGCGTCGACCGGGTTCGATGCGGGCCTCAAGACGCGCGCGCTCCGTCCGGATGTGCTCGTCCTGGACTACATGCTGCCGGACCTCAACGGCAATGCGGTGTGTCGGAGCATCCGTGCGGACGCATCGCTGGCCAACGTCAAGATCATCATCGTGTCGGGCGTGGTGGAGCGCGAGCACGTCGAGAAGCTGCTGGAGGATGGGGCCGACGACTTCATGCAGAAGCCGTTCAGCATCGACCAGCTCGTCAGCCGGATCATCGCGCTCGTGCACACACCGGCCACACGCTGAGTGCGGGCGTGAGCGAGATTGCGTCACCAGCCGCGGATGTCGTGCTTGGGCACCTCGACCGGGTCCGGCCTCTGACCTGGACCGGACTCGAGTGGCCGGCGCTCGAGCGCGGGGGCGCGGAGCGAGCGGCTGACGCACAGCGCCGTGCAGGGCTCATAGCCGCGGTGCGCTCGGGTCTGGGGGATCTGGGTTGGATGCTCCCGCCGGACGGCGACGGCTTGTGGTTGCACGCGGTCGCGGTCGGCTGCGCGGCCGAGCGGCTGGCGGCGCGGGCGTCATCGCTGCACTTGGGTCTCGATGCCGCGTTCCTGGCGGGGCTGCTGCACGACGTGGGCAAGCTCGCGCTGCGCGCCGTCTACCCGAAGGCCTTCGGCCGCGCGGTGGCCCGAGCGGACCAGGCCCGCGGCGACATCGCCGACTTCGAGCGCGAGGTGCTCGGCGTGGACCACACCGGGGCGGGGCTGCGTATCGCCCAGCGCTGGCGGCTGCCGGACTACATCCAGCAGGCGGCGTGGCTGCACCACGTCTCGGATGCCGCCTTACCACCGCAGGTGGTGCAGCCGCGGTTGCTCGCGGTCGTGCGACTGGCGGATACGCTGGTGCGTGAGCAGGGCATCGGGTACTCGGGCAATCACCGCTTCAGCGAACCGTCGCCGCTGCTTGCGGCGCGGCTTGGAATCAGTGAGGAGGTCCTTGCCGGCGTGCAGCACGAACTGCTCGACGCGGTGCGTGCGAGCAACCTTGTTGCGCGAGCTGACGCAGCACAAGACGGCGTGATCGCGGCTGCGCGGCTGCCCGATGTGCTGCCGGACGTCGAGCGGTTCGAGGTCGGGCGCGACGCTGAGCCTCGGAGCGGCGAGCCGTTGGCGGGAGAGGCCGCCGTCGCGGACGAGTCGGCGGGCCGCTACCTGCGTGGGCTGGCGCTGTTCGAGCAGCAGCTCGATGAACTGGCCGATCATGCCGGGCTGGCCCGGGCCCTGGCGGGGGCTGCCCACGCCGCGCTGGCCTGTTCGCACGTGGCAGCGCTTTTGCGGTGCGACCACGGAGCCGTGGCCTGCGGGGCTTGTGGGACGGAGTCGGGCGAAGCGCGCTCGGCTTCGGTCCGCCCGGCCGCAGAACTGGTGCACTGGCTCGAAGCGGGGACCGATTCGGACCGTCACGTGATCGGCCCGGCTCCCGCGGCGCTCTCGTCTCTCTGCTGCGACACCCTTGGCAAGCAGTTTGCACAGGCCCGCTGGGCTTTGCGGATCGGGCGCGGGCGCCATGTGCTCGGCTGCCTTCTGCTCGACGCGACGGACACCGACGTGGCCCGGCTGGCTCGGGAGCGCGCTGCGCTGGAGCAGTTCCTCGCAGCGGTTGGTTCGGCCATCGCCCGCGCCGCAGCGCTCGGCAGCACCCGCCGCCTGGCGGAGGATCTGGCCGACGCGAACCGCCGGCTCCAGCAGACCCACAGCGACGTGCTCCGCTCGCGCACGCTGTCCATGATCGCCGAGATGGCCGCGGGGGCGGGCCACGAGTTGAACAGCCCCCTGACGGTGATCTCCGGCCGGGCGCAGATGCTCGCGCAGCACCTGGCGGACCCGGAGGCCCGCCGCGTGCTCCGGATGATCTGCGACAAGGCGCACGAATGCAGCGGCATCGTCAGCGAGTTGATGGACTTCGCCCGGCCGCGGCCGGTCCGGCTGACCGTGGTCGATCTGCCGGCGCTGCTGACCGCGATACGCGAGGAGTGGCTCGGGCAGGCGGGGCTGGCACCGTCGCGGCTGCGGCTCGAGTTTCCGGGGTGCAGGGGCGAGAAGTCGAAGGCCAGCGCCCCCGCGCTCGAAGCGCTGGCCGATCCGCACCTGCTGCGGACCGTGATTCGCGAGCTGCTCGGAAACGCGGCGGACGCGATCGGCGACGATGGCGGCGTCATCACGCTTGGTGCGCGGCATTCTCTCGAACAGGACGCGGTCGAACTGACCGTGGCGGATACCGGGTGCGGGATGTCGCCTTCAGTTCTGCACCGCGCCTTCGACCCGTTCTACTCGCACCGCAAGGCGGGGCGGCGCAGGGGCCTGGGCCTGCCGCGCGCTTTCCGAATCGTTGAGGCGCACAGCGGCCGCATCTGGCTCGAGAGTCGCGAAGGGGAGGGGACGACCGCACATGTCCTGCTGCCACGACCGGCTGCTGCGCCGCCCCCCGACGTGTAGTGCCAGTCCCGCAAGGCAAAGGAGCGCGAACGGAAGCGCCCGCTATCGTCGGGTGTTGCCCGAGTCGGACGAGGGATTGGCTTGAATCACGGGCCGCAGCCCGGGTCGAGGTGACCGACATCCGCTGATAGCGGGTGCTCCGCGGGTCTTGGGAGAGGTTGGAGTGCTCGGCGCCGGATCGGCGCTAACGTGATCGGCTCGGGTCGAAGCGGGTGACGCGGCCAAGTCGAACTTCAAATAGTTCAGTGTTGACTGTTTTGCCGGTCCCACGCGACGACATATGGGGAATTGCGGAGTGCCGAATCCTGGAATTGGAGGGTAGTATACTACGACTGACAGCGAGGGGCTGGGTCGCACGGTGGTAGGTTGCTCGGCGCGGCACAGGGTGCGTCGCGTCGGGCGCGTGAGCTCGTCACCGGGATCGGGTCCCCTGGGCGAGCCGTTGCCGCGAACCAGTCGCGGCGCGGGCCGAAATCCGGACAGTTCTTCGCGCGGGCCGGTAACAGGTCGCGCGGTGAGCGTGTCTTTCATGTGCGAGAAGTCCGAAGGGAGGTGACGTATGCGGCTTGGACGGGCGTCTTCCTACGCCATCTTCGCTACCGCACACCTGGCACAGCATATGAATGGGAAGCCGATCCAGGGGCGCGACATCGCCGAGGCGTGTGGCGTTCCGGCTGGTCACCTGCTCAAGATTCTCCAGCAGCTTGTCCGCGCGCAGATCCTGTCCAGCGAGCGTGGTCCGGCGGGGGGGTTCCTGCTCCGCAAAGGAGCGCGCGACATTACGCTGCTGGAAATCGTGGAGGCGATCGACGGTCCGATCTCGGGCGACTTGCAGTTGCGCAAGGTTGCCGACGAGAAGGAGCCGACGCGGCGCCGGCTCGAGCTGACCTGCCGACAGGTCGCGAACCATACCCGCGACGTGCTGCGCAAGGCCGACATCGCGCAGCTTGCCGGCCTGCGCTGACCCAACGGACGGGATCCGGCGATGGGCGCCAGCGCCGACGCGCCGCCCCGCAGGCACGCGACGCGTCGGCATGCGTGCGGGCGACCCGCGCGCGGCTACTTGCCTTCCTTTGCCTCCGCCGCGGCCGATGCGCCAGCCCGCTTGAACGTGATCTCGAGGTTCCTCCACTCCTTACCGTCGGGTCCGGTGTCGTACATCTCGAACTTGTGCGTATCCCGGTCGATGATCGTGTGTACGGATTTGCTCGTCTTCCTCTGTCCCGTGAAGGGGCAGTCGTACTCGCCGCGGTACGTGATGACCTTGCCCGCGTCGTCGCAGGTCCCGTACGACGTCAATGAACCGGTGCCCATGTTGTCGATCCACGTGTAGACGTACTGCTTGCGGGCGTTGTCGTACCCGATGATGCCCATTCCGCGGAACGTCACCTTCATCATCGGGTCCGGTTCGCTCCCGACGGCCTCCTGCTGCACGTAGCGCCCGTCCATGATCCACTTGCTCTCGGCGGTGCCGGTTGAGACCTCCGGCGGCGCCTCGGGCGCGAACCACATCTTCGTCGTGTAGGTCCACTTGCCCACCAGCGCGTCGAGGTGCTTGTGATGCGGGCCGGGCGTGGCGTACTCGGCCCACTTCTTCATCATCTCCTCCATGTCGGCGGAGGCGCCGGCGGCCTGCTCCTTGGCCCGCTCGGCCGCCCTGGCGGCGTCGGGGACCTTCGGCGCGTCCGGGACTTTCGGAGCCTCCGGGGCCTTGGGCGGCTCCGGCTTCTTGTCATCAGCCGCTGCCGGAAGCGCAGCCAGCAGCACGATCGAAAGGCCCGCCATCACCCAACCAAGTGCATTGCGTCGCATGACTTGATCCTCATCTCCTGAAGAACACGCGGCCCGAGGCCCGCCGCAACCGCGCGGCGGCCTGCCCATGAGAAATCGCATGTTAGGGCATTGTACGGATTGGTCAAGTGATGAGCCGAGATTATTGGCGCGGGCTCGCGCTGCCCGTCGCCCCGGTGTTGCGCCGAAACCGCGCCCGCTCCTTGTGCCATTCGACGCTCCGGCGACAATGCCCCCCAGCCTCGCACCGCCCTCGGGCCGACGTGGCCCCAGCGCGCGATGCGGACCGAGAGGAAGTGCCCGATGAATCGTCAGACTGTGACGGTCGTTCTCACCGGCGCCGTGGTCGCCGTCGCCAGCCTCTGGGTGGCGGCCAGCCTGAGCGCGCAGAGTCGCGGCGGAGCCAGCGGCGGTACCCGCATCGCCGTCGTCGACGTGGTCAGGGTCTTCAACGAGTACCAGCGGCAGAAGGACCTGACCGAGGAGATGAACGACCTCGAGGGGCGACTGCGCGCCGAGAACCAGCAGCGCCTCACGCGCATCGAGACGATGAAGGCCGAGCTCGACCGCCTCAACCTCGACGACCCGACGTACGCCACCCGGGCCCGCGAGCTGGTGCAGGTGCAGATCGAGTACGAAGTGTGGGCCAAGGCCAAGCAGGCCGACATGGCCCGCGAGGTGGGGCTGTGGACGGACAAGATCTACCGAGAGATTCTCAAGGCGGCCGAGGAGCTGGCCAAGCGCGATGGCTACGACGTCGTCCTCTACCGCGGTCAGTACCAGGGTGGTACGCTCGACCCCGAGGGGCTCAAGGAGCAGATTCGCAGCAACCAGGTGCTGTACGCCGCCCCGTCCGTCGACATCACGGTCGCGCTGTCTGACAAGCTCAACGCCGAGTACCGAACCCAGCCGCGGTCGAAGATGATGTGGATGCCGTAGAGCGTCCGGCAGCGCCGTGCCCGTAAGCGAGCGGCCCGCCGATCGGCCAGCGCCGCTCCCTGACGGTCGTGGTTCGGATCGAGGACGTGCGCGGTCGAGCGCGCCCTGTTGGCGGGTCGACGGCAGCGGCGAGTTTAACCAAGCGAGGTGGCTGGCCCGATGACACCCTCCAACGACCTCACGATGTCCGCCGGGCGGATCGCTGGGCTGCTGGGCGGTGAGTTGCGCGGCAATCCGGACGTCGTCATACGCGACGCCGGCACGCTCGATGAGGCCGGGCCCGACGCGCTGTCTTGGGTTGGTAAGCCGGAGTACGTTCCGAAGCTGGCCACGACGCGGGCGGGGGCAGTCCTCGTGCCGCGCGGGACAGTGGCGCCCGAGGGGACACGGGCTGCGCTGATACTCGTGGATGACCCGGACCTGGCGTTCTGCGAGCTGCTGCGGCGCGTCGCCCCGCCAGCCGAGCCGGTGCCGCCGGGTGTCGATCCAACGGCTCGGATCCTGTCTGGCGCGGCGGTGGACGGCGCGCACATCGGGCCGGGCGTGTACGTGGGGGCGCGGGCCAGCGTCGGACCGCGGACGCAGCTCCACGCCGGCGTCTGGCTCGGCAGTGACGTGCGGATCGGCGCGGACTGCGTGCTCTGGCCGAACGTCGTTGTCCGCGAGCGCTGCCGCATCGGCGGGCGCGTGGTCATTCACGCCAACAGCGTCCTCGGGACGGACGGCTTCGGCTACCTCCAGCGCGGCGGCGTGCACCACAAGATTCCGCAGGTCGGGATCGTGGTCGTTGAGGATGACGTGGAGATCGGCTCGTGCGTGTGCGTCGACCGGGCGCGCAGCGGCGCGACGGTCATCGGCCGGGGCACGAAGATCGACAACCTGGTGCAGATCGGGCACAACGTGCGGATCGGCGAGCAGTGCGTGATTGTGAGCCAGACGGGGATTTCCGGGTCGGTCACGCTGGGGCGGCACGTCGTGACGGGGGGGCAGGTGGGCATCGCCGACCATCTGACGATCGGCGACGGGGCCGTGCTGGCGGCGCAAGCCGGGCTGACGAAGGATGTGCCGCCGGGCACGACGGTCATCGGCTCGCCGGCGATGGAGCGCGGGGACTTCGTTCGCCAGATCTTCGCCGGACGCAAGGTGGCCGACCTGGCGGCCCAGGTGCGGGAGCTGAAGAGGCGGCTCGAAGCGCTGGAGCGCGCTGGCGAGGCCCGTTGACGCGGACGGCGGGCGGGCATCCGGGCGCGGGTCATGGCGTGTGCGGGATGGACCGCTCGGCTGCGCTGCCGCGGTTTCGGACGGCGCTCGTTGCCCTCGACGGCCTGATCGGGGACAATACGGGTTGGCGCGGGGGACCGTCCGCGGTATGGTCCCCGTCGGCCAGGGCGGTAGTGCTTGGCAGATATGGGCTTACGCACGCCCGCCAGACCCCGCCGACAGGCCGCGCCAATTCGCATGCGACGGATCCAGGCCATTGAACCGGCAGCGGACGATTGAGCACGAGACCGAGCTTTCGGGCCGGGGACTCTTCACCGGGTTCCCGGTTCACGTGCGCTTCAAGCCGGCGCCGGGCGACGCGGGCATTACGTTCGTCCGAACGGACCAGCCGGCCCCCGTGCGCATCGCGGCGCACGTGGATAACCTGACGAAGCGCGCCCGGCGGACGTCGCTTCGCAACGGGACCGCGGCCATCGAAACCGTCGAGCACTGCCTGGCGGCCGTGCGGGGGCTGGGGATCGACAACCTGATCATCGAATTGGACAACGCCGAGCTTCCCGCCGCGGACGGCAGCGCCAAGCCGTTCATCGACGCGCTGAGCGCCGCCGGCGTGGTCGAGCTGCCGGCTGATCGGCAGGTGCTCCGCGTGACGGAGCCGACGCGTGTCGCCGAGGAGGACGCGGAGGTGGTGGCCTGGCCGGGGGAGGGCGACAAGCTGGAGGTCATTTACGAGCTCGACTACGGGGCGGGTTCGCCGATCGGGCACCAGATCTACCGCTTTACGCTGGAGGGCTCGTCGTTCCTCGAGCAGATCGCCGGCGCGCGGACATTCGTGCTCGAGGAGGAGGCCCAGGCGCTGCGCTCGGCCGGCCTGGGGACGCACCTGACCTACGAGGACGTCCTGGTCATCGGGCGCGACGGCCCGATCGAGAACCGGTATCGCTACGAGAACGAGTGCGTCCGCCACAAGATCCTCGACCTGATCGGCGACCTGATGCTGGCGGGCAGCTTCGTGTGCGGCAAGATCTACGCCCGCCGGAGCGGACACCACCTCAACCACGAGCTGGTCCGCAAGCTGCTGGAAGCTCGGCAGCGGGCCCAATTCCAGGCGCGCCTGACTGGGGCGCCGGACCTGGACATTCGCCAGGTGCAGCGCATTCTGCCGCACCGCTTCCCGATGCTGCTGGTGGACCGGGTGGTCGAGGTGGACGGGGATCGGCGGGCGGTCGGCATCAAGAATGTCACGATCAACGAGCCCTATTTCACGGGGCACTACCCGCGTCAGCCGATCATGCCCGGGGTGCTGATCATCGAGGCGATGGCGCAACTGGGCGGCATCCTGATGGCACAGAAGCTGGAGCACACCGGCAAGGTGGCCGTGCTGCTCAGCCTGGACAAGGTCAAGTTCCGCCGGCCGGTGGTCCCCGGCGACCAGCTCGTCATGGAAGCGGTCGCCATTCGCATCAAGGAGCGCACCGGCCAGACCGAGTGCCGCGCCACGGTCAACGGCGAGGTCGCCGCCGAGGCGCAGATCCGCTTCATGCTGGTGGACGCGGACCCGGCGTAGGCGGAGTGGTGGCAAGTTGCGGCGGGCGCGAGCGCGGCCGCCGCTGCTGAGAGCAACATGTCGATAGACCCAACCGCCGTTGTCGATCGCCGGGCCGAGCTGGGCCACGATGTCGAGATCGGTCCGCAGTGCTACGTCGGTCCGCAGGTCCGCCTGGGCGACGGCTGTCGGCTGCTGCCGCGCGTGACGCTTCTCGGCCCGGCGGAGTTCGGACCGGGGAACGTGTTCTACCCGGGCTGCGTGCTGGGGGCGGCGCCGCAAGACCTGAAGTACAAGGGCGGCCCCACGCGGCTCGAGGTCGGCGCGGGCAACATTTTCCGGGAGCACGTGACGATCCACCGTGGTACCGAGGTGGACCGCATCTCCGGCGGCACGACGCGGATCGGTAGTCACGGGCTGTTCATGGTTTCCGTCCACGTGGCCCACGACTGCGACGTGGGCGATCACGTCATCGTCGCCAACACGTGTCAGATTGCCGGGCACGTGCGCATCGAGGACGGCGTGGTCATCGGCGGCGCGACCTGCATGCACCACTTCGTCACGATCGGCCGCTACGCGTACATCGGCGGCATGACCCGCATCACGCACGACGTGCCGCCCTTCATGAAGGTCAGCGGCTACAACCAGTCGGTGCGTGGCGTGAACGTCGAGGGGCTGCGGCGCTGGCGGTTCGCAGCCGAGTCCATCCGTAGCGTCAAGTCCGCCGCCCGCCTCCTGTATGCCCGCCAGGGCGAGCGCTCGCCCCTGCGCACGGCGGAGGCCCTCGCGGCGATCGAGAGCGACGGGCTCCTGCGCGACGAAAACGTGCGCTACCTGGTCGAGTGCCTGCGGCGCAAGCTCGAGGTCGGCATTTACGGACGGGTTCGCGAGCATACGCGGTCGGACCAGGACGCGGACCGGGCGGCGTTCTACGGGTCGGGTCGGCCCGGCACGGGCGGCTGAGCGGGCGCGGCGCGTTCGCCGGCCCCGGAGTGGAGTGGATGAGCACACAAGCCCCGATTCCCGTGGCGGTCATCGGTGCCGGGCACATGGGCCGGCACCATGTGCGGCACTACGCGCAGATGCCCGGCGTGCGGCTGGTCGCGGTGATCGACGCCGACGCCCAGCGGGCCCGTGCCCAGGCGGAGCCGCTGGGTGTCGCGCACGGCCCGGCGCTGACGCCGGAGATGGGCGACGTGGTCGCGGTCAGTATTGCCGTCCCGACGATTCACCACTTGGCGGTGGCGCGACCGCTGATCGAGCGTGGCGTGCACGTGCTAATCGAGAAGCCGCTGGCCGACACGGTGGCTGATGCCGAGGCGATCGCCGACCTGGCCCGGCGGCACGCGGTGGTGGCGGCGGTGGGGCACACGGAGCGCTTCAATCCGGCGGTGCGGGCGGTGTCGCGGATCGGCCTACAGCCCAAGTTCGTCGAGACGCACCGCATCAGCCCGTTCACGTTCCGCTCGGCGGACATCGGCGTCGTGTTTGACCTGATGATCCACGACATCGACATCCTGCTGTACCTGGTGCAGGACGAGGTGGCGCGCGTCGACGCGGTGGGGGTGAACGTGCTGGCGCGTCACGAGGACATCGCCAACGCGCGGGTGGTCTTCCGGCGTGGCGCCGTCGCAAACCTGACAGCGTCGCGACTGGCGCTGAAGACCGAGCGCAAGCTGCGGGTGTTCAGCGAGAGCGCCTACGTGTCGCTCGACTACCAGAAGAAGGTCGGCATCGCCGTGACGCTGGATCGCAATATCGACGTGCTGAAGTGGGCCCGCGAGCGTAACATCGAGGACCTCTCGCAGGTGGCCGGCGCCGACTATGGCAAGATGGTGCAGGTCGAGCCGCTTGTGGTGGATGATCGCGATCCGCTGCGGGCGGAGCTCGAAGCGTTCCTCGAGGCCGTCCGCGTCGGCGGCAAGCCGCCCGTCTCAGCCGAGGATGGCGTGCGGGCGGTGCGACTGGCGACGCAGATCGTCGCGTCGCTCTCCGCGCACCGCTGGGACGGCGAGGCGGGGCAGCGCGTCGGGCTCGAAGCCGACATCTTCGGTCACAAGCTGCCGAGTTGAGGTGAGGGGCCGCGCGCCGCGCGTGCCACCGGGGGCGGCGCCCGCCTGCGGCGGACTGGCCCCAGGCTGCGATCGACCAGACCTTCGGGCTGCGGCGTGTTTGCCTGCTTTTCGGCGGTAGCCCAGATTTCGCGACCGTCAGCGGCTCAGCGGATGACGGCAGTGCCCGTGTTGCACATCCAGATGCCGTTCTTGTTCAGCGTTGTGACCCCTGACTCGTTGTAGTCTCCCGGGCGCAGGAAATAGACGCTGCCGGGCGTGGACAGGGTCTGCGCCGTCTGCACACCCTTGAACGTGAACGTGCACCAGCCGACGCCGGACCCGGTGCCGGGCGAGACGAACACGTTCCGGCCGCTCGGACAGGACTCGGTCTGGAGGGCCGGCTGCGGGCAACTGCCACGGCCGAGCAGCTCGCGCTGCACGAGATCCCACTCCTCGGCGGTGATACAGGCGACCTCCTCTGGCTCCGGCAGCTCGCCCCGGTCGCGGAGCGTCGTGTAGAGCGCCACCGTGTTCCACTCGTCGAGATCCTGGAGGACCGAGAGCCCGGTCGCGTCGCCACACCAGCCGTCGCCGTCGCCGCCGATGTCCTGGATGACGTTGGCTTCGAGCGTGCCGTCGCAGTCCCAGTCCACCGGGAGCATGAACGTCCCGTTGAACTCGTTGAGCGCAAGCTCGTTCTGCTGGCACTGCCGGCCCTCGGAGTAGTCGATGTCCTTGAAGATGGCCTGCGGTGGGGCGAGGTTGTTGCACAGGACGTTGGTTCGCACGCCGGCGAGCTGGTAGCGGTAGCTCATGATGCTGGGCAGGATGGGGTTGTAGTTGCCGTCGGCGTCGCAGTTGCTCTCGCCGCAGTGCGAGAGTCCGAGGTTGTGCCCGAACTCGTGGGCCAGCGTGGCGGCCTGGTCGAAGAGCGTGCCGGTCTGGCCGCTGAAAGCGCCGAGCGTGACGACGAAGTAGCGGCCTGGAGTCTGGCCGAGGCCACTGCTGCCCGTGGTGTTGCAGTTGGGATCCTCGTACTGGTGGGCGAAGATGCAGTAGTTCCACGTCGGGTCGTTGATGCGGTCGAAGTACGTATCACGCAGGCTGCCGAAGCTGGCGGCCTCGCCGTTGTAACTGAACAGGCTGCCGCTGCAGTTGTTCGGGTTGCGGCGCAGCACGTTGTAGTGCGGCAGGGCGTCATCGACGTCGATGATCAGCGTGTGCCCGCGGCAGGCGAACATCTGCACGACGGCGTCGATCACGGCCTGGCTGGGCATGTGCGAGTGCCCGGCCGCGACCATGTAGTCGATCTCGATCTTGAACGTGGCGGCCGGCGCCCGACCCATCGCAAGCAGCGAGAGGAGCAGGGTGGCCGGAATCAGTCGTTGCGAAGGCATGAGGGTACCTCGGAAAGATCGTCTTGCGGGCACAGGACTCGGCGCAGTTCGGCGCCGGGCGCGACAGTTGTATGCGCGAGCCACGAGCGATGGGTCGATTGGCATCCGGCACCGCCCGCCGCTAGTGGAGGTTGACGAGGACGAGCACCAGGCCGCGGCCTTCATTCAGACCGGTCATGGCCTTGCCGATCGTCGCGCCGTGCGAGCGCTCGCGGTCGGCGGCCTTCATCGCGTGGCCGGGCGTATCAGAGGTCGTCAGCAGGTCGCCGGGCTCGATCGGGCCGGCGGACGCGTCGCACCACACGTAGACGCGGCCGCTGAGCGCGACCGGGTGCTTGCCGCTGGCGATCGTACCTTCCTGGCCCATCACCATGCCGGTCTTGATGCCGTTCGCGCCGCTGATCACGCCGGCGACCTTCCGGTCGTACGCGGTGGTCGACTGCGTGAGCTTGCCCGCGCTGGCGGGGTCGATGACGACCACGTGCCCGGGCTCGATCTCGCTCGAAACGTCGAAGCCCTCGGAGAGGTCCGAGCCGCCGGCGATCTCCAGGATGTCGCACCGGGCCCTTCCGTCAGCGAGGAGGGCGTAGCCGGTGCCGTTGGTCGTCGCGTAGAGCGCGGTTGCGCCGCTGGCCGCGTTGTTCACCTGGAAGAAGCCCGCGCGCCCGGTCCCGGTCTGGGTGGCGGCGAAGGCGTTGCCCGTGCCGTTGTGCGTTGCGAAGAGGCCGCTCAGGTTGTTGGCCGCGTTGTTCACCTCGAAGCGCCCGGCGCGGCCGGTGCCGGACGTAAGGGCGTCGACGGCAGTTCCGGTGCCGGTCCCGAGGATCGTGGCATCTACCGCGTTGCCGTTCCGCGCCTGGAAGACGCCGCCGTCGCCGGTGCCGTCGTTCCAGGCGTTGAGCGCGTCGCCGGTGGTCTGCATGTAGATCGTCAGGGCGTTATTCCCGCCGCCGTAGGGCCCGTCGATGATGACGCCGGTGTTGCCGGTGTAGCGGGCGCCACCGTCGACGTGCAGGCGAGCGATCGGGTTGGTCGTGCCGATGCCGACATCGCCGTCGCGCTGGATGTACAGGCGGTTCCCGCCGTTGTTGAAGATCAGGTCGTCGGTGCGGCCGTCGAAATAAATGTACGAGAGCGTGCCGAGGGCTGAGAGGCCGATGTAGGGAAGCCCGTTCGGATCAGTCGTGCGAACATACATGCCACCGAACGCGCCGGCTCCGACGGGAGCCTCGACGCCGAAGTACTCGGAGGAGTTCACGGGCGTCGACCGATTGATGCCGACGAAGGCGTTCGTGTTTGTGTTGGTTATTCGTCCTCCGGAGTCGGCGTCCCAGTACCCGCCGGCGAGCGCGTACATGGCGAATGGGGCGACCGTGATCGGCTGCCGCGGGGAGAGCGACGTGTACGCGCCGCTACTGGCGCCATCGCGAACGCCGATGGCCAGCCAGCGTGCGTCGCGCTCGAAGTGCGTGTCACCGAAGTCGAGCTGCACGGTGAACAGGCCGTTCGTGACCTGCACGTCGCCGACATCCTGTGTCGCGAGCAGGAGACCGAGGGTCGGCGCGTCGGAAAGCTGGAAGCGGAAGTCGTAGACGCCCGTAGCGGGCTGACCGCTGACGGTAAGGCGCCCCTGGTAGGTGAACGCGGTGCCGAGCGGCGCCTGGGCCCAGGCCAGGCTGCTGCCGGCGATGGCAACCAACCCCAACGCGAACCAAGCTGTCTTGCGAGACACGGTGCGCCTCCTGTGAGATGCGAGACGTGGACAGTGCGAAGGCCGCCGCCACGGCAACTGCCGGCCGCGTGCATGACTTGCCGGCGTCGGCGCGACTGCGCCGGCGCGTGCGTCGTGATCAGGCGACTACCGGAGCCGACATCAGCCCACGGTCATCGACGGGGATCCTTCGGTCACACCGACTGCATTACACCCGGCCACAAGGTGTCAATCAAGCTCTTTTTCCCCTTCCCTCGTATGTGCGTTTCCGGCGGGCCCGGCCCCCGTATCCGGTGCACAGGTGGCCATGGGGCTGAATTGTCGAGGCGTGTGCCCAGTTTTCGTGCACGGCTTCATCGGTGCCAGCTGTTACCCCGGCCACTGCGCACCGAGCCGTCTACCGAGCCGCACAGCGGACGAATTCAGCCTGGAAGTAGCGCTTGACGATCCCGGGCCGCCGTTGACTGCGGCGGGTGGTGTCGCCGGACTGCCGTCCGCGAGGCTTCTCTTGGCCGTCAACCCGCCATCGCGCGCTTGAGCGCCCGCATCGCGGCGCGTTATGCTTTCAGCATCGGGATAGTGATTAACCCCGAATCAGGGGGGGCGGCACCGCACAGGTGACGCGAACAGGAGAAACCATCATGGATCGTCGAGTCGTTGGGCTCGTGACGTGGCTGCTCATCTGCCCGCTGCTGCTGGCCGGGTGTCCGACGTCGCTCTCGGGGCACACCACGGTGACGAAGAAGGCGAGGATCAACGACGACTCCACGTTCCAGGAGATCAACCTCGATCTCCTGGGTTCCCGGGTTCTCACGAAGCCGGACCAGGAGACTGTCATCACGATCACCGTCGTCTCGAACACGGTGCTCTACGTAGCGGAGACCGTCGAGGATGCGAAGGACAATGACATTCGCATCCAGGTTGCGGGACGAAACGCGCACAGCGACGACGCCATCGTCATGCTGCAGGACATGCTTCTGCAGTCCGGGGGCGGCGGGACGTACACGACCACCTGGCGCGGCGGGTTGCAGCAGCTCGTCCCAA
>CAADGM010000190.1 GCA_900696535.1 uncultured Planctomycetota bacterium
GAGAGCTTCCATCGCCTGCTCAACCACCGCCAGGGCCTCCGGATTCCCACTCCCTGTCGATCCGCTCCTCCACGCGCAACCCCGCGACATCAGATCACTCCGCCACCTCCGGTATTAACTCTGGGGCACGGGCACGGGCGCGCTCTCGTTGGCGCTGCTTCCAATCATCGTTTCGACGGAACCCGCGCCGAGCGGCTGGCGCCAGGCACCTACCGGATCGTGGTGTCGCAGAACGCTGGCGTGCCGGTGGAGCACCAAGGCACCGCGATGTTCGACGTCACTCACACGTCCATTCACATTCCCACGAAGGTCATGATGCGGCCGGTCGGCACCGGCAGGTCGAGCGTTCGTGCATTCGGCGGTACGCGTCGACAAGCTACCGGCGACGGATCGCCCCCGAGCTACCGGACGGTGGCGAACGCCCTCCGATTCGTTGACGCGGTTCGGGCAATCGCACCAGCGGGAGCAGTGCTCGGGCGCTCGACCTAGGATCCACGTTCACTTCTGACAGTTAATCATTGAGTCGCTCTCGCGCAGCAGGTCCGTCCGCACGGCCGGCCCGGCCGCGAGCCACGCGAAGACGCGTCCGCCAAGCTTGCGACAGCCAGCGATCGTGCAAATGCCAACGCCGTTGGGGAGCCGGTACGCGGTGCCAGTCGCGTCGAGCTCGACATCGCACAGCGGCTCTGCGCGCGGCGCGCGCGGCGCCCAGGCGCTCGCGCGAGAGATCGAGGCGAACCGTCGCGTAGCCGGATCGAAGAGAACACACAATGGTATGCAGAGGTCTTCTTCGCATTGACACGTCCGGCCCGCCGACACGATCGACCAGCCCAGCGCGCCTAGCGCGAACCCGTGGCCGCACGTCCCATTGCAGCCGCGTCGCGTCGCCGCCGGCTCGACGGCGACGCTGGGCGCAACGACATCATCGCTCACGGCGAGCGGCGCGACATGAGGCCGCACGATCGCATTCTCGAAGCGCGACAGGAACGTGGCGCCGGTCTCGATGAGCACGGGCCGGTACTTCGCGAGCTCGCGGATTCGGCGAACGTCGTCCGGCCGGCCGGGAACAATATCGGTGCGCTCGGGAAACACCCTGAAGTTCGGCGGCGTCACGGTGAGCGCGACGCACGGCATGCCGCACGTACCGTCGTGCAGTTGTTGTCCAGGCGGGAGGAGGAGCACGGGTAACGGCGGCATCTGCTCCAACACGCGCACGGGATCGGACGTCGTCGCCCGAAGATCGAGCGCCACGAGGACACCGTCCTGAACGAACCAGATCGTTTCGAATCGAGCATCGTACGAAGCCGACGAGATCCGCGTGCCGCTCACCAGCCGGCGCAGCGTCCGTCCCGACGCGGTCACGGCGACGAGCGCAGCCGGGGTCTCGACGAGCGCCACCGGCTCGTCCCCGGCGTCGCGCCGCAACGTCGCGAAGATCGAATCGTCGGCTGGCTCGAGCCACACCGGCCGCGGCGGTGCGTCGACGAGCACAGCCACCGCGTCCTGACCACCGCGCGCGTCTTCGGGCAGCTCGGCCTGCTGGGCCGATCGGCGTTTGTCGGCACACCCGACGAACAGCACCAGCAGCAGTGCTGAGGCGCGCACCGCAACGCCGCCTAGACGCGCCGGGTGCGCGGCCGCGGCGGACACGGCACCGCGTTTCCCATCGCATCGGTTATGCGGTATTTCAGCCACTCGCTCCTCCACGTCAAAGCGTTGATCCAACGCATGACCTCGAACGGCTCTGCGTGAACGACCCAGCCATCGGGGTCCAGCTGTCCAGCGGCTGGAAGGCCGACATCGTTGATCGTGGCGTGCGCGACGTCGTTCCACCAGTTCATCAGCGCGGGGTCGATCTGGTTGGCGACCAGGATCGCGTTGTCGGCCGGCGTCAACGTGCGCGCCCACTCGCTCTGGTAGAAGAGCGCGTGCGGTCCGGCGCCCATCGGCGGCACCCAGCCGGCGGTGCCGTTCGCTTGCACGAACGGTGGCGGCAACCGCCCGGGCGCGAACGTCTCGACCCGGATACCGTGACGGCCGCCCGGCCCTGCGACGACGACGCCAGCGTCGCCGAGGTAATCGCCGAGCAGGACCCGGATGGGCGTGACCACCGCGCTACGTGGCGGCGCGATAGCGACCTCGCCACGGCGGAGCTTGCTGATAAAGGGCCGCAGCACGTCCCGGTCATTCTGCCAAGCTTCCAAGATGCCCGGGCGATCGGGCGATGGGCGCGACGAATGCTCGATGCCGTTGCGGAGTGCCGCAGGCGTGGCGGGATTCGCGTGCAACGCAAGGCCAGCTTCGCACTCGATCAGCCGAATGAACAGGCGCTGAAGCCAGTCAGGGTTCGGGAGCGCAAACCACTGTGGATCGGGCGCGGTGGGATCGGGGAGGCTGTCTCCGGTGCGGCCGCCGAGGTGCATGTACAACGAGTAGACGAACGACGGCTCCCGGAAGTAGTCCAGCTGATCCGGTGGCGGATGGAGCGGCGCCAGGATCGGGTTGGACGCGAGCCGCTGATGGAACACCTCGTGGCGGACCAGGGCGAACGCCAGACTGACACCCTGTCCCTGTGTCGGGAGTCGGGCCGCGACCAGTTCGCCATTGGCCATCGCATAGACGGGCGACGACGGATCCAGCTGGAACGTCGTGGGCGATTCGGCACCGACGGCGGCGGGCGCGTAGATGCCGGGCCTGATGAGGTTGACTCGCGAGGGCTCGTCCTCGTCGAAGTAGTACTCGATCAGCGGGGTGGCGTCGGTGGCTTCTCGGTAGGGCCGCAGCGGCAGCGCCGTATTGCCGTTCGGGTCGACGTCGAATGGGAACCACCACCAGTCCCAGACCTCGCGCGCCAGTCGATGCCATTCGAACACGTCCTTGGGACAATTGTGATGTCCCGCCTGCTTTCCCGAGAAACCGTGACCGTGGAAGCCTCGATAGCTCTGGAACATGGCTCTCCACACCCGATTGCGGTCTCCAACCAGCTGGTGATACGAGGCCTCGAGATCTGCGAAGTTCGCCAGCTCGAAGTCGGCCTCGTCGATGTCGGGAAATTGAGTCTTCAACTCGCGCACCATCTGCTCGAAGCCGGCATACGCCAGGGCGATCTTGCGGAACAGCGTCGGATTGGGCGTGGCGTCCTGTCGTTCCGTGAGCGGGAACAGAGGGAAGTCACGCGGGACGTTGTATTGTTCGCAGAGGAAGCGGGCTAGCAGCGCCCACGAGCGATACTGGAGCTCGGTGAAGAGCATGTAGTCGGGATTGGGCGGCGTCTTTCCCCAGGCCCAGTTCGCCGTGGTCCACCACGAGTACGCCAGCTCGCCAGGATGCTCGGGTAGCCATCGCGTCCATAGCTTGGCGCCGGGTCGGTCCTCGACGGCAGCGGTGACCGCGGTCCAGTGCGCACCTGCGAACGAAGGACGGAGCGTGGCCTTGTTCATGCAATTGCCGGTCTCGACTCCGATCGTCCGGTAATTGATCTCCTGGTCACCAGCGTGGAAGGTCATGCGCGGCACTTCGATGAGGCGCATCACGGTGCCGTCGCCCGAGATATAGTACTGTGTGCCGATGCCGCGCGCGGGCGTTCCAGGCACGGTGTATCGTCGGGTGAACGTCCGGTACTTGGCGCGCGTCGGCCATCCTTCCGTGGCGTGGGGCATGATGCGACGGACCTCGGACTGCATCGAACCGAACTGATCGTCCTGATCGTCCGCCGGATTCGGTCCGTGAATCCAGTGCGCCCGATTCGCGGGCGACATCACCTCCGCGGCCGGTGCTTCATCGAGGAACCGGTTCAGTCGCGCGAACAATGCCAACGTCATCCGCCGTCACGGTATCAGGAATCGTCGGACCTGTGGTAGTGTCACCGTGGGTCGATGGCGAGCATGGCTGCGTGGCTGCGTGACGAACTGTCGAGGCTGCTCAGGCCGCTGACCGGCGCGGCGGCGAGCCCGGCGGCGATCGGCACGCTAGTTCGGAGCCTTGGCTGCATCAGCGAGCTCGAGACGAATAGCAGCCTTGGCGACGAGCTGGTTCGACTGGCGAATCTCGCGGCGGAGCTCCCCGCGCTCGACCCCGGTACGCTCGACACATGGGACGGGTTTTCTGCGTTGCTGGATCTCGGGCGGGAGTTGTTCGATGCGATGCGCAGCATCGAGGAGGCGGTGAACGATCCGTCGCTCGCCGATGAGGTGGCCGAGCTTGGCCGGATCCTCGTCGAGCAACTGCTGTCGTTACATCTGCGCGCGCGCTATCCTGGAGCGTTCCGCGCGGCGTGCTCGCTCACGCTGATCGTTCCCGCCGAAGCCAAGACGCCGCTGCCGCCGATGGATCCGTCCGGCGAGCTCGTCCGGCTTCCGGTCAGCCGCGACGAGCTGCACTTAGAGCGCGGGGGCGCGCTCCTCGAGGATCCCGGGGCCGTCCTGCGAGACGCCTACTTTCCCGGACAGCTCGCCACCGCGGCCGATGCGCACGTGGCCGCCAGCCGCCTGTTCCCTATTCTGCAGGAGCTGGTCGGCGCGTTCGGGTTCCAATCCACGGCCAGCCTGATGAACCTCGTGCCGGCCGATCCGCCGCCCGAGACGCCGCTCCCATACGCTCCGGTCGTCGATGGCGACTCCCTGGACTGGCCCGAGCCCGACGAGCAACCGGAGGAGCCGGGCGAGCCGCCCGTGGTCGATCTTGGATCGTACTATCTGGAGACGCTGCCGCGGCTCGAGATTGCGCTGCCTGGCATTCCGGACGAGAATGGTGAGCCAACGCCGGGACTTTGGGGACTGTCGGTGGTCGCCTCGTCGGCAGAGCATCCGGAAGGCATTCGTGGCTTCCTCGTCGGACCGGCTGGTAGCTTCGACTTCTCGGAGCGGCGCGGCGCGTGGCAGCTGACAGCGGAGTCGAGCGGTGCGTTGCCTGCGTTCGTAATCGGTCCTGACGGCGTCACACTGGCGGCTGGCGCACCTGGAACGGGCGCCGATGTCCTGATCTCCGTTGAGCGTATCGCGGGGGTAGGCGAGCCGGCGTTTCTGTGGGGCGCCGGCAATGGCTCGCACGTCGCGCTTTCCCAGGTCCGGGGTGCGGCGCGCGGCACGCTGCGTCCGGAGCGCGCTGCGGTTGCGATCGCCGTCGATGTTGATGACGCGGTGCTGGTGATCGCGCCCGGCGATGGGGACGGCTTCCTCCGCCGAATCCTGCCCGCGGGCGGACTGCGCGTGCGGTTCGACCTCGGACTCATGTTTTCCAGCGACCGCGGGCTACAGCTCCGCGGCGGTGGCGGTGGAATGCGAGCCACGATCCCTGTCAGTCTTGCGATCGGGCCTCTCCGGATCGAGGACGTCGAACTGACCGTCGACGGCGAGGCCGATGGCGCGAGCGTCGCTATTGCGGGGACCTTGGCGGTAAGACTCGGTCCGGTCACCTGCGAGGTCACCGGACTCGGGTTGCGCAGCCAACTCATGGCGGCCGAGGCGGGTGGCAATCGCGGGCCAGTCGATCTGGCGATCGGTTGCGAGCCGCCCAGCGGAGTCGGACTCGTGATCGACACGAGCGCGGCGCGCGGCGGAGGGTTCCTGTCGCGCGAAGGCGCGCGATACACCGGCGCGTTGGCGCTGCGTGCACTGGGCGTGGGGCTGTCGGCGTACGGTGTGCTCGACGCCACCGGTAACGGATATTCCCTCGTTGGAGTGTTGTCGTCGCAGTTCCAAGCAATTCCGCTCGGCCTGGGCTTCACCCTCGACGGCGTCGGCGGATTGCTCGGCGTCCAACGCCGCATCGAGCTGGACGCGATTCGGACCGCAGTACGGGGCGACGGGATCGGCGAACTCTTCTTTGCGGCTGACCCCGTCGCGCATGCCGCGCGCTTGCTCGGCGATCTGGCTACGTACTTCCCCGCAGCGGAGGGGCGACATGTGTTCGGCCCTGCGGCAACGATTGGCTGGGGCACGCCGACCATCGTGGAAGCGACGGTGGC
>CAADGM010000191.1 GCA_900696535.1 uncultured Planctomycetota bacterium
CATCGAATGCATCGGCTGCGGCGTCTGCTACGCATCCTGCGACGTCGTCACCTGGCGACCCGACTACCTCGGGCCGGCAGCGCTCAATCGCGCCTGGACACTGGTCAACGACCCGCGCGACATCGAGCAGGGGGAACGGCTGCGCGCAGTTGCCGGCGACGCGGGCTGCCACGCCTGCCACACGCTGGGATCGTGCACCGAACGATGCCCGAAGGCGATCGCGCCGACTGCCGGCATCGCCGGGCTCAAACGGCTCACGGCACGTCGCGCAATGCGCGGCGAGTTGTGACCGGTGAGCGCGAGCGCGACCCGAAGGAACTGCCGATGAGCACCGCCTCCACCCAGGCAAGACTCTGGTACCTGCAGCGGCTGAGTGCGATGGCGCTCGCGGTGTTCGTGGCGGTGCATCTCGCGACCATCGTGTACGCGGTACGCGGCGGATTGAGCGGCGCGGAGATCCTCGCACGAACGCAGGGCAACTGGCTGGTGGCAGCGTTCTACGGGACGTTCGTGATCGCCTGTGCGATTCACGTTCCGATCGGGCTCGCGCGCGTCGCGGAAGAATGGCTGGGATGGAGCCCCAGGCTCGCCAACGCCGCGGCGATCGTGGCCACGCTGGCTCTCGCCGCTCTTGGCCTGCGCGCCGTTCATGCGGTGGTCGCATGAATGTGGCCACCGGCAGCCGCGCGGGCGTCCGGCGCGACCGGCCGGCGGCAAGCGTACCGACGCGACGCAACGACTATCGTGCGCGCAGTCACCCGGCGTGGTGGGCGTTTCTGATGCACCGCCTGTCCGGCGTGGCGCTGGCCGCGTTCCTGCCGCTGCACTTCTGGGCACTCGGGCAGGCGCTTCATGGCGAGGCGGGGCTCGACGGCTTCCTGCGATTCGCCGATCGACCGCTGTTCAAGTTCGGTGAATGGATCCTGGTGGTCCTGCTGGCGGTTCATCTGACCGGCGGACTGCGCCTGCTCGTGATCGAATTCAGGCCCTGGTCGGGGTTGCGCAAGAACTGGATCGCCGCGGTCGCAGGCGCGGGGCTTGCGGCGGGCCTCGCCTGTGCGCTGGCGCTGGTCGGATAGCACGAACAAAGGAACGGGAGAGCATGAAAGTCGATCCGCAAGCGGTCGAAGAGGCCGCGAGAGAACTCTACATCCGGGCACTGAAGATCCTGCCGCCGGACATCAAGGACGGATTCGCGCGCCTGTCGACCGGGGAGACCGACCGCACCGCGCAGGGCGTGCTGGCCACCATGGTCACCAACATCAAGGTGGCCGAGGAGACACACAACCTGCTGTGCCAGGACACCGGCATCCCGATCTACAACGTGCTGATCGGCAGCCACGTGGAGGTCGACGGGCACGCGCTGAAGCAGGCGATCCGCAAGGGCTGCGAGCGCGCGACGCGCGAGCATCCGCTGCGCTCATCGGTCGTGCATCCGCTCACGCGCCACAACGAGCACACCTCGTGCGGCATCGAGGTGCCGGTCGTCCACGTCGACTTCGTCGACCGGAACGAAGTGCTGCAGATCGAGATGGTGCCCAAGGGCAGCGGCTCGGAGAACAACTCGTTCCTGAAGATGGCGATTCCCGCGGAAGGGGTCGACGCGATCAAGACTTTCGTCGTCGACTGCGTGATTGCAGCGGGCGGCAAGACCTGCCCGCCGACGATCGTCGGGGTGGGCATCGGTGGAACTTCCGATCTGTGCGTCGCGCTTGCCAAGCGCGCGGCCACGCGCGAACTGGGTAGCCGTTGCGGCGATCCCGAAGGCGCGAAGATCGAGGAGCAGCTGAGCGCAGCGGTGAACCGCCTCGGCGTCGGCCCGCAAGGCCTGGGCGGCGACTCGACCGCGTTCGCGGTCCACGTGGAGCTCGCCGCGACACACATCACGATGAACCCGGTCGCAGTGAACATGCAGTGCCATTCGGCGCGGCGCGCCACGGCGACGTTTACGCCCGAGGGCGTGTCTTTCGGATTCTGAACATGGCCCACCACGAGTTGAGCACGCCGGTCACCGAGGAGCAGGTCCGGCAGCTGCGCGTCAACGATACGGTCACGCTCCAGCAGACGCTGTTCGGCATCCGCGACGCCACGCAGATCGCGATGTTCGACCGCGGCCGGACTACCCGCTTCGACCTGCGCGGGCACGCGGTGATCCACACCGCGCCGAACGTGAAGAAGGTCGAGCCCAGCCCCAGACATCCGGCCGGTTACGAGCCGATCTGCATCGGCACGACCACCTCCGACCGGATGGAGCGCTTCACCCGGCCGCTGATGGAGCGCGAGGGCGTGCGCATCATCATCGGCAAGGGCGGCCTGCGCGACGCCTCGCTCGCGGCCTTTCGCGCGCTTGGCGGCATCTACCTCGCGATCGTCGGCGGCACCGCGGCGCTGGAGACCACCTGGATCGAGAGCATCGAGGATGTCGATCTCGACGAGCTGAACCCGGAATCTCTGTGGAAGTTCCGTATCCGCGATTTCGGCCCGCTGCTCGTGGCGATGGACAGCCACGGCGGCAGCCTGTACGACAGCGTGCGGCACGACGTCGACGCGCGGCGCGCGCAGGTGCTCGCCAGTCTCGGAGTGCAGCCGCGGTGAAGCTGCGCACGCTGCAGACCGACATCCTGATCCTCGGTTCCGGCGGCGCGGGCCTGTTTGCCGCGCTGCACGCACACCAGGCGAACCCGTCGCTGTCGATCACGGTCGCGGTGAAGGGTCTTCTCGGCAAGAGCGGCTGCACACGGATGGTGCAGGGCGGCTACAACGTTGCACTGGCCGAGGGCGACTCGATCGAGCGCCACTTCATGGATACGGTCGAAGGCAGCAAGTGGCTGTCCGACCAGGATCTCGCCTGGGCGCTCGTCACCGGCGCGGTCGAGCGCATCCACGAGCTGGAAAACGAGCTCGGCTGCTTCTTCGATCGCAATCCGGACGGTACGGTGCACCAGAAGGCGTTCGCCGGGCAGACCTTCGATCGCACGGTGCACAAGGGCGACCTGACCGGCATCGAGATCATCAACCGGCTGGCCGAGCAGGCCTGGTCGCGCGGCATCGGGCGGCTCGAGGAGCATCGCGCCGTCGAGCTGATCCGCACTGCCGACGGCTCGGCGATCGCCGGCGTGCTGATGATCGACATGCGCGCAGGCGACTTCGTCTTCGTGCAGGCCAGGGCGGTGCTGCTCGCCACCGGCGGCGGTCCGACGATGTACAAGTACCACACGCCGTCGGGTGACAAGAGCTGCGACGGGCTGGCGATGGCACTTCGTGCCGGACTCGGTCTGCGCGACATGGAGATGGTGCAGTTCCACCCCACCGGTCTGCTCGCGGGGCCGGGAACGCGGATGACCGGCACCGTGCTCGAGGAGGGTCTGCGCGGCGCTGGCGGCCAACTGCTCAACGGGGCCAGGGAGCGCTTCATGCAGCGCTACGACCCGCGCGCCGAACGGGCGACGCGCGACATCGTCTCGCGCTCGATCTATTCGGAGATGCGCGCCGGCCGCACGTCGCCGAACGGTGGCGTCTACATCCAGATGCACCACCTCGGGCCCGACAACGTGCGCCGGATGTTCAAGGGCATGGTCGAACGCTGCGCCGATTGCGGCTTCGACCTCGCTGGCGGCCTGGTCGAAGTCGCCCCGACCGCACACTACATGATGGGTGGCGTGTTGTTCGGCGTCGACTGCACGACGCAGCTCGCGGGCCTGTTCGCCGCCGGCGAGGACACCGGCGGCGTGCACGGGGCAAACCGGCTCGGCGGCAACGGCGTGGCCAATTCCACCGTGTTCGGCGGCATTGCCGGCGACAGCATGGCCGCCTGGGTTGCGGGCCATCCTGCGCTGAGGGAGCCCGATCCGGCCGCGATCGAGCGCAGCATCGCCGAGCACGAGGCACCGTTGGCAATTGCGCCGGGGAGCATCGAGGAGATCCGCGAGGCGCTCTACGACTGCATGTGGAACGACGTGGGCATCCTGCGCGATGCCGAAGGGCTCGCACGGGCGGCGACCCGGCTCGCCGAGCTCGACGCACGACTCTCGCGCACTGGCGTGGGCGGCACGGACCGCGCATTCAACCTGAGCTGGCACGACTGGCTGAACCTGAGGAATCTCATCGCGGTGAGCCGCGTGATCGCCGCGGCCGCGATCTCGCGCGAAGACTCGCGCGGTGCGCACTTCCGCGAAGATCATCCCGAGCCCGGCGACCTCGGGCAGTCCACCTTCACGGTCGCTCGCTGGCGCGACGGAACCGTGAGCATCGGCCGCAAACCCGTCGAGTTCACCCGCGTAAGGCCAGGACACAGTCTCATCGCCGGGGAGAC
>CAADGM010000192.1 GCA_900696535.1 uncultured Planctomycetota bacterium
ACGCGGAAACGCGTCGTCGTGAGCTGGTGGTGCGCAGCCAGCCGGATGGGCACGGTGCAGGCGGCGTAGGCCAGGAAGGCCATCAGCCCCATCCAGCGGCTGACCTGACCGTAGAAGAGCGTGGAGATCAGCGAGAACGCCAGCACGATGCCCAGCGCGACCGTCAGCGTGCTGCGAAGCAGGATAGACGCCCGCGAGAGGAGCGTCGTGCGCTCGTAGAGCCCGAATACCAGCCCCGCCACCACGACCGCCAGCCCGAACACGGTCGCCGAGAGCCACGGGCCGGCGATCCAGTGGTGCCCCAGCCCGGCGAGAACGGCCTGCGACACGCAAACCGTGAGCGCAACGACCGCCACGTCCAGGAACATCCACGCGGACGGGCTCAGCGTGCAGAGCAGCCCGCGCCAGCCGCCGCGCGGCCGCTGCGCAGTCGCCGCCCGCGGCGCCGACGTCTGGGGTGCGCTGGCGGGTAGAGCGAGGGTCTCCATCGATTCGCGTCCCATACCGAGGCACGCACCGCGGCAGCGTGCGGCGGGGTTGCTATCGGCTCGAATCGGCGGGCTGTTCAGTACTCGGGCCGCCCCTCTTTTCCATATGTTGCCCCCGGGGAAGGTCGGGCCCGGACGGACCGATAGACCCGGTAGAGTCTGCTCGCCGAGGAGGCACGTACGATGCTGCGTAGGCATCTCTTGGTCATCATGAGCGCGGGGCTGATGGCGCTATGCGCTTGCAGCCAGCGGCCAGTGGTGACTTACGCCCCTGCGGCCAGCAGCGCGGAACTGGCGGCCGCGCTCTCCACGAGTGATGTCCCCGCACCCGATTCCGGGTATCGGCTGCTCGCTGCCCCGAGCGAAGGGCGCTTCGCCTGCGACCTGGCCATCGCGAAGCTCAGTCGCACGACGACGGCGCGCGACGCGCCGTTGACACTCGTTACGCCGCGCCCGGCCGAGCAGGCGTACTGGACCGAGCAATTCCGCGGCGTTCGCCAGGTGCGCAGCCTTGTCTTCGTGCCGCCCCGTACGCTGCGGCCGGAGGGGCTCACGCTGGCCACGCTGTGCGACGCGGCCGAGCGGCTCGGTGCGCCGCTGCTTCTGGTGTACGTGTCGAGCACGACCGGCCCCGAAACTGCCGACACGGTTGGGCTGCTCTACGAAACCAGCTCGCGCTCGCCGCTGGCGAGTCTGCGCAGCAAGGGGAGTGGGCACGCGACGGCCGACGCACCCGGTGGCTCGCTTGACGAGGCCAAGGGCGACTATCGCGACCAGGATGCGCGCTTCCAGGCCCAGCGCGAGTTCGAGCACGTCACGCTGGCCTGCGTGGGCGAGCTGATGCGGATGGATCGTCCGCCCGCCGCGACGCAGCCACACCGCTGGCATCAGCCCTTCGTCGAGCGCTGGTGGATGACGGACCGGCGTGGGCGGGGGAATTGAGGGGCGGAGGGAAGGAGTCAAGGAGCCGAGGGGTTGAGGAGTCGAGGGGCGCAGGGGCGAAGGGGCGGAGGGGCAGAGGGCTGGGCCGCTCGTGGGGAACGGCCTCCAGGACGGTCTTGCGCTTAGCCGGGCGGCGGCGTACTGCAAGAAACCGTTGGCCTGCACGTCGGCGGGGCGTCCGTCACTCCTGCGCGAGCGAACGCGCCGCCGTCATTCCCGCGACAGCGGGAATCCAGTCCGCTGCTCACTTACTCCGCTCGCAGAGTGGCGGCACGTCATACAGCACACCCGTGGAGAGCCGCTGTTCTCGCCGAGGAACGCCTGAGAAGCGAACAGGACACGCTACCACGCCCGAGAGGCGTCGCGGCGGTATTCAGCGGAGCGCTACCGGGTGGGCTCTGCGCCGATTTCCCGCGCCCGCGCCGCCAGGCCCTCGCGCGCCCACGCGCGCCAGGCCGCGGTACGCGCTGGGTCGATCTCGTCGCCGCCGATGCGAGCGAGCTGGGCCTCCAGGTTGCCGACCATGTGCCGCACGTGATGTGCCAGCTCCCACAGCCGTACCGAGCCGTCCAGCGATGCCGACGCCAGCACGTGCCCGTCGGGCGAGAAATCCACGGCCATGACGGCGTCGCTGTGGCCTTCGAGGGTCGCCAGCGGCCGGCGCAGGCCCAGGTGCCAGAGGCGGATCGCGCCGCCCGTGTCGCCGCTGGCGAGAAGCTGTCCGTCTGCGCTCACGTCGAGACAGAAGATCTCCTGGTTGTGGCCGACCAGGGTCGCCTCCCGTTGCCGCGACGACGTGCTCCAGATGCCGATCGTCCGGTCGGCGCCTGCGACGAGCAGGTAGCGGCCGTTGGGCGTGTAGCGAACCGTGCGCGCGGGCCGACCCGAGGGCGGACTCCACGTCTCGCACGCGCCCGTGGCCAGGTCCCAGACCAGCAGCGCCCCGCTGCGGACAGCGGCCGCCAGATGCGCGCCGGCCGGGTCGAAGACGACCTGCGGGACTCGATCGCGCGGCTCGCGCAGCTCATGCTCCAGTGTCCAGTCGGCCGTGCGCCAGATGCGCACGACGCGGTCGTCGCAGGCTGCCGCCAGTCGCGCCCCGTCCGGGCTCCAGCAGACGTAGCTGACCAGCCCGGGCTGGTCGAGGCGCCTCGGCGCTGTGTTGTCAGTGAAACTCTCCCAGACGTAAACCGCTCGGCCATAGGTGCCCGCTGCGATGCGCTGCCCGTCCGGTGCGATCGCCACGCACGGAATCTCGGCCGTGTTCTCGAACCGGGTCGTCTGCGACGCCAGCCCGTCAAGCGCGACTCGGTGCAGCCGGCCCAGGCCGCCAGCTGCCAGCACGGAGCGCCCGTCGGGGCTGAACTCGACCGTGTGAAAGACGTCGCCGGCGACTCGCACGCTGCACACGTCCGCATCGGGCTCAACTTCCCACAGCCGCAGCGTGCCGTCAGCGCCGCCCGTCCACACGCCCAGGCCGTCCCCGGTGAAGGCGACGCTCATGATTCGCCCGGGGTGTGCGACGAAGATGGAGCGCCGCTGGCCCGTTGCCGTATCGAAAACGCGCAGCGCACCGGCCAGGTCACCAATCGCGAGGCGGAGGCCGTCCGGGCTGAAGCTCTGCACGCGGTACTCGCCCGGGCGCTCCGCGAGCTCGATCGCGATGGGCGGATTGGCGCGCAGGTCCCAGATGCAGCCGGCGGTATCGACGCGCGCGTCAGCCAGCCAGCGGTCGTCGGGCGAGAAGAGCAGCTCGCCGTAAGTGCGCTGCGTCGCGAATGCGGGTATGGGGCGACTGAAGGTGGCGATGTACTCCTTCGCGTCAACGTCCCAGAGGTGGAGCGCCCCGGAGCGGTCCCGGGCGACGAGCCGGCGCCCATCGCTCGACAGGGCGGTGGCGATGAGCGGCTCCCCGTCGGCGGCAAAGCGGGCCAACTCCGCGAACGGCCGTGTGCTCCATGCGACGGCCGCCCCGTCGGCGAGCGCCGCCAGCCGGCGCCCGTCGCGCGAGAAGGCAGCCGTGGCCAACGCGGTCTGTGTCCCGGTGGGTAACGCGGCCAGCAGCCCGCCCTCGCGACTCCACACGGTGAACCGCACGCCGTCATGCCAGAGGGCGAAATCGCCGGTCGGGGCCACGATGGGCAGTGTGCGCGCTCGCGGGAAGTCCAGGCGGTAGGAGTCGCGCGTGTCGCCAGTCGGGCCGAGAAGTCGGATCTCGCCGTCGCTGCCTGCCGCCCATGCGCCGGCGCCGTCCGCAGCGGTGGCCACGCTCCGCCAGACGCCGGGGGCCGCATCGAAGCTGCGCAGGCAGGGGAATCGGCGGTAGAGCTCCCAGAGCGCCCAGTAGGGCTCTGGCGGGCCGGGCGGATCGTGCAGGCGCGCGGGAGCCCGGTCGGTCGCGGCGCGGTGGACGAGCAGCTCGCGCCACAGGAGCTGCTCGGCCTGCTCCATGTTGCCGAGCATGCCGGCCATGCGACCCTGCTCGATGTTGCTCAGCGTGAGCATCTCGCTGAGGGCCTCGGCCGAGTGAAAGGCCTCGCGCTCGAGCTGCGCGGTGTGGCGGTAGAGCACGGCCATCACGCCGGCAAACACGCCCAGCAATACCACGAAGATGCTGGCGACGGCCACGCGGAGTCGGTAGCGGCGCAGGGTCTTGCGCAGCATGTACACCATGCTGTCGCGCTTGGCCTCGATGGGCTCGCCGGCCAGGTAGCGGCGGAGGTCGCGGGCCAACTCGCCCGCGCTCTGGTAGCGGCGGGCCCGGTCCTTGGCCAGGCACTTGAGCACGACGGTGTCGAGCTCGTCGTCGATGGCCACGGCGCCATCCATCGCGAGCGTCTCGGCGGCTGTGACGCTCGGCCGTGCGGGCTCGCGGAACAGGATTCCATCCACTGCGTTCCGCAGGTTGCTTCCCACGTCGAAGGGGAGCTTGCCGGTGAGGAGTTGGTAGAGGATGACGCCCAGTGAGTAGACGTCGGTGCGCAGGTCGATCTTGCCGGGGGCGCCCTCGATCTGCTCGGGTGAGGCCCAGGGGAGCGAGCCGACGAACTGTCCGGTCTCAGTCATCGCCGCACCGTTGTGCGGGCCGACGGCCTTCGACAGGCCAAAGTCCAGGATGTGCGGCTCGCCGCGTCGATCGACGTAGATGTTGCTCGGCTTCAGGTCGCGGTGGATTACCCCCTGAAGGTGGGCCGCGTGCACGGCATCGCACGCTTTGATGAAAAGCCGGAGCAGCTCGACCAGCGATGCCCGGCTGGGCGCGGCGCCCGCGCCGGCGGCGCGTCTCGATCCGGACGCTGGGTCGGGCAGCCCCAGCAGGTCGCGCGCGGCTTCGTCGAGGGGCTTGCCGTCGACGAAGTTCATCACGAAATAGTGGAAACCGGCGACCACGCCCGCGTCGTGGACGGTCACGATGTTCGGGTGCTCGAGCTTACCCAGGGCTTCGATCTCACGCTCGAACCGCGCGCGGTCGGCCACCGTCGCGAAGGGCCCCTGGCGCATCACCTTGATCGCGACTTCGCGTTTCGTCGCGTGCTGCACCGCCAGGTACACCACGCCCTGCCCGCCGTGATGCAGCTCACGCACCACGCTGTAGCCGGGGATCTCGATGATCGGGCGCGGCCCGGCCGGCGGACGCGGAAAGCTCCCCGCGATCGCAAAGCCGCGAAGGAACGCGTTGTCTTGCCGGATGCGCTCGAGCGCTTCGCGGCACGCCTGGCACTCGGCCAGGTGCGCCTCGACCGCCGCGGCAGGCGAGCGCCCTACCGCGATCCCCTCGAGCACCTCATCGGTCGGACAGGATGTGGGCGGCGCGGACATCGGCTAGCCGTCGGCGAGCGCCGTCTCGTAACGCTTCAGGATGTCCCGCAGTCGCTCGACAACGCGGTTCTTGGCGTTGTAGATCTCCTGCGGCGTGAGGTCCAGGTCCGCGGCCACCGACTCGACCGGCTCCTGCTTCAGCACGATCCGCTCGAAGGCCCCAATCGTGCGCTCGTTGAAGCGCGTCGTCGTCCGCAGCTCTTGGACAGCCTGCTCGAAGATGAAACGCCGCTCCTCCAGTTCCCAGATCGCTTCGGTATCGACATCCTCGGGGATTCCCACGATCGCTGACTCGCCGCGCGTCACGCGCCGTCGCCCCGCGTCGCGGCGCAGGTCGGCCAGCCGGCGGCGGGCGATGCCGATCAGCCACGAGCGCAGCCGGCCCTGCTCGCGGTCGTACTTGTGCTCGCGGTAAGACTGCACGAAGCTGGCGAGCGTCTCCTGGGCGACGTCCGCGGCGTCCGCCTCGTCGAGTCCCATTCGACGGAGGAAGCCGATCAGGACGGGTCGGTAGCGGCGGTCGAACTCGTCCCAGGCCGTTCGGTTGCCCGGCTGGTGGAGTCCGTTGAGCAACTCAGTGGTTGTCGACAGCAAACTCCCCGGCTCCACTTACAGACCTCCAGTGCTGTAACTTCATTGTATCCAGCCGGTTACGAGCATTCAACATCCGGGTGATGTTTCCGGACGCTCGCTTCCGCGGCACGCGCGTAACGAAAGCCGCCGCCGAAACTTGGAGATCGCCGCCCGGCCAAGCGAATTCAGATTGAGGTGTTTGACCGCCTTCGCTGCGGGCCGACTCGCCTGGCAGTTCACAGCGTTATCGCGCGCCCCCGGCGTGTGGCCGGAGACTGCGTTGATCGCGCGGCCGGCGAGTTTGGCCAAACGCCGTGTTGGGAGATGAACATGTTCTACGTGCCTTGGAAACTGACCGCCGTTCGTGCTCCGCGGCCGTGGCTGCGCGAGTGTTCGCGATTTTCTCCGCTGCTTCTTGGAGCGCTGGCGCTGCTGGCTTCGCCCGCGCTGGCGGCCGCGGCTGATGCACCCCGTCCCGGTGCCGGCAAGTTCGAGGCCGGGCGACCCAAGCCGCCGGTAATCGATGCGATCACAGGCGCATGTTGCTTCCACAACTCAGCCGGCGTGCCGCAGTGCGTCTTCACAACGAACTTCGAGTGCGCCAACGACTACAAGGGCGTCTTCGCCGGCCAGGGAACGGACTGCGATCCGTCCCCGTGCGGCACAGCGAACAGCGGGGCGTGTTGCTACACGCCGCCCGGGGGAGGGCTCACCTGCTCGATCTTCTACCAGGGGGAGTGTGCGAACTGGGGCGGCACGTTCTTCGGCATCGGTTCCTCCTGCAACCCAAGCCCCTGCGTCCCATCGGACATGGGGGCGTGTTGCTTCATGGGTCCAGCGGGTCCGACCTGCGTCGTGCTGCTGCCGATCGAGTGCCAGTTCGTGCAGGGCCAGTACCAGGGTAATGGCGTGCCGTGCACGCCCGATCCCTGCCAGACGCAGACCGGCGCGTGCTGTCACATGGGCCCGGCGGGGCCGACGTGCAGCGTCGTCTCGCCCATCGAGTGCGAGTTGCTCCAGGGCCAGTACCAGGGCAACGGCACGCTGTGCACCCCTGATCCGTGCCAGAACCAGACGGGCGCCTGCTGCTACCAGGCCGGCACGCCGGTCCCGCAGTGCGCGGTGATGACGGCCATCGAGTGTGAGCAACTTCAGGGGCAATACCAGGGCAACGGCACGGTGTGCGACCCGAATCCGTGCCAGATACTCGGGCGCTGCTGCTACCTGGTCGCCGGCACGCCGAACTGGCAGTGCGTCGTCGTCACGAATGCCGACTGCGCTTCCGTCTACAACGGGCAGTGGGGCGGCCCGAACACGAGCTGCACGCCGCCGCAGGTGTGCGGACCGATCGAGCCGACCGGAGCCTGCTGCTACGTCGACCCGCTCACCGGCACGGTGCAGTGCATTGTGACCACGCCGTACGAGTGCGAGGCGACCTACCACGGCATGTACCAGGGCGATAACACGAGCTGCTCGCCGGTCAACCCCTGCACCGAGACCGGGGCCTGCTGCTACGGCGGCGAGCCCGGGCAGCCGCAGGGCTGCGTGGTTACGACGCCGGCCGACTGCGTGAACGCGTACAACGGCACGTTCCAGGGGTTTGGTGTGCCGTGCGGGCCGAACAACACGTGCCCGACGGCTAACTTGCCGGGTGCCTGCTGCTACGGCTTCCCGGCGCAGTGCATCGTGGTGACGGTCGAGGACTGCTACAACGTGTACTTCGGCGTCTGGATGGGGCAGCAGACCACCTGCACGCCGAACCCCTGCCTCGGCCCCGGCGAGGGCGCCTGCTGCGTGCATGACAACAGCGGCAACAGCCTGTGCGTACAGGCCACCCAGGTGCAGTGCACCGAGCAGCTCCAGGGCACGTTCTTCGGCGTGGGCACCACGTGCACGCCCGAGTACTGCCCGGGCCAGACGCCCGCGTGCAAGTGCCCCGGTAACTGCGACAACCGCACGCCCCGCTTCGAGGACCCGGCCTTCGCTGGCTTCACGGGCGAAGTGGCCGTGTGCACGCGCTACGACCCGTTCATCACGCAGCGGTCGCTGGTTGTCGTCGACCTGAAGAACAAGGCTTTCGCGCCGTTCAACACGAACTGGTTCGGCGGCACGCTCTACAGCCACCCGAGCTGGTCGGAGACCAACCTGGGCACGGTGTTCGGCGTGGCGGTCGACCGCAACGGGAACATCTACACGACCGCGTCCACGAGCTACTGGACGCAGCTCACGGGCCTGGGTGGCTGGGGTACCGTGTACAAGATCGACGCCGTCACCGCCTTGCCGTCCGTGTTCGCCAACCTGCCGAACAACGGACCCGGGTTAGGCAACATCGCCTACGATGCGACCAACAACCAGCTCTTCGTGACCAACTTCGAGGATGGGCGCATCTACCGGCTGAACATGGCCGGCGCCTGCCTGAGTACGTTCAACCACGCGACCAACACGATCGGCACGTGCGCGCCGGATCCCAACGATCCCGGCGGCTTCGCGCCGCTCGGCCAGCGTCCGTGGGGCATCGCCGTCTGGAACAACCGCGTGTACTACGGCCTGTGGGTCGAGGACAGCGGGCGGCCCGACTCCAACGCCGCCAACCAGGTCTGGTCGATAGCGCTTTCGGGCGGCAACTTCAGCGGCGGCCCGCAGCTCGAGATCGGTCTGCCACCGCTGACGATCGGGAGCTGGACGGCTGACTACTCCAATCCACCGTCGGACATCAGTTTCTCGTCCAACGGCTGCATGCTGGTCTCCGAGCGCAGCATGTACGGCGACATGGGCGCCAGCGCCCACGCGTCGCGCGTGCTGAAGTACGCCCTGGTCGGCTCGAGCTGGTGGCTCACGCCCACGTTCATCGGCCTGGGTTGCATGGCCGGCGGAGCGAACTCGGCCGGCGGTGCCGACTTCCACGAAGACAGCGGCATCTGGGGCACCGCGGACGCCCTGCAATTCAGCCCGCAGGTCATCTACGGACTCCAGGGCATGCCCTGCAACGGCGGTACGGTCAACAACAGCATCCTCGTCGACCTGAACGGGAACCTGTCCTTCGGGGACAAGACCCTCCTGGGCGACGTCGAGGTGACCTGCGTCGAGCGTTGCACGCCGCCCCCGCGTCGGATGGTGGCCTGGTTCCCGCTGGATGAGACCAGCGGCGCCACGGCGCTGGATCTCGCCTGGGCCAACAACGGGGCGTACACCGGCACCACCGCCATCGCGGGCAAGGTCGCCGGTGCGCACCGCTTCAACGGCGTCAGCGACTTCATCCGCGTGCCGAACGCGGGTCAGCTCAACTTCGGGACCGGGAACTTCTCGTTCGACGCCTGGGTGCGGACGACCGACAACGTCGGTGTGAAGGTCCTGATCGACAAGCGTGACAACCCGGTGCAGGGCTACTCGTTCTACCTGTTCAACGGCCGGCCGGGCATGCAGATCGCCGACGGTGCCAGCTTCATCAACCACGCGCCGCTCATCAGCGTCGCCGATGGTCAGTGGCACCACATCGCCGTGACGATCGACCGCACGTCCGCGACCGGGATCAAGTTCTACGTGGACGGCGGGTTCGTGGCCGCCTTCAGTCCGCTTGGCCAGCCCGGCAGCGTCAGCACCAGCAAGCCGCTGTGGATTGGTGTCCGCGAGCCGGCGCTGGGCGGTGGCGGGCACTTCCTGGGCGACCTGGACGAGATCGAGCTCTTCAACGCGGAGCTCAGCCCACAGGCTGTTCAGCGACTCTACGCTGCGGGCGCCAAGGGCAAGTGCAAGGAGCGGGCGTTCCTGCCCGCGGTGACCAGCTTCTGCTGGTTCGACAACGCGAAGATCGTGCCGTTCACGATCTTCAACGACAGCGGCAACGGCTACAACTACACGTGGTCGATGTCGGCGAACGCCAACTGCTCGGTCCCGTGGTCGGGTTCGAGCTGGTTTGCCCCGTCCAACTCGGGCGCGTTCATCGGCCCGCTGGGCAGCCAGACGTGGAACGTGAACATCACGAAGCCGGCCGGGCTCGGCACGGCCTGCTACGACGCCACCGTGGTCAACACGAACACGGGCAATCAGTTCGGCGCCAGCTCGATGCTGACCGCGGCACCGTGGAAGTGGTGCTTCATCGTCGTTGGCCCCATCGACATCTCGCACGTCATCGACTTCCCCGTCGGGACGGCCAGGGTCGCGCGGTTCGGCCTGACGAACACGGACACCGTGCCGCAGTCGTTGCACTACGCCATTGTGGCCGAGTCGTCCGACGGCGACCCGACCAATCAGGTGGTGAGCCTCAACGGCCTGCCGCCAGGTGAGCCGGTCATCGACTTCGTCTCGGCTCAGCCGGGCGAGACGAAGACGGTCGAGGTGAGCGCGCGGCTGCTCGAGCACCAGCCCTTCAACATCCACCATCTCGTTCTGATGGTGGACGCGGACGGCATGGGCGAGTACACGCGCGTCGCCGCGGTTGGCCTGCAATCGACGCCGGGGCGCTGCCCGGGCGACACGAACTGCGACGGCGTCGTCACGTTCGATGACATCGATCCGTTCGTGGAGGCCCTCCAGGGGCAGGCCGCCTGGCCGTACCCCGATTGCCCCTGGCTGAATGCCGACTGCGACGGTGACGGCGACGTCGATTTCGATGACATCGATCCGTTCGTGTCGCTGATCGGGACGGCCTGCCCGTAGCGCGGCCGCGAAGCGAGCGTTCCTCCTGATGCGCCGGCGGACCTGGATTACGTGCCTGGGTCCGCCGGCGCGGCCGCGCGCCATCAGTGGTGTATGAGCATCAGTGCTTCGCAGCCCGAAGGGCTGATCGATCGTAGCCGGGGGCAAGGCCAGGCGCAGCCGAGCCGCCACCCCCGGACTCGTGACCACGCCGCATCCCGACCCTGAAGGGGTCGGCGAAACCCGATGCGCGAAAAGACGCGCACCGCATCGCGACACGCGCTACGGCCGAGCCGCGGGGTGTGAATTCGACGACCCTTACAGGGTCGTGGGCCGGTTGGCCGCGATCCGACCGGGGGCGGCGTCCGCCTTCGGCGGACTGGCCCCCGGCTACGATCGTGCAGCCTTTCAGGCTGCCGGAGGTGCTCGCTGCGGTGCGGCGCGCCGGGAGTGCGGCGCGCCGGAGACTTCGGCGGGGGGGCGGCGTCCGCCTTCGGCGGACTGGCCCCCGGCTACCACCGTGCAGCCTCTCAGGCTGCCCGGGGGTGTGCACTGCGACACAGCGCCCCGGCGCCGAACCAGTGCCTGCCGTCCGAATCAGTGACGCGACTCGTGGAGGATCTGTTTCAGGTAGGCGGCGTACTGATCCGAGAGCTCCGCCGCCAAGCGCTCGAGCTGGGCGGCGTCGATGAACCCCTTTCGGAAGGCGATCTCTTCGGGGCACGCGATCATCATGCCCTGCCGGTCCTCGACCGCCTGCACGAAGTTCGACGCCTGGAGCAGCGACTCGTGCGTGCCCGCGTCCAACCACGCGGTCCCCCGACCGAAGATCAGTACGCGCAGCAGCCCGCGCTCCAGGTACACGCGATTGAGATCGGTGATCTCCAGCTCGCCGCGGGCCGAGGGCCGCAGTTCGGCCGCCAGCCGGCACACGTCGCCGTCGTAGAAGTACATCCCGGGTACCGCGAAGTGGCTCCGCGGACGGGCCGGCTTCTCCTCCAGGCTCAGCACACGTCCGGCGGCGTCGAACTCCACGACGCCGTACCGCTGCGGATCGCGCACCGGGTACGCGAAGATGACCGCGCCGCGTTCGACGGCCGCGGCCCTGGCGAGCGTCTCCTGGAGCCCGGCGCCGTAGAAGATGTTGTCGCCGAGGACGAGGCACGCGGGCGACCCGGCGACGAAGTCGCGCCCGATCCGGAAGGCGTCGGCCAGCCCGCGCGGCTGGTCCTGCTCGGCGTACGCAAAGCGCAGCCCCCACTGCTCCCCGTCGCGCAGCAGCCGGCGGTACAGCGGCAGGTCTTCCGGCGTGCTGATGACCAGGATCTCGCGAATGCCCGCCAGCATCAACATCGAGAGCGGGTAGTAGACCATCGGCTTGTTGTACACCGGCAGGAGCTGCTTGCTCACCGTCCGCGTGAGCGGATAGAGCCGCGTGCCCCGGCCGCCCGCCAGGATGATGCCGCGCATCAGGCCGTCCCTCGCGTCGCGTAGTTCTGCGCCAGCCAGGACTGGAACTCGCCCTTGGCGTCAATCGCGGCGAGCCAGTCGGGGTGCGCCAGGTACCAGTCGATCGTGTCCCGCAAACCGTCCGCCAGCGAGTGCCTCGGCGACCAGCCCAGCTCCCGCCCAATCTTGCTGATGTCCATCGCGTAGCGGCGGTCGTGCCCCGGGCGGTCGGTGACGAAGCGGATGAGCCGCTCGTGCGGCCGGTGGGGCGAGTCGGGGAAGCGCTCGTCCAGCAGGCCACAGATCGTCCGAACGATCTCCAGGTTCGTGGGCTGGTTGTTGCCGCCGACGTTGTAGGTCTCGCCCGGCCGGCCGCGGCGCAGGATGGCGTGAATCGCCTCGCAATGGTCCTCGACGTGCAGCCAGTCGCGAACCTGGAGCCCGTCGCCGTAGACCGGCAGCGGCTTACCCCGCACGGCGTTGAGGATCATCAGAGGGATGAGCTTCTCGGGGAACTGGAACGGCCCGTAGTTATTCGAGCAGTTGCTGATCGTCAGCGGCAGGCCGTAGGTGTGCCCGTACGCCCGCACCAGGTGGTCGCTGGCCGCCTTGGAGGCCGAGTACGGCGAGTTTGGGCGGTACGGCGTCTGCTCGGTGAACGCGGGCTCGCCCGGGCCGAGCGAGCCGAAGACCTCGTCGGTCGAGACGTGGTGGAATCGAACGTCCGTGCGGCGAGCGGTGCCGTCGAGCCACGCCGCGCGGGCCGCCTCCAGCAGGACGAACGTGCCATTGATGTTCGTGTCGATGAAGGCGGCCGGGCCGGTGATCGAGCGGTCGACGTGGGACTCGGCGGCGAAGTGCACGACACTGTCGACCGAATACGCGTGCATCAGCGTCCCGACGCGCTCGCGGTCGCGAATGTCGCCGTGCACGAAGACGTGCCGCTCGGCCCCGGGCAGATCGCGGAGGTTCTCGCGGCTGCCGGCGTAGGTCAGGGCGTCCAGGTTGACCACCCGCGCGTCGGGCTCCGCCCGCAGGAGGTAGCGGACGAAGTTCGAGCCGATGAAGCCTGCGCCGCCTGTGACCAATACGTTTCGCATGCCCACTCCGCCGGCGCGCCGACCCATGCTCCTGGCCGCCTCGTGGCCGCGGCGTCCGACGGGCGAACCATACCCGCCTGCCGGGGGGCCAACAAGAACGGGCGATGAACGGGAAGCCTGCCGGCTGTTCGGGTATAAACCGAGCGCACGCGGCAGCGCCCGCGGGTCGAAGGAGAGTCCAACGTGCCCAGGTATGCTCGTTCCCTGGCAGCAGCCAGTGCGGTCACGTTGCTGCTCACCCTGCTGGGCTGCCACACACCCGGCGAGCAGGCCGAGCGCTTCGCGGTCGGCGAGATCATGCTGCACTCGCGGTTCGCCACGAACTTGCGGGCCCTGTCCATGCCGGGGGGGCGGCTGAGCGGAACGGAGAACGCGCGGCAAGCGGAGGAGTTCATCGCGGCCCAGACCCGATCGTATGGGCTGAAGAATGTCCGCTTCCACGCTTTCGAAATGCACTGCTGGAAGGACCGGGCGACCGAGGTCACGCTGCTCGTCGATCCGCCCCGCCGTTATGAGGGGGCTGTTGCGCTCGGGCGCACACAGTCGACGCCGGCGGGGGGCGTGACGGCCGAACTCGTGGACGTCGGCGACGGGCGGCCCGAGGACTTCGCCGCCAAGGCCGATCGCCTCGCGGGTCGCTTCGCGCTGACGCGCGACGCGGGGCCAACACGCTGGCGCAAGCTCGAGCTGGTCCGACAGCACGGTGGCGCGGGGATGCTCGTGATGATGCCGCCAGAACGCGAGCCGGTGATCGGCAACGGGCACCCGGAGCCGCGGCCGGAGCCGGCCGTCGTCATTCGTCACGATGCCGACCTGCTGGGCCGACTGGCCGCTGGCGAGACGCCCCGCGTGAATATCTCACTGGAGACGGAGAACTGGGTCTGTCACCCGCGGAACGTGATCGCCGAGATCCCCGGCCGCGGGCCGCACGCACGCGAGGTCGTCATCCTCTGCGGGCACCTGGATAGCTGGCACCTGGCGGAGGGAGCGCTCGACAACGGCAGCGGCTCGACGACCGTGCGCGAGGTGGCCCGGGCCCTGGCGGCCAGCGGCTGGCAGCCGCGGCGCACGGTCCGGTTCATCTGGTTCATGGGCGAGGAGCTTGGGCTGTGTGGGAGCGAGGCGTACGTCCGCGACCACGCCGACGAGATGGACCACATCGTCGCCGTCATCAACCTGGACATGCCCGGGCGGCCGCAACAGATCGGGCACTACGGCCACCCGGAGATCGAGCCGTTCCTGCGGCAGTTCGTCAGCGACCTCTCGGCCTACGAGATGAGTCCCGAGATTCGCACGTTCCGCGGCACGCGGAGCGACCACGCCCCCTTCATGCGGGCGGGCGTCTGTGCGCTGGCCATCGCGGGCGACATCGGCCCCGGCGGACGGCACTACCACACCACCGGCGACACGTATGAAACGGTGGATCGACGGGGCACGATTCCGACTGCCGCGGTCGTGGCCACGCTGGTTCGCCGACTGGCCGACGCGGACGAGCGGCCGACGGTTCGCCAGCCGAGCAGCAGCGGCGGGGCGGAGTAGCCGGGACCAGGCCGGGCCGGCGCGCGCCGTGCGGTAGGCAGGAAACTCTCTATAATGCGGGTGAATCAGCGGTTCCGCCGCGTGACACGGCGTGCCGCTGCGCGTGGCCCGCCGCATCCGCTGTTCGCGTTGGCCGGCGGGGATGGCCACGACAACAACGAACCCACACGCACTCACAGGAGATATCGCATGGCAGCCCGTGTCGGACAACCCGCCCCCGATTTCACCGCCACCGCGGTCGTGGATGGTCAGTTCAAGCAGGTCACACTCTCGGACTACCGCGGCAAGAACGTCGTCCTGTTCTTCTGGCCGCTGGACTTCACCTTCGTCTGCCCGACCGAGATCGTCGCCTTCAGCGACGCGAGCGCGAAGTTCGCCGAACGCAACACGCAGCTCCTCGGTGTTTCGATCGACAGCCACTACACGCACCTCGCGTGGACCAAGACGCCGCGCGCCGAGGGTGGTCTGGGCCAGATCGCGTTCCCCCTCGTGGCCGACCTGACCAAGGAAATCAGCCGCAACTACGGCGTGCTCACCGCCGACGGCAGCGTGGCCTACCGTGGCCTGTTTTTGATCGACAAGCAGGGCACCGTCCGGCACCTGCTGATCAACGACCTGCCGCTGGGCCGCAGCGTCGACGAGGCCCTTCGCATGGTCGACGCCCTGACGCACTTTGAAACGCACGGCGAGGTCTGTCCGGCGAACTGGAAGCCCGGCGCGAAGTCGATGAAGGCTGATCCGACCGGCGCGAAGACCTACTTTGCGGAGTGGGGCAAGTAAGCGCGCCGAGCCGTCCGACCCTTCCCTGGCCCCTCGCCGAGAGGGGGGGGTGAAGGGGCCGCATGTGACCTGGAGCCTACCCGGAACTCAGAGGAGCGCGACGTGGAGCACCCGCTGATAGCGTGTGCTCCACGGGTTCTGGGACAGGTTCTGGCGCGCGGTGTGCTCTCGGCGTGCGGCGATCATGCAAGATCACTCGCTCATCCCCTCGAGGCGCCATCCCGCGCGACGCGACGGCGGGTTTCGAGGGGATGACTGCGCGCGGGAGGCACGAGGCCCCGAGCGCTGAGCGACTCGACCTCGACCCACATCCGCACGAGCTGGGCCAGGCTCGAGGCCCTGGTCTTCTGCATGATTCGCGACCGGCACGCCTCGACCGCCTTCGCGGTGATCCCCAGTGCCGTGGCCACTTCCCTGCTCCGTCGCCCCAGGGAGACGAGCGAGAGAATCTCACGCTCGCGCGGCGTCAGTGCCGCGCAGCGGGCAGCGGCATCCATGTACGCGAGCACACGCGGGCGGTCGCGTCGATGGCCGTCCACCGCTTCGCGCACCCGTTCGACCACGCGCGCCGGGCGCAGCGGCCGCAGCAGGACGTCGCGTGCGCCCAGCCGCATCGCCTCGACCGCGGTCGCCGTGTCCGGCGCCGTCGCGAGCGCGAGGACGGCGGGGCGCAGCGGTCGCTCGCCAAGCGCGCGCAACATGTCGATGCCTGGCGCGCCGCGTGGGCCGAGCTCGACAAGGAGGCACGCAAGGCTCTCGAGCAGGTGTGGTGAGGCGAGCAGTTCCTCGCGTGCGGCGAACGTGACGACGCGAATGCCGGCCAGGGACCGCGCAAGCAGCGTCTCCAGGTGCCGGCGGTTGGCCTCGTCGTTGTCCAGGATTCCAACCCAGGTGTTCGCATCCACCCATCCGCTCTCCGTGGCGACCGGTGCCCCGGTCGCGCCGCCAGCACTGCGGCCGCCGGGCGATGCTAGCCCGCCCTGCCGACGCGCGCGCACAGGCATTCACCGGGAGGTTTGCGCCGCGCGCGGCCCGATTCGCGAAGTACAGTCGCGGGCGAGACTTGGCGACGCAAGCGGGCCCGCCGCCACGCGGGCTGGCGCGTTCGCTCGCTCGTCTCGCGGCCTGGCGATGCGATGGGCGACTGGCGAGATGTCGTCACGCGCGCAGCGGAAATCGCGCTCGTGCCCGAATTGTGTTTGACCACGCTGCCGGTTGCGGTCAAAATCCTTGGGATATCTCTGGCACGGCCCCGTCCTGGGGCACCCACGCACGTCTAGACGAGTCGCGAGGTGACGGCGATGAACGAGCGAGTCGCAATCGTCGGCGCAGGATTCACCCCCCTGCGGGCCGTCAGCCCGCACGCCTCCTTTCGAGAACTGATCTTCGAAGCCGCGGTCCGGGCGTACGAGGATGCCGGCGCAGCGCCCAAGGACGTTGACTCGTTCGTCACTGTCGCCGAGGACTACCAGGACGGCACGTGCATCATGGACGAGTACACGCCGGACCAGATCGGCGCCGTGCTGCGCCCGGTGCAGACCGTGTCCGGCGACGGGATCGAGGGGCTGGGCGTGGCGTGGATGCTGGTGCGGACCGGGCAGTACCCGGTCGTGCTGCTCGAAGGGCACTCCAAGGCATCCAACGTCCGCCACCCGGCCCACATCGAGGCGATGGCGCTCGATCCGTCGTTCGTCCGGCCGCACGCCTGGCACCCTGCCTTCGTGGCCGGGATGGAGATGCGGCGCTACCTGCACGACTCGGGCACGACCGAGGCCCAGGTGGCCCGCGTGGCCGCGAAGAACCGGGGCAACGCCCTGAAGAACCCCATCGCGGCGTACCCGGCGCGAATCTCGCCGGAGCAGGTGCTCGCCTCGCGGCCGATTGCCGACCCGCTGCGGGAACTCAACACGTCGCCGTCGGCGGACGGCGCGTTCGTGCTGATCCTCGCGGCCGAGTCGGCGCTGGGCCGCTTCCGGGGTCAGCCGGTGTTCGTGGACGGCGTGGCGTGGATCTGCGACACGTGCAACCTGCACACGCGCGACTGGGGTCGGGCCGCGTATGCCGAGGCCGCGGCGAAGCAGGCGTACGCCGAGGCAGGCATCAAGGACCCGCGGAAGGACGTGGCCTTCGCCGAGGTCGACGACACGCACGCTTACAAGGAACTCCAGCACCTCGAGGCGCTGGGGCTGGCCGAGCGCGGCATGGCGGGCAAACTCCTGGAGCAGGGCACGTTCGACCCGGGCGGCAAGCTGCCGGTGAACGTCTCGGGCGGGTCGCTCGGTTGCGGGAACCTGTTTGAGGCCAACCCGCTCCGCGGGCTCTACGAGGCGGTGCTCCAGTTACGGGGGCACGCGGGCGCGCGGCAGGTGGCCGGCGCGAAACGGGGCCTGGTATCGTCGTGGCGCGGGGCGCCGACAGCCACGGGCGGCGTGGCCGTCCTGAGCGGGAGGTAACCAGCCATGCAGAAAGTCGCGGTGCTCGGCGCGGGTCTGACGAAGTTCATGCGGCGGAGCCTGGAGACCGGGCGTGAATTGTGCTGGGAGGCGGCCGACGCGGCCCTGCGGGACGCCGACCTGACCATCCAGGACATCGACTGCGTGGTGGTCGTCACGGCTCCGGACGCGTTCGACGGCGTTCACATGAAGGGCGAGTACCTGCTCGACGGCTCCGGCGCCAAGGGCAAGCCGATGGTCCGCCCGTACGTCGGCGGCGGCTCCGGCGTGATGGGGCCGATCGCCGGCTGGTACCACGTCGCCAGCGGACGCTTCCGCACGTGCCTGGTGATAGCCGAAGAGCGCATGTCGCCGACGCAGCCGCACCCGCAGGGGGCCTTCAACGCCATCTACGACCAGTTCACGGAGCGCCCCCTGGGCGTGAACCTGCTGTGGATCTTCGCGCTCGAGATGATGCGCTACATGCAGGTGTACGGCATCTCGCAGCGGACCATCGCCGGCGTGGCGGTGAAGAACAAGCGCAACGCCAAGGACCACCCGGCCTGTCAGCTTGGCGGCGAGTTGACGGTCGACGAGATCGTCAGCGCCGAGGTGATGGCCTATCCGGTCACGCGGCTGATGGTCAGCCCCGTCACGGACGGCGCCGGCGCGATGGTCCTCGCCAACGAGGACTTCGCCCGGAAGAAGGGCGGCAAGCACGTCTGGGTCGAAGGTGTGGGCTGGGCCCTGGATACGTCCTACTGGACCAACCGCGACCTGTGCTACCCCGAGTACGTCGAGAAGGCCGCGCTGGCGGCCTACAAGATGGCCGGGATTACCAGGCCGCGCGAGGAAATCCACGTCGCCGAGCCCTACGACCCCTTCGCCTACAAGGAGCTGCACCATCTCGAGGGGCTCCAGCTTGCCGACAAGGGCCAGGCGCCCAAGCTCCTCGAGCAGGGCTTCTTCGACCGCGACACGACCAAGGGCATCCCCACGTCGCCCTCGGGCGGATTGCTCGGCGTCGGCAACCCGATCGCCGCCGCGGGCCTGATGAAGGTCGCCGAGATCTACTGGCAGCTTGCCGGCAAGGCCGGCGCCCGGCAGGTCAAGCGGAACGTCAAGCGCGGCTTGGCGCAGGCGTGGGGCGACCTCATGCAGGTGGGCACCGTGATCGTTCTGGGGGTGTAGGATGACGACCATGAACACCGACATCCGCGGCCACGCCCTTCGCGAAGACGACCTCCGCTCCGGGAAGGTCCTCACCACCGAGTGGCGCGGCAAGATCGACTATGCGTGGGACAGCGGCGCGGCGATCGGGCAGTTCCTCGCCGCACTCAAGGACGGCAAGCTGCTGGGGCGCAAGTGCCACGGCTGCCAGCGGATCGTGATTCCGCCCCGCATGTTTTGCGAGAAGTGCTTCCGCCGCAGCGACGAGTGGGTGGAGCTCAAGGACACCGGCCGCATCAACACGTTCTCGGTGTCGTTCGTGAACTGGGACGCGTCGCGGCGGAGTACGCCGCAGGTGCCCGCGGTCATCGAGATCGACGGCGCCAGCCCGGGCATGGGCATCCTGCACCTGTTGGGCGAGGTTGGCGACACGCTCCAGGCGGTGCTCGACCGGGTGAAGGTCGGCACGCCGGTGAAGGCCGTGTGGAAGCCGGCCGAGCAGCGCGAGGGTCAGATCACGGACATCCTCTATTTCCGGCCGATGTAGCGGGCCGCCGACGGCGTGCCAGCCGGGAGACCGACCGATGCGCGAATACGTCACGAGCACGACGCAACTTAAGCCCGTCACCGGCGACTGGGGCGTGTGGCATCGCTACACCCACGGGGTCGCGGGCGAGAAGTTCTTCCGCGCCCTGAAGGACAAGCGCGAGCTCACCGCCTCCGAGTGCCCGAAGTGCAAGCGGACGTTCCTGCCGGCCAGCCTCTACTGCGAAGACTGCTTCTGCGAGATGACCGCGACGAAGGCGGTGAGCGGAGCTGGGACGGTCGCCAGCTTCGCTATCCTGCGCGAATCGCTGGACGAGACGCCGCTGCCGGAGCCGGTCGTCGCCGCGTTCGTGCAGTTCGACGGCGTGAGCGGCGGTCTGCTGGCGCCGCTGCGCGGGGTGAAGCCGGAGCAGGTTCGCATCGGCATGCGGGTCAAGCCCCAGATCGCGGCGCAGCCAAGCGGCGCCATCACCGACCTGTCGTTCGTGCCGGCGTAAGCCGTAGCGTCGGCCCTCCGCTTCCGACGAGGCGGCAGTAGCGTCGGACCTCCGCGTCCGACG
>CAADGM010000193.1 GCA_900696535.1 uncultured Planctomycetota bacterium
ACGACGGCCAGAGGACGGCGCCGCTCGCGAGCACGAACAGCCAGTGGTCGAGCTCCAGGCCGAACGGCACCGGCGGCGTGGGCAGCGGCAAACCCATCGGCGCCCAGAGGAACAAGAGCGCGCTGAAGAACAGGCAGACGAGGAAGCGGTTGCGCATGTCGCGCACCATTCCCGCCATGTCCATCCCGGCGCCGTGGCCCATGTCGTGCGCCATCTCGTCCATGGCGCCGGGTTGGGCGGCGTGCTTCGCATGAGCGGCGTGCATGTCCGGCTCGGCCACTCGGCAGACGTGATCGGGCTGCACCTCGCCGCGGCAGTGATAGCCGCACTCGCGCACGGCCTCGCGCAACTGCGGCTCGGAGATCATCGCAGCGTCGTAGTGCACCGTCACGCTTCCCGAGGCGGGATTGGCATGGGCGTGATACACGCCGGGCAGTGCACCGACGCGTTTTTCCACGCCGAGGTGATCGAGCTTCTCGAACAGCCCTCTCACCTCGACATTCACGCTCTTCATTTCGCTCTTCAATTGGTATCCGTTCTGATGTCGACCCCGTCAAATGCTCGGTGAGTGCCCTGCTGTCAGCGCTAGTGAGCTCCATCCATGTGCCCGTCCTGCGCGACCAACCCCGGCGTAAAGCGCGCCTGCTCCGGAGCAGTGCCCGGCAAGGTGATCGAAACTACGACTTTCATGCCCGGGGCGTGAACGTAGCGTGCGAGGCCTTTCATGCGGTTGTCGCCGTCGGGCGCAAGCGGTGCGGTACTGCGCGTCTTGCCGGCGAGGATCGTCGCGGTTCCCGTTGCGCCCTTGGTCGAGACCGGCGTGCCCGCGTGATCGGTGACATACACGACGACCGGGCTGTCGGCTGAAGCGACAGCATTCTTCTGAGTGACGAGTTCGTAGTGCAGCGGCCCCGCCATGCGCAACTGACCGCCATTGGGGGCCTTCTGCGTGTCCAGGTACGCGTCGTCATGCGCGAAAGCAGAAGGCGCCGAGAAGGCGACCGCTACCGTGAGCGCGGCGCCCAGCCAGAAAGGTTTCATATGCACTCCTTCATTGAACGAATCAGTAGTTTTCGGTGCTGCGTGTCTCGAGAAGCCTTTGCAGCGGCTTTTCACCCCATCGCCAGAACATCATCGGCGTGAGCACGGTGTCGAGCAGCGTCGAGCTGACGAGCCCGCCGAAGATGACCACGGCCACGGGGTGAAGCACTTCCTTGCCCGGGGCGTCGGCCGAGAGCAGCAGCGGCACCAGGGCGAATGCCGCCACCAGTGCCGTCATCAGCACCGGCGTCAGTCGTTCGAGCGACCCACGCACGATCATCGCCTGGCCGAAACGCTCGCCTTCGAACGCGCAAAGGTTGATGTAGTGCGAGATCTTCAAAATGCCGTTGCGCGTGGCGATGCCGGTCAGCGTGATGAACCCGACCAGCGCGGCGATCGACAAGGGCTGGCCGGAAATCCACAAGGCGATCACGCTACCCACCAGTGCCAGCGGGATGTTGCCCATGATGATGAGAGTCAGGGCCGTCGAACGGTACCGGCTGTACAACACCAGAAAGATCATCGACAGCGACACGAGCGCCAGCAGCGCGATCAGGCGCGACGCCTGCTCCTGCGCCTGGAACTGTCCCTCCAGCGCCGTGAAGTAGCCATCTGGCATCGGCCTGGCAGCCAGTTCGGAGCGGATCGAACGGATGATGCCCGCCATGTCGCCGCCGTCGGTGTTCGCCGACACGACGATGCGTCGTCGCGCGTTCTCGCGGCTCACCTGGTTCGGGCCGTCGCTGTCCTCTACGTCGGCCAGTTTGGAAAGCGGAACATGGCCATCGGGCGTTTCGATCAGCAGGTTGGAAAGAGCGTGCATTCCGCGTCCGCTCTCCGGCAATCGAGCCACGAGGTCGAAGCGGCGGTTGCCCTCGATGATCTGCGTGATACGTTCGCCGCCGACCATCTGCTCCAGGCCGCGCAGCAGCGCGCCGGGCGCGACGCCGTATCGCGCCGCTTCGTCGTAGTCGATACGGATCTTCGTCTGCGGAATCCGGACCTGCTTTTCGATCTGAAGGTCGGTAACGCCCGGAACTTGCGCAAGCCGTCCACGTAAGTCCTCGGCCAATCCGCGCAGCGTGTCGAGATCGTCGCCGTACACCTTCAAGGCGATCTGCGCGCGAACGCCCGATAGCAGGTGATCGAGTCGGTGCGAAATGGGCTGCCCGACATTGCTCACGACGGGCAAGCTGACCAGGCGACTGCGGATGTCGTTGATCACCGCTTCCCGACCTCGTTCGGACGTCTCGAGGTCGACATCCATTTCGGTGGAGTGCACCCCCTCGGCATGCTCGTCGAGCTCCGCACGGCCGGTTCGGCGGCCGACCTGCGTCACTTCCGGCACCTTCATGACCAGTTGTTCGGCCAGCGCCCCGATCCGGTTCGATTCGCCCAGCGACGTGCCCGGCTCGAGCAGCAGGCTCACCGTGAGCGTTCCTTCGTTGAACGGCGGCAGGAACGGGCGCGGAAACAGCGGAATGGCGGCGCCCGCGACGAGGACGACAACCAATGCGGCACCCAGCAGGCTTCGGCTGTGTCCGAACGACCAGTTCAGCAGCTTCGCGTCCCACCGTTTGAGCACCTTCACCAGTGGGCTGTCGCCGTGCCCGAGCTGCTTCATCCCCGGCAAGAGGTAGTACGCCATCACGGGTGTCAGCGTGACCGAGACGATCATGCTCGCGAGAATCGATACGATGTAGGCGACACCCAGCGGCGTGAACAACCGGCCCTCGATCCCGGGCAGGACGAACAGCGGCACGAACACGAGCACGATGATGATCGTCGCGTAGACGATCGCGGAACGCACCTCGAGTGTCGCCTTGGCGATCACCTCGGCGACCGGGCGAGGATGCTCCAGTGCCCGGTTCAGCCGCAGCCGGCGCAGCACGTTCTCCACGCCGACCACGGCATCGTCGACCAGTTCGCCGATCGCGATCGCCAGACCGCCCAGCGTCATCGTGTTGATCGACAGTCCGAAGTAGCGGAAGACGAGCGCGGTCGCGAGCAGCGAGACGGGAATCGCCGTGAGCGAAATCAGTGTCGTGCGTACGTTCAGGAGGAAGAGGAAAAGGATCACCGCGACCAGAATCGCCCCGTCACGCAGCGCCTCCTCGACGTTGCCGACCGACCGCTCGATGAAGTCGGCCTGCCGGAACAGGAACTGCGGCGCATCGACTCCAGCGGGACGAGCCTTCGCCAGATCAGCCATGGCGCGTTCGACTTCCCGCGTGAGCGTCACGCTGTCGGCGGATGGCTGCTTCTGCACCGAGAGGATCACGGCCGGCTTGCCGTTGTAGCCGGCATCGCCGCGCTTGATCGCCGGGGCGATGCTGACCGTCGCCACCTGGTTGAGCAGAACGCGCTGGCCGTTCGTCACCGAAACGACGATGTTCTGGAGATCCTCGATACGCGAGGTACGCCCGATCTGGCGGATCAGGTACTCGCGCCCCTGCGCCTCGAGGAATCCGCCACTGGTATTGGCGCCGAAATCCTTCAACGCGGCATCGACCCGCTCGCGTGGCACACCGAGCGCCTGCAACTGGTCCGGTCGGAGCTCGACGCGGTACTGACGCACCTCGCCGCCGATGGCAATGACCTGCGCGATACCCGGGATGGTGAGCAGACGCGGCCGCACGACCCAGTCGGCGTATTCGCGCACCTGCATCGGGCTGACCTTATCGGGGTCTGCCGGCAGAGCGATCAACAGGATCTCGCCCATGATCGAGGAGATCGGCCCCAGCTGCGGAACGACATCCGGCGGCAACTGTTCGCGAACCAGGTTCAGGCGTTCGGTGATCTGCTGTCGATTCCGGTAGATGTCCGAACCCCACTCAAACTCGACATAGACGATCGACAGCCCGATGCCGGAGACCGAGCGCACGCGGGTGACGCCCGGCATGCCGTTCATGCTCGACTCGATGGGGAACGTGACGAGCTGCTCGACCTCTTCGGGCGCCATGCCGCCCGCCTCGGTCATCAGCGTGACGGTCGGCTTGTTCAGGTCGGGGAACACGTCGACCGGCATCTGGCGCAGCGTGATCGCGCCGTAGACGACGAGCAGCAGCGAGACCGCCAGAACGATCAGCCGCTGCTTCAGACTGGTGTTGACGAGGAATTCGAACACGTCAGCGCACCTGTGCGAGCAGGCTGGCGCCCGAAACGACGACCCGGGCGCCGGTGGCAACCCCGGAGGTCACGGCGACGGTTTGCGCGTCCAGCTGCTCGGACTCGACTCGCCGGGGAGTGAACTGCTCGGGACCGGAATGGACCCAGACGATGACCTCGCCCGCCCGGTTGCGCACCAGCGCCTCCTGCGGGATCGCGATCCCCGTTACGGTGGCGTCGGTGCGGGCGATTACCTGCAGCGGCTGTCCGATCGCCAACGGGATCTCGGCGGATCGAGCCCGGAAAAGCAACGGCAGCGCCTGCCCGCGCAACTGCCGGCCGGCGCCGACGAATTGCAGCGCGATCGTTCTTCCGGCTAGCGTTGCACTGCCTTCTTCGACGCCATCGACGAGCACCGGGTCGTAAGCGAGTGCCTCGACCGCCAGGTGCGCCGGATCGACGATCTCGAAGAGGACTTCTCGTGACTCCACGATCTGTCCCGCCACCGCAGCGGTCGCGCTCACCACACCCGATACCGGCGCTCGCAGCGGCTCGCGCGCGTGCAACCCGGTGGCCACGGCGGCCCGGCGCGCCTGCAGCGATTTCAGTTCGACCCGGGCGGCTTCGATGTCCTTGCGCGGAATCGTGCCATCGAGCTGCTCGTACCGTGCGACCTGGCTTCTCGCGATCTCGAGCTGCGCATCTAGCGTGGCAACTTCCGCCTGCTGGCCGCTACGTTCGATGTTGCCGATCGTCGGCTGCACCCACGCCAGCACTTCGCCTTTCTTCACACGTTGCCCGAGCACGGGCAGGCCCTTTGCACCCGCTTCGATGCATCCGGCCTGGCTCGTCTGGACACGTCCGCCGGCGTTCGGATCGGCGACGACCTTTCCGCTGAGTTGCACGGTAACGGCGAGCGCTTCCGACTTCATCAGGCGTGTGCGCAGGCCGAGCCGATACTGGACCGGTTTGGGCACGAAGAGACTTCCATCGGCTTCGCGTCGTGCCGCGACACCGTCGTCCATACCCACGGCAGCGCTCGTGGTCTTGTCCGCGACAGCGGAAGTCGCGGCTGGCTGCCCGTGGTCTTCATCGCCGTGAGCTGCGACAGACGTAGCTGCGAGAGCAATTGCCCCAGCGAAAAACGCGGCGAGATAGGGCGAGGTCATGGCTTGGCTCCATCGATTCCGGGTTTCCGGGTTCTGCGGCGCACGGCAACCAACCCCACCCCGGCAAAGAGCAGCGCGCCGGAGGCGCCCCACAGGGCGGCGTGGTCCCATGAAATCGGGCGAGTCGAGGACGGCATCGCCGCCACAGTCTGATCAGGCACCTCGAGTGTGACGCTCATCAGGTCCGCCGCGTCCTCGGTCTCGACCGCGATCGTCATCGGATATTTCCCCGACCGCGTGAAGTGCTCCGTCTCGATTCCGTACACGCCGGGCTCCACCGGTTGGGCATTGGTTCTCAATGCGCCGCTTTCCACTTCGATCCGGGCGCCCGTCACCGGCTCGTTCGTTTCGGCACGATCCAGATAGAGGGTCAACCCGCCGTGGCGTGCGGCTACGAGCACGCCGAACGTCTCGGTAACACTCGCCGCACGCGGAGCGGCTTCCGCGGCAGCAGCCGTCGGCTCGGGCGCGCCGTGGTCCTCGCCTTCGTGAGCCCAGGCGGGCAGCGCCAGCGCGATCGAGATCAGGAATGGGGCAATCCGTTTCATGGCAGCACTCCAAGGGCTTGATACAGCTGCGAGCGGGCCGCGTCGCTCGCCACGAGCTGGCGGGCGACGAGGGCCTCTGCCTCCAGCGCGGTGGCTCGCACGCGCAGCAGCGTGGTCAGATCGCTTTCACCGAGCGCGAACGAACGCTCGATCAATTGCAGGTTTTCCGCCGTGAGTTCGCGCCGGCGCTGAGCGGTTGCGAGCTGCCGTTCCGCAGCTTCGAGCGCCGCACGCGCACGCTCGACTTCGATGGCGAGCCTGGCATCGGTCAACGCCAGTGCAGCGTCGGCCCTCGAAGCGTCGGCCAGTGCGGCGGCGGTCTGCTGTCGCACTTGCGCACCGGAGGAAAAGGGGATCGTCACCTTCAAGCCGATTGCATTGGAGAACGGCTCTGCGCCGTCGCCGCGGTCGCGCTCCATGCGCACCGCCAATTTCGGCGCCTCTCGATCGGACCTGGTGGCGACCAGCAGCGCCGCGCGGGCCAGGTCCGCGGCCGTGGCCGCCGCGTGGCGTTCGGGATGATTCAGCAACGACGCTGCTCCCGGCGCCCGGTTTTCAGCGGTGAGCACGCTCGGCGGTTCAATGCCGGTCAATGTCCGGTATTTCGCTTCGGCACCCAGCACGGCGGTCTGCGCGTCGACCGCTTCGGCCTCGGCCGCCAAGCGCTCGTTGCGCGCAAGATTTGCATCCGTGCGTGCCAGCTCGCCTGCCTCGAAGCGGCGCAGTACATCCGACTCCAACGTGCGTGCCGTAGTGACTCGACGCAACGCGAGATCGCGCGCGTTGCGCGCCGCCGCCAGTGCCCACCAGGTCGCACGCACATCACGCGCGACCAGCAGCCGTAGCGCAGCCTCTTGCGCGTTGACGTCCGCGACGGCGCTGCGGGCATGCGCCTGCCGGGCTGCTTGCTGACCCGGTAGCCATAACGGCACCCCGACCTCGATTTCCCACTTCTCTGCACCCCGGTTTCGGTTCAACCGATCGCTCAGCGCCGACAACGAAACGGCCGCCGGACCGGGAGTCATTCCGGCGGCGACCTCGGCGCGCGCGCGCGCCTCGGCATCGCGCGCCTCCAGGCTGGACGCGAACGGATATCGCGCCCATGCCCGCTCGAACGCGTCGGAAAGCCCCTGAGCACGAACAGCTGTAATGCCGAGGGCAAGAGAAGCGGTGATCGCAAGGTTCAGGCAGGCGCGTCGGGCTCTTTTCATGGGCGCCATGGTGCGATCCCGATTTCGACAGGGCCCTGACTCGCCGATTACATCTTTGTAATTGTCGGCTGCGCGCAACTTGCCGCATGCACAATCGGCGCATGTGCATGCAGGAACGCATGCAAACCGACTGGAACAGAGACTGTCGATGAAGATCCTGATCGTCGAGGATGAGCGCAAGACGGGCGATTACCTGAGTCAGGGCTTGATCGAAGCCGGATTCGTGACGGATCTGGCTCGAACGGGAACCGATGGCGTGCATCACGCGCTGCACGCCGACTACGATCTGCTGGTGCTCGATGTAATGCTTCCCGCGGTCGACGGGTGGGAAGTCCTGCGCCGTGTGCGGGCGGCTGGCAAGACGATGCCGGTGCTGTTTCTGACCGCGCGCGACCAGGTCGATGACCGGGTCAAGGGACTCGAGCTCGGAGCCGACGACTACCTGGTCAAGCCGTTCGCATTCTCCGAACTGCTCGCCCGCGTGCGCACGCTATTGCGCAGGGGCACCACACGCGAGCCGGAGCGCTTGCACGTCGCTGATCTCGAGCTCGACTTGCTTCGCCGCAGAGCAACCCGTGCGGGCAGACGCATCGACCTCACGGCCAAGGAGTTCGCGCTGCTCGAGCTGTTGCTGCGCCGTCAGGGCGAGGTGCTGCCGCGCTCGCTGATCGCCTCGCAGGTGTGGGACATGAACTTCGACAGCGACACCAACGTGATCGAAGTCGCGGTGCGCCGGCTGCGCGCGAAGATCGACGATGACTTCGAGCCGAAGCTGCTCCACACCGTGCGCGGAATGGGGTATGTGCTCGAACCACCGGAAGCGGCATGAAGCGGCCTCGCGAGTTCCCCGAGGCCGCGTCGCGGCGATGACCGGGAGGTTACGCGCCTGTAATCCGCTCGCCATCTTCGCGACGGGTAGCGCGCCGCAGAATGTTGCGTTCAGACGCGGGCGACGCTCCGCGGCTGCGACGCGTCGTTCCCGCCTTTGGATGGAGCTCGCCCAAATGAAGAGACATTCCTTTCCACCTGTTGGATCGGCGCTTGCGTTGCCGATCGCTTCGCGTCGCCGTTTCGTACAAGGCCTTGCTGCGAGTGGCGTCCTCCTCGGGTCCGCAGCTTCTCTTGCGGACCGGGCATGGTCGCAAAACGGCAATGCAGCCACGGGATCCGCACCCGTGCTACGAGGGACCGAGTTCGAGCTCGTCATTGCCGAATCGCCGGTGAACTTCACCGGCACTGCGCGCGTCGCCACCACGATCAATGGTTCGATTCCGGCGCCGACGTTGTATTGGCGCGAGGGCGACACCATCACGATTCGTGTCACGAACCGACTCACGCAAGCAACCTCGATCCACTGGCACGGAATCCTGCTGCCTTTTCGAATGGACGGAGTGCCCGGTATCAGCTTTCCAGGCATCGCGCCCGGTGAGACCTTCATGTATCGGTTCCGCGTTCAGCAAGGCGGCACCTACTGGTACCACTCGCACTCTGGGATGCAGGAGCAGACCGGCATGTACGGCGCGATCGTCATCGAGCCGGCGGATGGCGAACGGATCCGCGCGAACCGTGACTACGTCGTGCAGCTGTCGGACTGGACCGACGAGGATCCGATGCGCGTGCTCGCGAAACTCAAGGTCCAGAGCGACGTCTACAACTTCAACCAGCCCACGGTCGTCGATTTCCTTCGCGACGTATCCCACGAGGGGATGCGTGCAGCCCTGGACAAGCGGCAGATGTGGAACGAGATGCGGATGAATCCGACCGATCTGGCCGATCTGTCCACCTACGCGCTCACCTACCTGATCAACGGCATTACGCCCGCGGGCAACTGGACCGCCTTGTTCCGACCCGGCGAACGCGTGCGCCTGCGCTTCATCAACGGCGCGGCGAACACGTTCTACGACGTGCGCATTCCGGGACTGAAACTGACCGTCGTCCAGGCCGATGGAGTCGATGTCGAGCCGGTCACCGTCGACGAGTTTCGCTTCGGACCCGGTGAAACCTACGATGTTCTCGTCGAGCCCTCGCAGGACGCTCATACGATCTTCGCGCAGGCGATGGATCGAACCGGCTATGCGCGCGGAACGCTCGCATCCCGCCCGGGGCTCGTTGCACCGGTGCCTGCGCTCGATCCGGTGCAGTGGCTGACGATGGCCGACATGATGGGCGGCATGGACCACGACTCGGGCATGGCCGCGGACACGCAGCACGGCAACCATGGCGCCTCGATGGACCAGGGCGCAGCGATGCACCGAGGCAACGCGATGAGCCACGGCGCACACGGAACCGATTCGCGAGCGCCGGCCTCGGCCGCGGTGCACCACGCGAGCACCGAGTACGGTGCGAGCACCGACATGCGCGTCGATATGCCGCGGACGAACCTCGACGACCCGGGTGTCGGGCTGCGCGACACCGGCCGGCGCGTCCTGACGCTGGCCGACCTACACACGAGCGGCGGGCCGATCGATCCGAGGGGACCGGAACGCGAGGTCGAGCTGCACCTCACCGGGAACATGGAGCGCTACACCTGGTCGTTCGACGGACTGGAGTTCGGCCGATCCACGCCGGTTCGCTTCCGCTACGGCGAGCGGCTACGCGTCATCCTGCACAACGACACGATGATGACGCACCCGATGCACATGCACGGGATGTGGAGCGAACTCGAGTCGCCGGACGGCCGTTTTCAGGTGCGCCGGCACACCATCCCGGTTCAGTCCGCACAACGAATCAGCTTCCTCGTGACCGCTGACGCCCTCGGTCGCTGGGCCTGGCATTGCCATCTGTCGTTTCACATGGACATGGGAATGTTCCGCGAAGTCGTCGTGGCCTGAGTCGAGATCGGAAACAGAACAATGACGAACAAAACCACTCTGCTCGCCGCAACGGCGACCGTGCTGGTCCTGTCCGGGAGCGTGTTCGCGCAGGGCGCTCCCGCTGGGGCAGCCGATCATGGAACGCACCATGGCGCCGCAACGACCCCGTCGGAGCGCGCGTCGCCTCCGTCGGAGGCCGCGCCGACGGCTTCCGATCCTCCCTCGGTCGCGCCTGCGCCCGCGACCGGAGAACAGCCGGCAATAAACCATGGCGAGATGCAGATGCAGGGCGGCTCCCCGCCGCCGGACGCACGCGATCCGCACGCCTACTCCGATGGTTTCGTGCGCGGCTCAGGGAAGTACTCGCTGGAGCCCGGCTTGCGCCTGCGATTGGGCGACGAGCACCGTTACAGCGCGCTGCTGGTGAACCGGCTCGAGCGCAGCTATGGCGAGGACGACAACGCCACAGCCGTTGACGCGCAGGCCTGGTTCGGCACGAGCTACGACCGGCTGGTCGTGAAGGCCGAGGGCGAGCGATCGCGCGGCGAACTGGAGCACGCGCGCACGGAACTGCTTTGGGGCCACGCACTCGCAGCCTATTGGGATGCGCAGCTCGGCATTCGCTACGACAGCGGCGAAGGACCGAACCGCGAGTGGCTCGCCGTAGGTATTCAGGGCCTTGCGCCGTACTGGTTCGAACTCGACGCGGCCGCCTATCTGGGAGCCGGCGGACGAACCGCACTGCGCTTCGAAGCCGAGTACGAACTGCTGATCACGCAACGCCTGATCCTGCAGCCTCGCATCGAGCTCAACGCATACGGAAAGAGCGACCCGGATCGCGGGATCGGCAGCGGCCTTTCGGATGTCGCTGCCGGGCTGCGGCTGCGCTACGAGATCACGCGCCAGTTCGCGCCGTACATCGGCGTCGAATGGGTGAGCAGGTACGGCGAGACGAAAGATCTCTTGCGTGAGGCCGGCGGACGGGGCAGCGACACGCGTCTGGTCGCCGGGGTTCGCTTCTGGTTCTGAATGGCGACCACATTTCGATTCCCTACTCCAGACACAGGACGATGACAAATAGAAGTCTTCTCTTCTCCCTCGTTGCTGCGGCGGCGCCTGCAATGGTCATGTCCGCTGCCGCGTTCGCGGCCGGGCAGCATTCCGGAGGTCACGGGCAACACCTGCAACCTGGGCAGCCGATGCAGCACATGCAGCATGGACAGCACGAGGGGCAGCAGTCGGAGCGCGGGCAGCACGATCGCCAGGGCCAGCAGTCGCAGCAGCGCGGGCAGCGCGCTCTGGGGCAACACCAGCACTCCGAACACCGAATGCACGCCGGCGATGCGGCGCAGGATCACCCGCATGCTGCGGTGAACGGGCAGCCCGGGGATCCCGCGAAAGTCAACCGGGTCATCGACATGACAATGAACGACACAATGCGTTTCACGCCCGACCGGATCACCGTGAAAGCGGGCGAGACCGTACGCTTCTTCCTGAAGAACACCGGCAAGGTCCCGCACGAGTTCGTGATCGGCTCGATGGACGAGCTTCGCGAGCATGCCGAAATGATGCGCCGCATGCCCGAGATGAAGCACGAGGAGCCAAACTCGATCACGCTGGCGCCCCGTCAGATCGGCGCCGTGGTCTGGCAGTTCGAGCGGCCGGGAACGGTCGACTTCGCCTGCCTCGTACCCGGGCACTTCGAGGCGGGAATGGTCGGCAAAGTGCAGGTGGAGTGAGCGTAATTCGGAAAGATCGTACAGCGAAAGGGAGCGACTACATGGCCGATGCTCGGAAGCCGCACGAACCAGCCGCCCCGCATGGCGCGCCGGGTGGCCACGGCAGCCCCTCTGGCGCACGCATCGGTCACGATCACGGCGAACACGCGCACCACGCCGCACACGGTCATGCCCACGGGCCGACGACGCGCGCCGCGCACACGCAACACGCCGAACCCGGCACTGCACTCCCCGCTGCGACTACCGCCGGCGAGACGATCTACACCTGCCCGATGCATCCCGAGATCCGGCGCAAAGCCCCCGGCAACTGCCCGATCTGCGGAATGGCGCTCGAACCGCTCCTTCCCGGTCTCGAGGACGAGGAGAACCCGGAGCTGCGCGATTTCTCGCGCCGGTTCTGGTGGACGCTTCCGCTCACCGTGATCGTGACAACGCTGGCGATGTTCGGACACCGTTTCGGATGGATGTCGCCGGCGACGCAGTCGTGGGTCGAGCTCGTGCTGTCGATCCCGATCGTTCTCTGGGCCGGATGGCCGTTCTTCGTGCGCTGCGTGCAGTCGATTCGCAATGCGAGCCCGAACATGTGGACGCTGATCGGAATCGGCGTGGGCGCAGCGTTCCTCTACAGCGTCGCTGCGACGATCGCGCCGCAATGGTTTCCCGACTCGTTCATGGCGCACGGTCGCGTAGGGGTGTACTTCGAAGCGGCCGCGGTGATCGTCTCGCTCACATTGCTCGGGCAGATGCTCGAACTGAAGGCGCGCGGCCAGACCTCCGCTGCGCTGAAGTCGCTGCTCGGTCTTGCACCGAAAACGGCTCGTCGGCTCAACAACGACGGCACCGAAGCCGACATCCCGCTCAACCATGTGCACGTCGGCGACCGGTTGCGCATCCGGCCCGGCGAGAAGGTGCCGGTCGATGGCGTCGTCCTCGAGGGCGAGAGCTCGATCGACGAGTCGATGCTCACCGGCGAGCCGATTCCAGTGGGGAAGCGTCCCGGTGACAAGGTCGTCGGCGCGACCATAAACACGAGCGGCGCCCTGGTGATGCAGGCCGAACGCATCGGATCCGAAACGATGCTCTCGCAGATCGTCGCGATGGTCGCGCAGGCACAGCGCTCGCGCGCGCCGATGCAGCGCCTGGCCGACGTCGTCGCCGGCTGGTTCGTGCTCGCCGTGCTGACGATCGCGGTCCTCACGTTCCTGGTCTGGGGCTTCTTCGGTCCGCAGCCGAGCTGGGTGTTCGCGACGCTCAATGCGCTCGCCGTGCTGATCATCGCCTGCCCCTGCGCGCTGGGGCTGGCGACGCCGATGTCGATCATGGTCGCCACCGGCAAGGCCGCGACGCAGGGAATCCTCTTTCGCGATGCCGCGGCGATCGAGTCCTTCCGCACGATCGACACCATCGTGGTCGACAAGACCGGCACGCTCACCGAAGGCAAGCCTGCGTTCGATCGCGCCGTTGCCGCTACAGGCTGGGACGACACGGAAGTGCTGCGGATTGCAGCAAGCCTCGACCAGGGGTCCGAGCATCCGCTGGCGCATGCGATCGTCGACGAGGCGAGGCGCCGCGGGCTTGCCCTCGTCGCCGCCGAGGGCTTCGAGTCGGCGAGCGGGATCGGCGTGCGCGGAACGGTCGAAGGCCGCCGGATCGCGCTCGGCAACACCGCTCTGATGGACGACGAGGGCGTGCAATACGGTGCACTGACCGGCGAAGCCGAGAAGCTGCGCGCGCAGGGCGCGAGCGTCATGTATCTGGCGGTGGACGGGCAGGCGGTGGGACTGCTCGCCGTCTCCGATCCGATCAAGCAGACGACGCCGGAGGCCATGCGAGCCCTGAAGCACGCGGGTCTGCGGATCGTAATGGCGACCGGCGACGGCTGGACCACCGCACGCGCGGTCGGCGAGAAGCTGGGCATCGACGAGGTGATCGGCGAAGTGAAGCCGGCCGACAAGGTCGCGCTCGTCGAGCGGCTGCAGGCCGAAGGACGCCGCGTGGCGATGGCGGGCGACGGGATCAACGATGCACCCGCACTCGCGCGAGCCGACATCGGCATCGCAATGGGCACCGGAACCGACGTCGCGATGAATGCGGGACACGTTACCCTGGTCAAGGGCGACCTTCGCGCGATCGCGCGTGCGCGCCGAATCTCCACGCAGACGGTGCGCAACATGCGGGAGAACCTCGGCTTCGCGCTGATCTACAACGCGCTCGGCGTTCCGATCGCCGCCGGCGTTCTCTACCCGGCGTTCGGCTTGCTGCTCTCGCCGTTGATCGCGGCATTGGCGATGAGCCTGAGCTCGGTCTCCGTGGTATCGAACGCGTTGCGCCTGAGGAACGCTCGCACTTGAGGAACGGAATGACGCGTTGGATCTGGATTTCGCTCGCCGCACTCGCGATCGCGGCGAGCGTGGCGCTGGGATGGCAACAGATCGCGCTTTCGCCGCGGGGGAAGTGGATCGAGACGAACGATGCTGCCGTTCTTGGGCAGGGCCGTACGCTGTACGACCGGTACTGCGCGAGTTGCCACGGCGCGAATCTCGAAGGCCAGCCCGACTGGATGAAGCGCCTGCCTTCGGGGCGCATGCCGGCGCCGCCGCACGACGCGACCGGTCATACCTGGCACCATCCGTCGGATGTGCTGTTCGGGATCGTGAAGGACGGTGTCGAAAAATACGCGCCCGCGGGCTACGAGAGCGATATGCCGGCGTTCGGTGGCACGCTTTCCGACCCCGAGATCCGTGCCGTGCTCGCGTACATTCGTTCGACGTGGCCCGCGGACGTGCAGCGGCGCCACGAAGAGCGCGAGCGGGCAGCGCGCGGACGCTGAAGCTCAGTACCCGACCGTGAAACGCCGTCGCGAATGTGCCGGCTTCTCGAGTTCGTCGATCATCGCCACCGCGTAGTCCTCCAGCGAGATGCGACTCTCGCCGTTCGCGTCTACCAGTAGTCGGTCGTCGCCGAGTCGGAACTGACCGGTCCGCTTGTCTGGTTCGAGCATCGCCGAGGGACTGAGCATGGTCCAGTCGAGCGTGCGCTCCTGCCTCAGCAACTCCAGCGCTTGCCGCGCGCCCTCGGCGGTCGCCTTCCACGCCTCCGGGAACTGCGGCGTGTCGATCACCAGCACGCCTGGCGCCGCTTCGAGGCTGCCCGCACCGCCCACCATCAGCAGGCGTGGCACACCGGAGTTCTTCACCGCGGCGATGATCGAGCGGAAGCCGCGCAGGTAGTAGCCGAGAACGTCGGCTTGCGCCTGCCCGCTGAACGCGCTCAGGACAGCGCCGTGACCTCGCAGCAAGCCGGCCAGCGCTGCCTCGTCGAGCACGTCGGCCTTGACCACGCTGAGATTGTCCTGCGCTTTGAGCTTGACGGGCTGGGAAACGAGGGCCGTGACCTTGTGACCGCGCGCCAGGGCCTCGTTTCGCAGCGCCGAACCGACATAACCGCTTGCGCCGATCAATGCAATGTTCACGATCCGCCTCTCCTATGCTCTCGAGCGCGTCGAACGGCAGTGCGGCTTCGTCGACAGAGTAGCTGCACCGTGGTTCGAAGCGCGCAATGATCCCGCTGCGCGGACGCCCTCGGTCTGGTGAGGCGAATACTATGCTCCGCGCCTGTTTCCGATTCAACGGGCGCGGCAGATCGGGTCTCGACTGCGCTGACGAAGTTCGGGCGCTCCATGCGCTCAGGCGGCGGGCACGGTGAACGCGAAGCGGAACGTCCCTTCCATGCTGGACGCCGAGATCGATCCGCCGTGGGCCTCGACGATCGATTTCGCGATTGCGAGGCCGAGGCCCGCTCCCTCGCCCTCCTTCCGGCGCGAGGCATCGACCCGATAGAAGCGGTCGAACAGCCGGGGCAGGTGTTCGGGCGCGATCGGCAGCCCGGGGTTCTCGACGCTCAACTCGGTCTGCCCGGCACGACCTGCGCCGACCGTCACGCGAATCTCCCCGTCGCGGGGGGTGTGCCGGATCGCGTTCGATAACAGGTTGCTCACCGCGCGCCGCAGCATGTCGCGGTCGGCGCGTGCGCGTCCCTCGCCGGTGAGTACGAGCCGCACGCCGCGCTCCTCGGCCAGCGCCTCGTAGAACGCAAACAGGCGCTCGACCTCAGAAGCCAGATCGACGCTCTCGGTTCGCGTGGTAATCAATCCGTTGTCGGCTTTGGCCAGGAACAGCATGTCGGAGGTCATCTGCGAGAGCCGTTCGTACTCCTCAAGGTTCGAGTACAGGATCTCGCGGTATTCGTCGGCGGTGCGCGCACGGGCGAGTGCAACCTGCGTCTGCGTCATCAGGTTGCTGACCGGCGTGCGCAGCTCGTGTGCGAGATCCGACGAGAAGTCCGACAGGCGCCGGAACGAATCCTCGAGCCGCGCCAGCATGTCGTTGAAGGCCGCGGCGAGCGGAGCGAGCTCCGATGGCATCGATTCAGGCGGCAAGCGCTCGCCGAGCCGATCGGCGGAGACGCGCTGCATCAGATTCAGCGCCTTGCGCGCGGGCGCGAGGCCCCGACGCGCCGAGAACCAGCCCAGCAGCGCGGACAGCGCGATGCCAACCGCGACACTCACCCACAGGCTGTTGCGGAAGTCGGTCATGAACTGGCGATGGAAATCGATGTCGAGTGCGACGACGATCCCCGCCGGCTGCGCGCCCTCGATTCCGGTGTCCGCGGTCATCGAGATGAAGCGAAACAGTCGGCCTTCGTGCTCTCGCATACTCGCTTCGGCGGCCTGCGGTGCATCGGCCGACGGAACCGACCACGCTGGCCCGTTTGCGAGCCCGAAGCCTTCGGACCTGTAGAGCCTCCTGCCATCAGGCGCGACGACAGCAACGAACAGGTCGTGGTGCCCGACGAGCGCTTCGGCCAATTTGTCGTGCACTGCGACGAGCTCGCTTTCGGTGCGCACCTTCGAGAGCACGTTGCGCACGAGCTCCAGTTTTCCTTCGAGCACGGCCTGGTCCTGCTCCATCAGGTGTGCGTCGACCAGCCGCCCGACGAAGTAGCCTCCGAAGAGGAGAACCGCGGTCGAAGCGATCGAGAAATACAGCGTGAGCAGGAACGTGATCGATCGCCGTTTTCGCATCAGGTTTGCTCCGGCGCCTCGATCACGTAGCCCATGCCGCGCACAGTGTGGATCAGCTTCGGCTCGAAGTCGTCGTCGACCTTCGCACGCAGGCGGCGTACCGCCACCTCGATCACGTTCGTGTCGCTGTCGAAGTTCATGTCCCAGACCTGCGAGGCGATGAGCGAGCGCGGCAGGACTTCGCCCTGACGGCGCAGCAGCAGCTCGAGCAGCGCGAATTCCTTCGCGGTGAGATCGATACGCTTGCCCGCTCGAACCACTCTGCGCCGCAGCAGGTCGAGCTCGAGATCGGCGACCTGCAATCGCTGTTGCTCGCGCCCGAGCCCGCGTCGCAGCAGCGTCCGCACGCGCGCAAGCAATTCTGAAAATGCGAAGGGCTTGACGAGGTAATCGTCAGCGCCGAGTTCCAGGCCTTTGACGCGATCGTCCACCTGGTCGCGGGCGGTGAGAAACAGTACGGGCATTGACCGGCCCTGCGCGCGGATGCGCCTGAGCACCTCCCAGCCGTCCATTCCGGGCAGCATCACGTCGAGCACAACGAGGTCGTAGTCGTTTTGCGTCGCCAGATGCGCACCGTCGATGCCGTCGCGGGCCAAGTCCGCTACGAATCCGGCTTCACTGAGTCCCTGCCGCAGATAGTCGCCCGTCTTTCGTTCGTCCTCGACGATGAGGATCTTCACCATTTCCTCCCTCAGGTCCGATTCCCCGATCGCAGCCAATTGTGCAGCCTGCTGCACGGGTTCGGCGCGTGATTACGAAGATGTAATACTGCGGTCAGGCCGTTGTCGGCTGCCCGTGGCCAACATCGCGCCATGCGATTTCCACGAATGGCGGCAACGAACCTGGAGCTGACGCTCTCGCTGGTGGCTTGGTCCCCGGGCGCTCGCGCGCAGTCGCTTGCCGGCGCGATCGAGCAGGCTTGGTTGCGTAACCTGCTCGCTTCGACCCTTGAAGTGCGCCAAGACGAAGCGCTCGCTAGCATCGACCTGCCCGACTGTCTCACGCCCGGTGAGCTCGCGGCGAGTCTTTCGGCGCAGGCGGACCGCTTCCATTGCGACGAGGGCGCGCAGAAACGGGAAATGGAGCTGGGCGTTCCGCTATGGGTTGCCGGGGCAGCGGGCGGCACGTCACGCCGAAGCGCGAAGTCTGTAGGAACAGGTGCATGCGCAACGCTCGCTGTCGCTTCTGATGCTTGCGGGCGAAGTGTGCATGCGATGGTGGGCGCTGGCTGTCGCGCGAACCGCCCGCGACCTCGCGCGCGACGAGCGCCTCGCGGCCGAGGCCGGGCTGTGCAGGCACAGGCGCTTGTGCAGGCGCAGGAAGTGAGCCTTCGAGCGATCACCGGAGTCGAAGTGCCGCCGGTCCTCGAGGGTGAAGCCGTCACCTTGCAGTCCATCGCACTTGTTCTTCCAGCTCGTGAGCCGTTGCTAACGGCGGGGCTGGATGCTGGTGACCGGCAACCGCCCGGTGACCGAGTGGGGGACGTGTTCGAGGATGCCGACATCGCTACCGCGATCCCGATCGACTGCTGCATCACAGCCACGTCGTCACGATCCGCGGCGCCAGCTACCGGCTGCGCACGAACGGCGCGCTGGCCTGGTTCAACAGGCCAGCGCGCTAACGACATCGACGATCAACTGATCATCAACCGCGGGGCAGCACTCGATGTCGTCGGGGCGTCAGTTCTGGATGTCGCTTGACACTTAGATTGCTCCGCTATTTCGTCGCTGTCGCAGAAGAGCTGCATCTCGCCCGTGCGGCCGACCGCCTCGGCATCGAGCAATCTCCCGTATCGCGGGCAATGCGCGACCTCGAACGTCTGCTGGGCGTCTCATTGTTCGACCGCAGTGCCCGGCAGACGCGGCTGACTTGGGCCGGCCAAGTGCTGCTGGGCGAAGCTCGGCGCGTGTTGGCAACCGTGGACCAAGCGGTTCAAGCTACCAAGGCTGCAGCGCAGGGCTACCAGAGCTATTTGCGCATCGCCATCTGCGACAGCCTTGCCCAGCCACGCATCGCCTCATTACTGGCGCGCAGCCGCGAGGAAGAACCTGAATTGGGGATTCGGGTCTTTGAGCTGCCGTTCTCGCGGCAGCTCAAGGGCCTGCACGACGACCTGCTGGATGTCGGCTTCGCCCTGTCGGATGCGGTCAACGGAGGGCTGAGCGCCGAGCCTGCCTGGAGCGATCCGCTATCGGTGATCGTGCCGACACGCCATCCGCTGCTCGCGTATGCACAGGTCAAGTTGGAAGACGCCTTGAAGTTTCCGCTGGTGCTGTGTCACCCGGATGCGGCGTCAGGCTGCCATGACCAGATTCAGGCACTGCTCGACGGCGCAGCCATAACGCCCAAGGTGGCCGACCACGTGACGAGCCTTGGCGTGATGCTCACGCTGGTGGGAGCCGGTTATGGTATCGGCTTTGCCATCGGCGCACAGGTGCAGACTTGGCAGCGGCCCGACATTGCGATACGCCCGCTGGCGGGCATCACGCCCACGCTGACGACCTACCTGCTGCGCCGGCAGAGCGAGCCCTCGGAACCGACGAAGCGGTTCGTGCAGCGAGCCCGGGAGTTGTTCCAACCGCAAGGTGATGCGCACGCTCCTTGATCTGCATCGGTCCAGGTACATTGGCTGTTGGCAGCCGTCTCCGGCTCTGGGTGGACTTATCTGGTCCGTCACGTTGACCGACTTGGATTTTTGAGTCCAGAATAGAGGCCTTCTTGGGGAGCTGACCCCAAGAAATTCTTTGTTGATCAACCGGTTGGGTTGTGGGTGCTGTTCCCTTC
>CAADGM010000194.1 GCA_900696535.1 uncultured Planctomycetota bacterium
CGCTCCTTGATCCGCGGCACGTCCATGCTGGGTGTCGCGGTCGCCCTCGCAGGCCTGTCATCAGGGCTCTTGTCGCTGGCGCGCGCCCAGGCGCCGGCGCCGGAGATGGCCGAGATGCGGCGCGGCATGGAGCTGATGCAGAAGCAGATGGCGGTGATGACGCCCGAGCTGGTCGAGAAGGCCAACGCGTTGTCGCCGCAGATCAAGCAGTTCCTGATGAAGGTGGCACTGAAGCACCCGCGCCAGAGCGACCACCTCACGCTGCGTCAGGTGATGCAGGAGATCCTCGCCGACTACCAGGCGGTCGCCGGTGCACTCGCGGTGGAGAACGGCGACCTTGCGGCGGATGCAGCACGTCGCATCGCCGATCACCGACTGCCGCGCGGAGGCATGTTGCCTTACCTGCCCATCGAAAAAGTGTCCGATCAGGCGCTGTCGGTCCTGCCAGCGATGGAAGAGGCGGTCGAAGCCGGTGCTCGGCGACTTGCCGAGGCGGCCGAGAAGGGCGACATGGTCACGGCGGCGCAGCACTTCGGGACCATGACTTCGGGTTGCGTTGCGTGCCACGCGCATTTCAGGGGGCAGCCGGGCACCTCGCCCCGGGTGCGCGCGCGTTAGCTTCGATTCGGTACGGTTCGATGCAGCGCGGCGACGACCGCGCACGAGGGGGAGACCGATGAAGATCGATCTGAAGAAGGCGGCCGGTCGGGTCGCAGCGGCTACGGTGCTATCGACAATCGCCACAGCGGCAGCCGCAGCCGACTGGGTGATGCTGCAGGCGATGGAGCCGCCCACCGCCACGCACCGGTTGTTCGGTGTGGTCCAGGCCTCGTACACGAACTTCTTCGGCTGCGACAAGCTCGAGGGCCTGCGCGACGTCGGGCCAAACCAGTTCTCGCTGCTCAACGGAAGCTACAACGGTAACTGCCGCGTCGGCCCGGAACTGCACGACAGGCAGTCCGACTTCAACCTGGACAATCTCGGCCTGGGGGTGCGTGGCAATCTGATTCCATCCCGGATCAACTATTTCCTGATGGCCAACGCCGGCATGAACGGCGCTACCTACGATCCGCTCGACACCAAACGGGCGCGCCTGATCGGGGTCACCGACGCCACGATGACCTTCAGCTACGTGCCGGGGGTGCGGGTGCGCGTCGGCCTGATGAAGAAGCCGGGCCCCGAGGAGATCTACCAGGGCATCGACGCGATCAACTACATCTGGCCCACTGACTTCATCACCCGAGTGCAGCTCGAGCGCTTCGTGCGGACCAACACCAAGGGCACGAAACCCATACCTGGACAGAGCGACGGCACGTCGTCGTTCTCGGGCTACGACAGTGATCTCGGGCGTGACTGGGGCGTGCAGTTTTTCGATGCGTTCAAGGCGGGCAAGTGGACCAACACCTACGCCGTGATGATCGGCCAGGGCAGCGGCGTGCACGATCTTCGGGACTACAACAGTTCGAAAGACCTGAACCTCTATTTCTCCTCCGAGTACGACCTGCCCGGTGGCATGGGGCCGAACAAGCACGGCGTGAAGTTGTACGCCTACCGCCAGAGCGGCACGCGGAACTTCGAGATCACGCCCGACGGCAAGCTCAGTGACGACTTCGACTTCACTCGTCATGGTTTCGGGGTCAAGGCGCTGGGCGAGATCTTCGGTGCGGGCCGCGGCCGGCACCGGCTCGGCGCCGAACTGATGTACGCCAACGGCATGATCTTCTATACGCCCACCGGCAACGTCATCGACGAGGCCTTCGGCGGGCAGCTGCAGATCGCCGCGGAGAAGGGCAACAAGGCGCGCGGTTTCACGCTCGACTACGGCTACTACCTGAATGCCACCTGGGATTTCTCGGTGCGCTACTGGCGCAACGACGAGCTGTACCGCACGCTGGGAACTCCGACCTGGAACGACGCCGACTATCGCAAGATCCAGGGCGTGACTTTCGGCGTGAACTACCGGCACAACCCGAAGACGCGGCTGACGGTAAACCTGGAGCTTCGCGACGTGAAGGCGCCGAACGAGGTCTACCTGGGCGGCACGCCGGCGCTGCGCGAGATCCAGACCAGCAACGCGCGCATCGTGTCCGACTCGGTGGGGGCGCGCTTCGGCGTGCAGTTGACGTACACCTTCTGACGGAAGGCTTGCGATGAAGCAGTCTGCTGCAGCGTGCGTGATCGCCCTCGCTCTCGCCGCGCTGACCGGTTGCGCGCAGAGTCCGGCCACGACAACGCCAGCGGCCGCCGCGTCGCCAGCCGGTGCCGCGGCGCCAGCCGGTGCGCAATTGCCGGCCGCAGGGACCGGGGCGACCCCGGCCGCGAAGTTCGCAGCGTTCCCCTGCCTGAGCTATACGTTGCCGTGCGGCAAGGTGGCCACGCGCAAGCCGGTGGCGAAGCAGCTGGAGGGCCCGCTCGCGGGTGACGCGACGCGCGGCATGCGGATCGCTCACGCGCGCGACAAGGGCAACTGCCTCGCCTGTCATGTGATGAAGGGCGGCACGCAGCCGGGCAGTCGCGGGCCCGATCTGTCGCACTACGGCAGCACGGGGCGCGGCGACGCGGAGACTTACGCCATCGTCTACGACATGCGCGCGCGCATCCCGGACACGCTGATGCCGCCGTTCGGCACCAACGCCATTCTCGATGATCAGGAGCTGCGCGACGTGGTCGCGTACCTGCAGGCTTCACGATGAATCGAATCCACTTCGCTTGCGTTGCGAGTCCCATCGTGCTGGCGATCGGCGTCGCAGCCGGCACGGCCTCGGCCGATGGTGAGCCGTACCGCGAAACGTATCCGCATGCGCAGATCGATCCGGCGCGCGGCTTCGAGGGCGACGTCGGCTTCAGCGACACGATCCAGTACTGGAGAAGTGAACAGGCGCTGCAGCGCCACGCCGGCTGGGTGGGCGATCCGGAGCAGCAGTGGAGGCTCAACTGGAAGTTCATGGACCTCGATCGGGTCGATCTGCATCCGGGACACTTCGCGGTCGACACCGGCGCGGCGCGCGCGACTGCGCTGGCGCGGCGCGACCCGCGCTTTCTGAGCTGCCTCGGAGAAGGCGGCGAGAAACTCGCCGGTCTCGCGGCGAGCTATCCGAAATACGATGCAGCGCTGGGCCGCGTCGTGACGGTCGAGGATCGTATCGAGAGCTGTGCTGCCGCCGCACCGGGCGAGAAGGTGCCCCAGGGATCGGTGGCCAACAACGAGATCTCGGTCTGGTTCAAGTCTCTGTCGGCGGGCACGCCGATCCGGGTGGACATCGGCGACGCCCGTGTGATGGCGGCGTACCGGCGCGGCGAGACCCTCTTCTACGCGAAGACCGGTCAGCTCAATTTCGCCTGCGCTTCGTGCCATGTCCCTGGCAGCATCATGGGGCACAGGCTGCGCGGCGAGACGCCTACCACACCCTTTGCGGACGCGGCGCACTACCCGACCTATCGCACGCCGGTGAGCATGCTCGAATCGATCCAGCAGCGTTTCGCGCGCTGCCACGGGCAGATGCGCACGCAGGCGCTCGCCCCAGGCGATCCCGCCTACGTCGACCTGGAGGTCTTCATGACCGTGCTTTCCAACGGGTACCCGATGTCGGTGCCCTCCGCCCGCTGACTCGGGCGGGTTTGCAGAAGGAGTCGAATCGAGTGGATGAGCTTCGCAGGAGAATACTGAAGGAGTGCGGGGCCGGCGGTGCGCTGGTGCTCGTCGCGGCTGCCGGCCTGCTGCCCTCGCAGGAGGCGTCGGCCGCACCGCGCCATACGGAAGGCTTTGCCGCGAAGTCGCCCGGCGCGGTGCTCGCCGCCATCGGTGCGTCCGACGCGGCTTCGAGTCCGGACATCGTGATCACGGCGCCCGAGACTGCCGAGAACGGCGTGTTGATCCCGATCGAGGTCACCACCACGATCCCAGGGGCCGAGTCGATTTCGCTGCTGGTCGAGAAGAACCCGTTCCCGCTGCTCGCACACTTCGATCTCTCCAACGGCGCCGAGCCATATATCAACACGCGTTTCAAGGCCGGCCAGACCTCGATGGTGAAGGCCGTAGTCAGGGCCGGCGGCAAGACCTGGTTCGCAACCCGCGAGGTGAAGGTCACGATCGGTGGTTGCGGCGGCTGATCGATCGAAGGCAGCGAGGAGCATCGAATGGCATCGAGCATGAAGATCCGCGCCCGGATCGTCGACGGAACGGCCCACATCGCGGTCCTGATCATGCACCCGATGGAAACGGGGCAACGCAAGGATCCGGCCACCGGCAAGGTCTCTCCGGCCCACTTCATCCAGACGGTCACGGCGACGATCAACGGTCGTCAGGTCGTGGATGCGCAGTGGGGGCCGGCCATCTCCCGCAACCCGCTGCTGGGGTTCCGGGTGCGCGGTGTGAAGGCCGGCGACCGACTGGTCGTCGAATGGGAAGACAACAAGGGTGAGCGCGATCGCGCCGAAGCAACGATCGGGTGACCAGGGGAAGCAAGCTCGTGAGACACTCGATCCGATCTGTCGCCCTCATTGCCTTCGGTGCGCTGCTCGCTGTAATCCTTGCGCCGTTCCTCGATCCGGCGCGATCGGCGGCGCCGGCGGCGGCGGCCGATGACCGCATGGCACTGGTGCTCACCGATGCCGAGCGGCACCTGGTCCTGGATGAAATGCGCAACTTTCTCGCCGTGCTGCAGACGATCAGCGAGGCGCTGCCCGACGAGGACATGAAGTCCGTGGCCGCTGCGGCGCGAACCATGGGCAGCGGCGCAGCCAACGAGATTCCATCCGAGACGGTGGCCAAACTACCCGACACGTTCAAGCAACTGGCGGGCGCAGTGCACACGAGCTTCGACACCATCGCGCTCGACGCCGAATCGCTGGGCGACCCGAAGCACACGATGGGACAGGTCGGCGAGATGCTGGGCAAGTGCAACGCGTGCCACGGCATCTATCAGATCGCGTTACCGAAGCGAGCTGGCGGCGGCTAGAGCCCGCTCAAGGCTGGGCCGCCGCAGCCTGCCGCTTCATCGCGGCATCGCGGCGAGCGAGGCACCACTTCGCGAAGTCGTCGGCCGCCAGCGCGGCCGAGACATGCCAGCCTTGCGCCAGGTCGCAACCGAGCGCGCGCAGGGCCAGCAGCGACTCCTGGTCCTCGACGCCTTCGGCGACCGCGTGCATGCCGAACGCGTGCGCGAGCTCGACCAGCGAGCGCACGATCCGCCGATCGCCGTCGTCGCAGTGGA
>CAADGM010000195.1 GCA_900696535.1 uncultured Planctomycetota bacterium
GAGTATCCTGTCACCGGCGGCGCTGCGGCTTTCCGGACGTGGCGGTCTGCGGGGAGCGACGTTCTCCAGATCGACCGCGGCGACGAGCGGGGGGTCCTGATGCGCAGTCGTGCTGGCCCGGAGTTCGACGTACGCGCGCTGCGCTACCAATGTGCGATGGGCGACGAAGTCTGGCTTCGCACCGAGGATGACGACGACGTGTTCGTGGTCTCGCGAGACCAGCCTCAGTTCCTCCTACTCGACCTGCGTTGCCTGGGGCTCGACCCAACAACGTTCGACAACCTGACCTTTGAACAGAACGCGGCCAAGACCGGACTCACGCTGAGCTGGTCACAGGCCCCCGACGGCGGCTTGGTCAAGGTCACCACGTCCGCTCAGGACGGCGGCTTCATGCAGTGGTGGATCGACCCGGCCCGCGACTGGAGTGTGGTCCGGACCCGTGTCGGAATGGGCGCCGAAGTCTGGTACGAGTCCGTGGTAACGCTACAGAAGGCCGATGGTGTCTGGTTCCCGTCACGAGTACAGGTCTTCCTGGGTGGCTCCGACCCAAGCGAGGTCGTGGCCGAGATCGAGGTGCTCGCGGCGGAGTTCAACCGGCCAGAGCATCCGCAGCGCTTTACGCCAGAAGACATCGGCGTCGAGACAGGGATGCTGCTGCACTGGCGCGACGAGTCGCGGGTGTGGGACGGCGAGAAGCCCGTGACGACTGAGGAGTACTTCGAGCGCCGCCGGCGCGGCGAGATTCAGCCGGGCCCGACGGTGCTGCGGTCCTTCGCCCGCCACCGCGTCCAGGCGGAGAAGCTCGAGCAGGCGTCCTCGGCGCCGGCGACGGCGCCCGCGACGACGCGGCCGGCGCCGCGCGAGCTATCCGAATGGGAAGCGTACGTGGTTGCCTTCATCCGTCGCCATGATCTGGACGCGGGGCAGACGGAGCGCGCCATCGCGATCCTGCGCGACTGCCAGGATCTCGCAGGCAACGCGTTGCGGCGGATCGAGTTCGAGAGCGGCGAAGCCACTGGCCCCGGGGCCCGGGCGGCGGCCGAGGCGCGCGCCCGCCGCGCCCGCGAGGAAGTCCAGCGCATCTTCGAGCGCCGGCTGGTGCCGCGACTCGAGGCCCTGCTGACGAGCGCTCAGCGCGAACGCGCCGTGCCGGGTTAGAGACCAATCCGAGCCGATCGCGCAAGCGATCGGACGAGCAGCCCCGCGCAACACGACCGACAGCTTGCGCCGTCGGCTCGGATTCCGGGCGGCGAGCACGGCTCACACAGCAGTGGCACCGCATAACACTCTTGAATTCCATCTACCGCGATTCGGCCGCCGACAGGTACGCCCGCAGCGCGTCCAGTAGCGGCTGCCGCTTGGCGCGGTGCAGCTCGAACCCTAGCCGCTGTAACTCCTCCAGCGCTTGTTCGACCGCCCAGCCGCCGACCCGAACCCGGTACGCCGCACATAGCACGCCCGTGCGATGGAACCCCTGCTCGCAATGCACCAGCACCGGCCAATGCTGCGGGCTACGCGCGATCGCGAGAAAGCGGTCGAAGACCTCGGCCGGGGGCGTCGCGGCGTCGGAGAACGGCAAGTGCACCAGCTCCGCGCCGCGGGCCGCGCACCAGGCCCGCTCGCGTCGGAACCAGCGCCCGCGGAGCGGGTGCCGCGTGCCGCCGCGGGCGCAAACGATCGTCTTGAGGCCGTGGTGGCGGAGAATCTCGTCGAGGTCGCGCGTTCGCGGCTGGCCGCAGCGCATCAGCTTGCCGGGATCGACTACGTGGAAGTGGGCCAGGCCGTCGTAGCGGCTGCCGACCAAGCCGGACAGCCAGAGGCCAAGTTGCCGCAGGGGCGGATTTCGCGCCACGCCGCCGGGGGTCGGCGCGGGCGTCGCGTTCACACGGCCCCCATGTGCGTGCCGACGGGCTCACCGAGCACGACGCGGCGCAGCGTGCCGGGCTTGAAGAGGTTGAACACGATCACCGGGAGGCCGTACTGCTCGCACATCTCGGCGGCCCCGATGTCCATGACGCGCAGGCGCTGGTTGACGACCTGCTGGTAGGTGACGCGGCCGAGGAGGCGAGCGGCAGGGTTGCGGGCGGGGTCGTCGTCGTAGACGCCGTCGACTTTCGTGCCCTTGAGCAGGGCGTCGGCCTTGAGTTCGATGGCGCGGATGGAGGCGCCGCTGTCGGTGGTCACGTGCGGGTTGCCGGTGCCGGCGGCCAGCACAACCACGCGGCCGCGCTCGAGGTGCCGCAGACAGCGGTGGCGTTCGAAACTTTCGCAGACGCGCGGGATGGCCAGGGCCGACTGGACCCGCGTCGGGCGGCCGAGCTCGTGCAGCGCTTCCTGAAGCGCGAGGGCGTTGAGCACCGTGGCGAGCATGCCCATGTAGTCCGCGGTCGAGCGATCGATGCCAAGTTCTTGGGCGAAGTTTGCCCCGCGCATGAAGTTGCCCCCGCCGACCACCACGCCCGCCTGCACGCCCATCTGGGCCACGTCGGCGATCTCACCGGCGATCCGCATCAGCGGCTCGCGGGCCAGGCCCAGTCCGCCCGGCAGGCAGAAGACTTCGCCGCTGATCTTCAGGATGATGCGGCGGTAGCGCGGGGCTTCCTGCTTCATGGTGCGTGCATCTCGGTTCGAGGGGCCGCGACGGGGACGGTCCGCGCGGTCGGCAAGGGCGGCCAGGCGTTGAGCGCAGCCCGTGGCGGGGCGCCGACGAGCTCGACCGCCGGGCGAGATGATAGCCCCCGCGCCGCGGGCGGGCCAGCCGGTCGGCGCTGCGTGGAGATCGTCGGCGGTTTCGGGTAAGAAGCGTCCGTGGACGCCGCTCGAACCGAGAACCACGGCTCGCCGCTGACCTACGCCGATGCCGGCGTCAGCCTGGCCGCCGCCGACGAGATGGAAGACCGGATTGGTCCGATCGTCCGGCGGACGTACGGGCCGCGCGTGCTGCCCAGCCACGGGGCGTTCGCCGGATTGCTGCGGCTGGACTACGACGAGAAGCTCTTCGCGCGGAACTACCGGCACCCGATTCTGGTGGCGTGCACGGACGGCGTGGGAAGCAAGCTGCTGGTGGCGATGCAGGCTCGTCGCTACGACACGGTGGGGATTGACCTGGTCGCGATGAACGTCAACGACCTGGTCTGCTGCGGCGCCGAGCCGCTGCTGTTCCTGGACTACGTCGCCGTCCACAAGCTCGACCCGGCCCACGTCGCGACGCTCGTGGAGGGCATCGCGCGGGGATGCGAGGAGGCGGGTTGCGCGCTGTTGGGGGGCGAGACGGCGGAGATGCCGGACCTGTATCGACGGGGGCATTTCGACCTGGCCGGCTTCGCGGTCGGAGCGGTCGAGCGCGACCGGCTCGTCACGCGCGACCTCGTGCGCCCGGGAGACGTGCTGATCGGGCTGCCGTCGAGTGGACTGCACTCGAACGGCTACGCCCTGGCGCGCAAGGTGCTCCTCGGTCCGGCCGGCCACGCCCTCGATGCCCACCTGCGCGTGCTCGGCGAGCGCCTGGTCGACGCCCTGCTTCGCCCGACGACGATCTACGTCCGGCCCGTGCTCGATGCGCTGCGTGCCTACCGGCACAAGCGTTTGATTACCGGCCTGGCGCACATCACCGGCGGCGGACTGCCCGGCAACCTGCCGCGAATTCTGCCGCCGGACTGTGGGGCCGTGGTCCGACGCGGTTCGTGGCCCGTTCCGCGGATCTTCGCCTTGATCGAGCGGCTGGGAGTGGCCGAAGAAGAGATGTACCGCGTGTTCAACATGGGCGTCGGGTTCGTACTCGCGGTGCGGCCGAAGTCGGCGGCAGCGGTCGAGCGCCGCCTGCGGCGCAGCGGTCAGGAGCCGGCTGTCATCGGGCGGGTGCGGGCTGGTCGCGGCGAGGTGGAGGTCGCCTGAATGCGGGTGGCTGGGAGCGAAGGGTCACGTCAGTCTGATGCGGTTGCTCGCGCGTGCGCGTCGACCGTGCTGCACGCCCGGTCGCCCCGCAACGCGATCCGGCTGGTGATTCCGGCGATGCTGATGGTTCTGCTGGGCGCTTGCCAGAGCACCGAGCCCATCCGGACGGATGTAGCCTTCGAGACATCGCCGTGGCAGTTCGGCCGTACGACCGGTACGCGGATTGAGACAGAGCACTACGAGATCTTCACGACGCTCGAGGACCGGGTGCTGATCGAGGCCCTGCCGGGCTTCGTCGAGGGCTGCTACCAGCATTACCGGTCGCTCGTCCCCCCCGTTCGGCAGCCCGCCGCCCGGATGCAGGTGTATCTCTTCGCGACCCGGGGGCAGTGGGAGGCCTTCACGCGGCAGTTCACCGGCCCGCGGGCGGCGACCTTCCTGAAGGTTCGCAACGGCGGGTACAGCGAGCAGGGCGTCTCGGTCATCGAGTACGTCGCGCACCAGGTCACGTTCCCGCTCTTCGCGCACGAGGGATTCCACCAGTACCTGCATCACCATGTCAGCAGCGAGGTGCCGGCATGGCTCAACGAGGGGCTCGCGGTCGAGTGCGCGGGCCAGCGCTGGGGCCTGAAGGGGCTCAAGGAGTTCGACGCCTGGTACAACCCGGCGCGGCGAAACGCGCTCAGCGCCGCCCTGGTCAGTGATCGGCTGCACACGCTGCCCAAGCTGCTGCGGACACACGCCGGCCGCGTGATCGACGGCAGCAGCCAGTCCGTGGCCACGTACTACGCGCAGCTCTGGGCGCTCGTCCTCTTCCTGCGGGAGGGCGAAGGCGGCCGATACCGGCCGGGCTTCGAGCGCCTGCTGACCGAACTGGGCCAGCCGGGGATCGAGCAGCGCATCACGGTCGATCCTGAGGTCGTCCGCGCGGGGCCAGGCTGGCTCGGCGAGGCGCTCTTCCGGCACTACATCAGCGACGATCTGCCGCGCGTCGAGGCGGAGTACGTGGCGTTCATGCGGGCACGGTTTCTGGGCGGGCGGTAAGCGCGCCGACGCGCGCAAGCCTGGCAACCACCCCGCCGCACGCGCTTCCTCGGCACACCCGGCGACGGCAACGCGCCCCGCGATGGCCTCCGCGGTACACTCGTGCGCGACCGTCCGGCCCGAGCTGTCGCGATGGTCTGAGCGGGTCGCCCCATTGCCGGACCCGAAGGTGCAGGTGTCACATGTCCGAGATGCCCAGCAGGATTCAGTACGATGACTTCGCCAAGGTCGAGCTGCGCGTGGCGACCATCCTGAAAGCCGAGCCCCACCCGAACGCCGACAAGCTCGTCGTCCTCCAGATCGACCTGGGAGCCGAGCAGCGGCAGATCATCGCCGGCATCCGGGAGCACTACGACGTGGCCACGCTGCCGGGGCGGCAGATCGTCGTCGTCGCAAACCTCGCCCCGCGCATGATGCGCGGCCTCGAGAGCAACGGCATGCTTCTGGCGGCGTCGTCCCCCGACCGCGCGCAGGTCATCCTGCTCCAGCCGGAGCGGCCGATCGCCGCGGGCGCGGCAGTGAGTTGAGCCGGCCGCCGTCGTCCGCCACTGCGGGCCGCGATCAACCGCCGCCCGGCGTCACGCTGTAAGTCGTGATCAACTCGCCCAGCGCGGCATCGAAGCGGAACTGCACGTAGTCGCCGCACTGCATGCTGGCGCCGTTCTCCAGCACGACCTGCCGGCCCTGGTCGATGGGGTTGTTGAGGTCGTCGCCGTAGATCCCGCCCTGGGTGCCGACCAGGCCCTGGTCGGCGCAGGTGATCGTGAAGACGGCATCGGACCGGGGGGCGAGGATGCCTCGGTTGCCCAGGCCGAAGTCCGTCTTGTGATACTGCGACTGGAAGATGTTCGCGGCGCCGACCTCGCGCGGGGCGACGTAAATCTGCGGATCGAGCGCCTTGTTCGTGTTGTTCACGATCCGGATGGTGATCGTGGTCGGGGTCGGCGGCTGGGTGTCGATCGGCTCAACTGTGATCACGCAGCCCGCGACCAGCAGCCCGGCGGCCAGCGACGTCAGGCGCGGCCAGGCGTCTCGCTTGATGAACCTCATCTCCGGTTCCTCCGTACAGATCGACGCGCCCCCGAGACCGCTGCGGGTATTATCCGGGCAGAGGAGCTGTCCTCACAAGTCCAGACGCCGTCCCAATATGCCCCGAGGAAGGTCATGCGACCGGCTGCCACGCCCCAGGCCGACTCGTTGCTGGTGACCGACATCCACACGCTGGCCGCGGTGAAGCCCGGTCCGCGCCGCGGAAGCGAGATGCGCGACGTGCCCATGCTTCGGGGCGCCGCCGTGCTCATCCGCGATGGACGCATTGCCTGGTTCGGCCCGCAGCGCGAGGCGCCGCTGGACGAGGGGCTGGCCACGCTCAGTGCCAGCGGCGGCTGCGTCATTCCGGGCCTGATCGACCCGCACACCCATATCCCTTTTGCCGGCGACCGCAGCGGCGAATTCGTGCGGCGCCTGGCGGGCGAAAGCTACCTGTCGATACTCGAATCCGGCGGTGGAATCCGCGTCACCAGCGAAGCGGTGCGGGCCGCGACCGTCGAGGATCTCGTGGCCGAGAACCTCCCCCGTCTGCGGAGGATGCTCGAGCGGGGTGTAACGCGTGTCGAGTGCAAGTCGGGCTATGGCCTGGCTCCCGAGCACGAGATCAAGCAACTGGAAGCCGTTCGCGCGCTCGCCCACAGCCAGCCCGTCGGCCTCGTGGCCACGTATCTCGGTGCGCACGCCGTGCCGGCCGAGTTCGACGGGCGTCCGGACGCCTACCTTGACGAGATCGGGGCCGAGTCGCTGCTGCGGCAGGTCGCCGCCGGTGGCCTGGCGCGCTTTGCCGACGTCTTCTGTGATCGTGGGGCGTTCACGGTCGAGCAGGCTCGGCGCTACCTGGAGCGCGCCGCGGCGGCCGGACTGAAGCTGAAGGTGCACGCCGACGAACTGGCCCAGATCGGCGCGAGCGCGCTGGCTGGTGCGCTGCGGGCCGTGTCGGCGGACCACCTGGAGCGCATCGACGACGACGGCATCGCGGCGCTGCGCTCGGCGGGCACGGTCGCGGTCGTGCTCCCGGGAACCTCGTTTTTCCTTGGGATCGAGCACGCGCCGGCGCGGCGGCTGATCGACGCCGGCCTCCCGGTAGCGCTGGGCACGGACTACAACCCCGGCTCCTGCATGATCGAGTCGCTGCCCTGGATCATGGCTATCGCGTGCTGCCAACTTCGCCTGCACCCCTGCGAGGTGCTGACAGCGTGCACGGCGAACGCCGCGGCCGCGATCGACGAGCACACGCGGGCCGGAGCCGTCGCGGTCGGCTTCGACGCCGACCTGGTGATGCTGGAGGCGCCGACGGTGGAGCGGTGGTTCTACGAGCCGGGGCGTAACCAAGTGCGCGCCGTCCTGAGACAGGGGCGCGTGGTGTACCAGCGTCCCGAGCGCTGAGGCGCGCCCGGGGCCGGGGCGGCCGGTCGTCTCGCGTCAGGCGGTTTGCCGCCAAAGGACTGCCTGCGCCGCTCTCTGATTAACGATTTCATATCAAAGGGTTACGGGCGCGTGACGGGCGTTCGTCCGAAGTCGTCGAAGGGTGCTTAGCGCGTCCGTCCCCAGCCGTTACAATGCGCACCCGTCAGTTTGAGGGACGGCGGTGCCACTAGGGCGCCGGCGGGGCGACCGGCGCCGGGGATGGCGACGGCCGGACGGCGGCCCCTGCACGAACACGGAGGTATCGGCATGGCAGAGAAGACCACTAAGCGGACCACGACGACCCGCAAAACGACCACGGCGGCGACGGACACGGGCTCGAAGAGCAACACGCGCAGCGCACCGAAGAAGGCCGCCAAGGTCTTCCCCACGGAAGAGCAAGTCCGCCAGCGGGCGTTCGAGATATTCCTCAAGCGCAACGGCGGACCGGGTGATGCCCATGATGACTGGGTCCGGGCCGAGCGCGAGCTGATCGCTGAACTGAACCCCTAACCCAATTCTTCGAAGTGAGTTAAGTGAGAAGGCCCGGCGAGGTTCGCTCGCCGGGCTTCCGCTGTCACATCCCACGCCGCTCGGTCGAGATCGCTGACCGCCTCCCGACCGCCGCCGTCGCACGACATGCGGCGCCTCCGACCACCAATCTCCGCCAGCATGACACCGAAAGCGCACGGCGGCGTAGAAGAAGCGCCGCGCGCGGTGCGTGGCGGCGTGTCATGGAGGACCGGCCGTGCGTGCGACCGCTGATTCCCGCCTGGTTGGACTGCCGACGATCGTGACGGCGCCGCTGATCCTCGCGGGGCTGGTCTCGCTGGGCTGGCTCGCTTTCGCAGCCGGGCGCCGCGCGAGCGGCATGCCTTCGTCCGCGGTGATCGGCCAGCGCGGGCCGCGTATCGAGGACATCCGCCAGATCGCCCAGTTGGCGGTCCTGCGTGTCCGCGTGTCCGACGTAATCGAGGGACGCAACGCAGGCGGCCGGGCGTTGGTGCTCGTGTACGGCGATGCGGACGTGGCCGTCGACTGGCAGTCGGCGCGGCTGGTCGAGAGGGACGACGCGGCCCGCCGGCTGGTGATCGAGCTGCCCCAGCCCACGCCCCAGCGAGCCCGCGTCGACCACGAGCGGACGCGCGTGTACGAGGTTCGCAAGATCGGCCTCGCGGCATGGAACCCGCTCGCCGATCCGCGACCGGCGCTGCTCGAGGATTGCATGCGGGCAGCGCAGGCGGCGATCGAGGCTGCCGTGGCCCGCGAGACGTACACGGCACAGGCCCGCGCTCACGCCGAGACGCTGCTGGTCGAATACCACCGTGCGCTGGGGTGGGACGTCGCGTTGCGCTGGCAGGATCAGCCGGTAGCGAATGCGCCGTAGTGCCGACGCATCATGCCCGGGTTACTGCGTCGGGCCAGTTAGCACGGCCGCCGCGGTCGGTGCAATCGTCATCACGACCTGCACGCCGGACAGGTCCAGCACGCGGGCGATCTGCGGGCGGGCCCCCACCAGCGCGACGCGGCCGCCCGTCGCCGCCGTTCGACGTTGAAGCAGGATCAGTGCGGCAATGGCCGGACTGCCCAAAAACTCGACCCCGGCCAGATCCACGATGACCCAGGGCTTGCTGGTTGGAGTCTCCGCGAGGACGGAGTCGAGATCCGGGAGCGCTTCGATCGACAATTGCCCCGCGAGCGTCAGAAGCACGTGCGAGTCGTTGCACTGGACGCGATGCTCAAACTCAGCCATCAACGCACCCACTGATCCTCGAGCGCGGACATCCCACCAGGGCATCGTACCATCGCCGCCCCGAGAGCGGCCAGCGAAGCGGTCCCTATGCCGCGTCCGGCATGCCTCGCCGCAGGGTCAGGAACACGATCTCCGCCGGGGCATTGATCCGCAGGGGGAACCAGTTGCCCACGCCGTTGGAGACGACCAGGGCGCGCCCCGCCTGGTGGTACAGCCCGGATACATACTTGAAGATGAAGCTGCCGGGCCCGAAACCGGGGGTCAGCATAAGTTGCCCGCCGTGCGTATGGCCCGAGAGGGTGAGATCGATGCCGGCCTCGGTGGCCGGGTCGAAAGCGTGCGGGTGATGGGCAAGGAGGATCTTGAACGCCTGCGGGGCCAGCAGCGGGCGGAGCCGCCCGGCGTTGGCCGTCACCTGCGCGCCGCGGCCCTCGCGCGGGTGCCCCCAACGCAGCCCGAGCACCTGCACGGGGACGCCGCGCAGCGACAGGCTGGCCTGCTCGTTGATGAGCATGTCGAGCCCGGCCGCTCGAACGCGACGCTCGAACTCGGCGCGGTCGTCGAACAGGTCGTGGTTGCCCTCGCAGAGAAACAGGCCGAAGCGTGGCGTGAGTCGGCGCAGGAAACGGATCGCCTCGGGCAGGTCGGCGAGGCTGAAGTCGATCAAGTCGCCGGTGACGCACACCAGGTCGGGGTGGAGCTGGTTCGTGCACTCGGCGACCCGGTCGAGCACTTCGCCGCGGGTGAACTTGCCGACGTGGATGTCGCTGACGTGCGCGATCGTCAGCCCCTCGAGCGCGGGCGGGAGCGTCGGCAGCGGCACGTCCAGTGACCGGACGCGGAACTCGTCGAGCTGCTCGAGCGCGCGAACGCACGTCCCGCCGAGCGCGATGGGTGGCAGGGCAACCGCCGACGCCGCCAGCACCTGCCGGCGGGTCAGCCGGTCCGCGACGTCCCCGGCATCCGCGTCGGCCGCCCCATCACCGACCGGCGCCCGTTGCATCGCAGGCGTTGCGGCGGTCAGCGCCTCGCTGGTCGCCGCGGCTGCGTAGTCCGGTCCGCCGCGCCCATACAGGAGCATGCGCAGGCCGCGCAGCGCTCCGCCGGCCACGGCGTAGCCGACCAGGAGCACGACCGTCGCCGGGAGCACGACGATGTACCACACGTAGAGGGGCGTGAGGACGGCCGCGGGCATGGCCGCGAGCCCCCCGAAACGCGAGGCCAGTACCCAGGCGTACAGGCCCAGGTGCGCTAGCACGAAGGCGGCCAGCAGGCTTCGCCAGGCGGCAGGTCGCGACAACCCGCGCAGGCGACGATCGGCCC
>CAADGM010000196.1 GCA_900696535.1 uncultured Planctomycetota bacterium
GGGATTCGACCGTAGGTGTCCTCGAAGCGCACGATGTCGTCTTCGCCGAGATAGTCGCCGCACTGAACCTCGATCATCACCAGGTCGACGACGCCCGGGTTCTCCAGCCGGTGTCTCGAACCGATCGGGATGTAGGTGGATTCGTTCGCGGCGACCAGGAACGAGCGATCGTCGCAGCTCACCCTGGCGGTGCCCGACACCACCACCCAGTGTTCGCTGCGATGGTGGTGCATCTGCAGCGACAGCGTCTGTTTCGGCCTGACCTCGATGCGCTTGATCTTGAAGCGCGGACCTTCCTGCAGGACGGTGTAGGTGCCCCATGGGCGGGCGACGGTGCGGTGCAGTCGCGCCGCTTCGTGGTTTCTCGATTTCAGCCGCCCGACGATCTCCTTCACCTGCTGGCTTGCGTCCTTGCTCGCGACCAGCAGCGCATCGGGCGTGTCGACGACCAGCAGGTTCTCGACGCCCACTGCGGCGACCAGCCGGTCCTCGCTCTGGATGTGCGTGTTCCTTGCGTCTACCAGCATGGTCTCGCCCAGCGTGGTGTTGCCGTTGGCGTCGGGCTCGAGTTGCTCGGCGACCGCCTTCCAGGAGCCGATGTCGCTCCAGGCGAAACGCGTGGGCAGCACGACGACGCCGTCGGCCTTTTCCATGACCGCGTAGTCGATCGAGATGCTCGGGCAGGACGCGAACGGCTCGGCCGCGATCGGCAGCTTCTGCTCGGTAGCCTTGTCGCGGCTCGCTTCCCAGGCGGCGCGTGCGCCGGCGAGCACTTCGGGCGCGTGCGCCTGCATCGCGTCGAGGATCGTCTTCGCGCCGAAACAGAACATGCCGCTGTTCCAGACGAAGTTGCCCGCGGCGAGGAACTGCAGCGCCCGTGCCGCGTCGGGTTTCTCCACGAAACGGCGCACTTTCAGCGCTGCGCCGGGCAGCGCTTCGCCGGTTTCGACGTAGCCGAAGCCGGTCTCGGGAGCGGTGGGATGGATGCCGAACAGCACGATCGCGCCGGTGGCTGCCAGCTCGGCCGCCTGGCGTGCGCTGGCCTGGAAAGCGGCCTCGTCCGGAATCAGGTGATCGGCCGGCAGCACCAGCATCGTGGCCTCGGGATCGACCGATTGCGCCCACAGCGCCGCCATCGCGATCGCCGGGGCGGTGTTGCGCCCGGCCGGCTCGAGCAGCTGCACGATGCGCTGGCCAGTGGCCGCGGGCAGCGTGTCGATCTCCTCGCGCGTGCGGAAGAAATACTCGGCGTTGGTGACGATCGCCGCGAGGTGTCCGTCGGCCAGCGGCAGCGAGCGCCGCAGCGTGCGCTGCAGCAGGCTGAGTTCGCCGCCCAGTTTCATGAACGGCTTCGGAAACGCCTCGCGCGATACCGGCCACAGCCGCGTGCCGGCGCCGCCGGAAAGGATGACCGGGATCAGCATGGTCGCCAGGATCCGAGTTGAACCGAATGAGAACAATTGTACGGGCAGGCTCGCGCCGGCATGCGAGACTTCGGACACACGCGTGCATCCACGCGACGGACGGACCGACGGGAGGCGACTTTGGGCGACGGCAGGCGGCAGGCACTGGTGACCGGGGGCGCGGGCTACATCGGCTCGCACACGGTGCTCGAATTGCTGCAGGCAGGCTGGGAAGTGACCGTGCTGGACAACCTGTGCAACGCGAGCGCCGAGTCGCTGCGCCGCGTCGCGCAGATCACCGGCCGCGAGGCGCCGCTGGTGCGCGCCGACATTCGCGACGCGGCGGCACTGGCGGCGCTGCTGGAGTCGCGGCGCTTCGATGCGGTGATCCACTTCGCCGGCCTGAAGGCGGTCGGCGAATCGGTGGCGCAGCCGCTCGACTATTACGACAACAACGTCGCCGGCACGGTGACGCTGCTGCGCGCGATGGCCGCTGCCGGCCTGCGCCGCATCGTCTTCAGTTCTTCGGCGACGGTCTACGGCGATCCCGATCGGGTGCCGATCACCGAAGACGCGCGTACCGGCCCGACCAACCCCTACGGGCGCACCAAGCTGATGATCGAATCGATCCTCGGCGATCTCGCGGCTGCCGATCCGCAGTGGTCGATCGGCGTGCTGCGCTACTTCAACCCGGTGGGTGCGCACGAAAGCGGGCTGATCGGCGAGGATCCGCGCGGTACGCCGAACAACCTGATGCCTTTCGTGAGCCAGGTGGCAGTCGGGCGCCGGCCGCAGCTGTCGGTGTTCGGCGGCGACTGGCCGACCCCGGACGGCACCGGCGTGCGCGATTACATCCACGTGGTCGACCTGGCGCGCGGCCACCTCGCCGCGCTCGAGCGGCTGTTCGCGCATCCGGGCGCGTTCACCGTCAACCTGGGCACCGGCAGCGGCTACTCGGTGCTCGAACTGGTGCGCGCGTTCGAGCAGGCGAGCGGCCGGAAAGTGCCTTACCGGATCGTCGATCGCCGCCCCGGCGACATCGCCGCCTGCTATGCCGATCCTTCCGCGGCGGCCAGTCTGCTGGGCTGGCGCGCCGCGCTCGGCATCGAGCGCATGTGCGCCGACGCGTGGCGCTGGCAGCAATCGAATCCGCAGGGCTACGGCGGCGCGTAGCGGCGGCGCGCTTGGTCAGAACTCGAGGTTGTCGATCAGGCGCGTGGTGCCGAGCTTCGCGGCGCCGAGCGCGACCAGCGTGCCGGGGGCGGCGAGGTCGGCGGCCTGCGGTGGCGCGAGGTCGGCGCGGCGGCGCACCGCCAGGTAATCGGGCTTCCAGCCGCGGGCCCGGAGATCGTTCA
>CAADGM010000197.1 GCA_900696535.1 uncultured Planctomycetota bacterium
AGCCGCAGCGGCATGAACGGCGCGCGCCCCGGGGCCGACGTCGCTGTGCCCGACGACAGCCTCTGGATCGACGAGACGTTCAGCGCGCGACACACGTGCCCGGACTGCGGCGTGAGCCTGGACGAGCTCACCCCGCGGGCCTTCAGCTTCAATTCGCCGTACGGCGCGTGCGAAGCCTGTGGCGGGCTGGGGACGACGCTCCAGTTCGACCCGGCCCTGGTCGTGCCCGACGAGGATGTTCCGCTGTCGTCGGGGGCGATCGTGCCGTGGTCGGGCGGCAAGAAACAGCTTGCGGCCTCGCACGGGAAGCTGCTGCGGGCGCTATGCCAGGCGCTGAAGGTGAAGGCCGACACGCCGTTCGGGAAACTGCCCGATCGCCTGAAGCGGATCATCCTGCACGGCACGAACCAGGACGACGCTCGCGAACTGGGCGTCGAATTCGAGGGCGTGATTCCCAACCTCGATCGCCGCTTCCGCGCCGCCGGCCAGGACGGAGCTCGCAGTCGACTGAGTGCGTTTCAGTCGGAGCGCGTCTGCGAGAAGTGCGGCGGCGCCCGGCTGCGGGCGGCGTCGCTGGCCGTGACGGTGAGCGGCCGCAACATCCACGAGCTGGCCCGCCTGTCGATCGCGGAGGGTCGCCGCTACTTCGACGAGTTGAGCTTCACGGGCGAGGCGAGTCAGATCGCTGAGCCGATTCTGCACGAGATCCGCAAGCGCATCCGATTCCTCGACGACGTGGGCCTGGGCTACCTGACGCTGGACCGGACGAGCGCGACACTCTCCGGCGGTGAGGCGCAGCGGATTCGCCTGGCCACGCAACTGGGCAGCGGGCTGGTCGGCGTATGCTACGTGCTCGACGAGCCGACCATCGGCCTGCACCAGCGCGACAACGAGCGGTTGCTCGCGGCGATTCGCAGGCTGGTCGACATCGGCAACTCCGTCATCGTTGTTGAGCACGACGAGGACGTCATCCGGGCCGCGGACCACCTCATCGACATGGGACCCGGCGCGGGGCTGCACGGCGGCCGGATCATCGCCCAGGGACCGCCTGACGCGGTCATCGCGGACCCGGCTTCGATCACGGGCAAGTACCTGCGGGGCGAGTTCGCCATCCCGCTGCCCGAGCAGCGCCGCCGGATGCGCAAGCTCGACTGCCTCCAGGTGATCGGGGCCGCCGAGAACAACCTGAAGAACATCGATGTGACGATCCCGCTGGGCGTGTTCTGCGCCGTCACGGGCGTGTCGGGCAGCGGCAAGAGCACGCTGATTTCGCAGATCCTGCTGCCGGCCCTGCGGCGGCGCCTGTACAAGTCGCGCGAGCACGCCGGCCGGCACGAACGGCTGGTGGGTGCCAACAAGGTCGACCGCGTCATCGAGATCGACCAGACCCCGATCGGGCGGACGCCCCGCAGCAACCCGGCGACGTACACGGGCGTCTTTGACGAGATTCGCCGGCTGTACGCCAAGACGAAGGAAGCCCGCATCCGCGGCTACGACGCCAGCCGCTTCTCCTTCAATGCCAAGGGCGGGCGCTGCGAGGCGTGCCAGGGGCAGGGCGTGCGGCGAATCGAGATGCACTTCCTGCCGGACGTGTTCGTGCCGTGCCAGGAGTGCCGGGGGACGCGTTATAGCCGCGAAACGCTGGAGGTGCGTTATCGCGGCAAGTCGATCGCGGATGTGCTCGAGATGCGGGTCGAGGAGGCCACGCGCTTCTTCGCCAGCTTCCAACGGATCAAGGCCGGGCTCCAGGCACTGCTCGACGTGGGCTTGGGCTACGTCCGGCTTGGGCAGCCGAGCAATACGCTGTCCGGCGGCGAGGCGCAGCGCGTCAAGCTGGCGGGAGAGCTGTCCAAGGGCGCCGCGTACCCGGTGCTGCCGGACGGTCCACCGAGCGCGTCGGCCACGCAGCGGGCCAAGCTCGAGAGCCACACGCTCTACGTGCTGGACGAGCCCACGACGGGGCTGCACTTCGCCGACATCGAGACGCTGCTGGCGGTCCTGAACCGCCTGGTGGACATGGGCAACACCGTCCTGGTCATCGAGCACAACCTCGACGTCATCAAGACCGCGGACTGGATCATCGACCTCGGCCCGGGCGGCGGCGAGGCGGGCGGCCGAGTCGTCGCCGAGGGGCCGCCCGAGGCCATCGTCGCCAGCCCGGACAGCCACACGGGTCATTACCTGAAGAGCAAGCTCGGCACGACTACCTGAGGAGACCGACCCGCGCGTGCGGCGTTGCCGCGCTGTCGCGCTTCGGTTATCCGGACATCCGACTGACGTTGGGGCCTGATTTCGGATGGTCGCTGGGCCGCGCCGGCGGTAGGATGGCGGCTGGGCCGTTCGCGTCAGTTCCGCGACGCACGTTTCGCCGCGGCGCGATCGGCCCGTGCCGGAGCGTCCGCCGCCGCCTTGCGACGCACCGGCCACTCGCCTCGACACCGCATGCGCGGGAGCCAGTCACCATGTCATCTTCTCGCCGCCGGGCCCGAATCGGGCTTGTCTCTGCGATTGTGCTGGGTTCTTTTGCCGCCACGAGCCTCGCTCAGCCCGATGAGCGTCCGCCAATCTCGAAGCTGCACGCGGCCCTGATTGACCGCCTGGTGACCGAGCCCGGACCCGCCCACGCGTGGGTCTTCTTCACGGACAAGGGGCTGCACACGCGGGCCCAGCTCGACGCGGCCCTCGACGACGTGCAGCGCACCTACAATCCCCGCGCGCTCTGGCGCCGGGCGGTCCGCGGCGATAACGCAGCCCGCGGCGACCGACTCGTCGACGAGCACGACATCCCCGTGCCGCAGGGCTACATCGACGCCGTCCTGGCCAGCGGGGCCGAGCTGCGGCGGGTCAGCCGCTGGCTCAACGCGTGCAGCGTGGCGCTCACGCGCGAGCAGGCCGAGCTCGTCGCGGCGCTGCCCTTCGTGGTCCGCGTCGAGCCCGTGAGCCGCTCGTGGCGCAAGACGCAGGTGCTCGATGCGGTCGACTACGAGCCCGTGCCGCCCGTCGTCGAGGATGAGCGGACGCTCAACTACGGCGTGTCGCAGGCGCAGCTCGCCCAGATCAACCTGATCGCCCTGCACGACGCCGGCTACACGGGCCAGGGCGTCATCATCGGCATCCTCGACACGGGTTTCCGCCGCGACCACGTGGCATTCAACAACCCCGCCAAGCCCCTGGTCGTGCTGGCCGAATGGGACTTCATCAACAACGATAACAACACGGGCATCCAGCCCGGCGACCCCTCAGGGCAGCACACCCACGGCACGTACATTCTCGGCTGCATCGCCGCCTATGCCCCTGGTACGGTGGTTGGCGGCGCGTTCGACGCCCAGTTCGTCCTCTGCAAGACCGAGGACACGACGCAGGAGGTCCCGGCCGAGGAGGACGACTACGTCGCCGGCCTCGAATTCACCGAACTCCACGGGGCCGACATGACCACCGCCTCGCTGGGCTACATTGACTGGTACACGCAGGCCCAGCTCAACGGCCAGACCGCGGTCTGCACGATCGCGATGAACATCCACACCGCCAACGGCGTCCACCACACCAACGCCGCCGGCAACGAATCCAACGACAGCAACCCCGCGACCTCGCACCTGATCGCGCCGGCGGACGCCTTCAAGTGCCTCACCATCGGCGCCGTCAACAGCAGCGGCAACATCGCCAGCTTCAGCTCCGACGGCCCGACCGCCGACGGCCGCGTCAAGCCCGAGCTGCTGGCCCGCGGCGTGACGACGTACACCGTGTCGCCGAGCAACACGACCGGCACGACCACGGCCGACGGCACGTCGCTGTCGACGCCGCTGGCGGCTGCCGCGGTGGCCTGCCTGGTGCAGGCGCGTCCCTGGTGGACGGTCGACCAGATGCGGGAGCACCTGTTCACGACGGCCAACTACTATGTCGCCAACGGCACGTACGATCCGCTTTTTGTGCGTGGCTACGGGATCATCAACGCCTTCGCGGCCTACAACACGTGCGACCGTGCGGGAATCGTCCAGCTCGATCGCGCCAAGTACGCCTGCTCGGCCACCAGTGCGACGATCACCGTCGTCGACTGCGACCTGGACACCAACCACCAGCTCATCGAGACGATCCAGATCGTCGTCAGCTCCACGAGCGAGCCGGGGGGCGAGCTCGTCACCCTGACCGAACTCGGGCCCGACGCCGGCGCGTTCGCCGGCAGCGTGCCGCTGAGCCTGACCGACGCGCCGGGCGTCGTGTGGATCGCCGCCGGCGACGTTCTTACGGCCACCTACATCGACGCCGACAACGGACAGGGCGGCTACAACATCGTCGTGACCGACACGGCCCCGATCGACTGCACGCCGCCGAGCATCGCGAACGTGCAGACCACGAACATCCAGCCGCGCAGCGCGACCGTCACCTTTATGTCGAACGAGCCCGTGCGCGGGAAGGTCTGGTACGGGCTGAACTGCAACGGCCCGCTGGCGACGGCCGAGTCGGCCACGTACAGCACGACGCCGTCGATCGCCCTGTCCAGTCTCCAGGACGGCGCCGACTACTTCTTCAAGGTCGAGGCCACCGATGAAGCCGGGAACGTCGCGATGAGCGACAACGGTGGTCAGTGCTACACGTTCAGCACGCCTGAGGTACCCGATTACTACACCGAGCTCTTTGTCTCCGGAAACGACCTGGACTTCCTGACCCTCGAGTTCCACCCCGGCGATGTCGTGCCGTACTTCGGCTGCGCCTACCCGATCACGCAGCTTCCGACCGATCCGGCCGGCGGCACCTCGCTCGGGTTCACCAGCGACGACGAATTCAAGACGATCAATCTGCCCGGCGGGCTCCAGGTCTTCCTGTACGACGTCGGCTACAGCACGATCTACGTCGGCGCCAACGGCTACCTGACGTTCACCGCCGGCGACACCACCTACACCGAGTCTCTCGCGGCACACTTCAACCGGCCGCGCATCTCCGGCCTGTTCGACGACCTGAGCCCTCAGATTGCCGGCGCCAGCGTGACGTACAAGATCCTTTCCGACCGCATCGCGATCACGTTCCTCAACGTGCCCGAGTTCAACACGAGCGGATCGTCCAACACGTTCCAGTTCGAGCTCTACTTTACGGGCCTGATCCGCATCTCCTACCTGAGCCTCTCCGCCTCCGACGGCCTGGCCGGCCTGTCGCAGGGGCTCGGCGTGCCGGCGGACTTCTACATGTCCGACCTGTCGGCGCTGCCGGCATGCGGTCCGCGGCCGCCGATGGCGACCTCCAAGCAGCTACAGACCGCTGTCGGGCAGAGTGTGCTCGTCACCCTCGAAGCCGAGGATGACGGCCTGCCGGACCCGCCCGGCGCGCTGAGCTACGTCATCGCGTCGCTGCCGACGCGCACGCTCCGCGACGCTGTGACCAATCACCGCATTCTGCCCGGCGAGCTGCCGTACACGCTGGCCGGCAATACCGTGCTCTACCAGCCGGGCCCGACCTACCAGGGTGTGGACGCGTTCACGTTCCGGGCCAACGACGGCGGCGTGCCGCCCGAGGGAGGCAGTTCCAACACGGCCACCATCAGCATCACCGTAGGCGGGCCGGTGCCCATCTATGTCTTCAACCTGAACACGAACCCCGGCTGGGCCACCACCGGACAGTGGGCCTTCGGTCAGCCAACCGGCCAAGGTGGAACCGCCCACGGCTTCCCCGATCCCGCCAGCGGGTTCACGGGCACAAACGTGTACGGCGTGAACCTGAGCGGGGACTACTCGACCGCGGTCGGCGGCCCGTACTACCTGACCACGACCCCGCTCGACCTGAGCCAGGCGGGCAACACGAAGCTCCGCTTCCGTCGCTGGCTCAATACCGACTATCCGCCCTATGTCTCGTCGCGCGTCGAGATCTCCACGAATGGGACCAACTGGTCGACCGTGTGGGCGCACTTGAGCTCGCCGGACATCCGCGAGAACACCTGGTCGCTCCAGGAGTTCGACATCTCGGCCCAGGCCGATTACCAGTCGGCCGTGCGGATTCGCTGGAGCTACCAGGTTGGCAGTTCGGCGTGGGCGTACTCGGGTTGGAACGTGGACGACATCGAGATCTGGGGGCTCGTCCCGGTCGCGCCCGCGCCCTGTCCGGGCGACGTCGATTGCGACGGCGAAGTGACCTTCGATGACATCGACTACTTCGTCGAGGCGCTCGGGTATCCGGGCGGCGTCGGCTGGCCCTATGCGACGTGCCCGTGGCTGAGCGCCGACACGAACGGCGACCAGAACGTGACTTTCGACGACATCGATCCGTTCGTCGCGCTGATCGGCACGAGCTGCCCGTAGCGAGGCCCTCTGCGGGCGTCCGTACGTCGGTGAACGCTACGCCGCCGCACGCGGACCAGAATCCGTCCGATGCGGCGGCGATTGGTTACGTGGTCACCGAATCGTGGCGACCGGGCGTGCCCGAGTCGCTCAGTTCAGGCGGCTGATCCGGCCCTCACCGCCCACCGGGTAGTCGGCGGCCTCAATGAGACCGGTAAGCTGCTGGACGATGTAGTTTCGCAGCGAACCCTGGTAGCTCACGCCCGGGATGTTGGTGTACGGGGCGCCGCGGAACGGGTACTGGTCGCCGCCGTTGGCCAGGAAGTTGAGCGTTGCGATGTTGACCGGCCCGGCGCCGGCCACGATCTGGCCGTCACGGACGATGACGCGGCCATCGTTGAGCACGACCTCCCGGACGCGTGTACCGGGGACGAGTACGTTTCCGGCGTTGTCGACCTGCTGGGCGGTGCCCAGGAAGTCCCAGGTCATCTTGAAGCCGGCGATCTGGGCGAAGCGACCGTTGCCCGAGGTCTGCACGCGGGAGACCGCGTTCTCCAGAATCTCCTTAAACTGCGCCGGCGGGATGTTCGGGACGACACAGATGAAGTTGGCGAACGGAAGCACGGAGAACGTATCGAAGGCCGTGATCGGCCCGGCGGGCAGGACGCTGTTGTTGCGGATGCCGCCGCCGTTCTGTAGCGCCACGTCCGGCAGCGGGGCACCGAACAGCGGTGCGTTGACGGTTGCTGTCCACAGAATAGCGTCGGCGCAGAGGTTGCCGAGGTTGGTCTCGCGCGAGCGGACCTCGGTCGTCACGCCGTTGAGCGGCACCTGCGAAACCGCGACGACGTCGGCCTGGAGACCCGCGACGTACGCCGCGACGGGGTCGACCACGAGCGCCTGCACCATCGGATCGGGCGTGACCGCGTCCGGCGCGACTCCTGAAACGCGCACCGGCCCATCGACCGGATCGTCGAACGTTACGACCTCGCCCGCGGCATCGAAGCCCACGATTAACCGGCCGATGTAGCGATAGTCACCGCGCGTCGTGACGAGCGGGACCTGGCGACCGTCGGCGTCCGTTATGACGCGGGGATAGTCCGTGCCGCCGATATTGGTCGTGAAGCGCGCATCTCCGGGGATGAGCAGGTCGTCGGCGTCGGCGATCAGCTCGCCACCACCGCCGCCCACCACGATGTCCACACGCCGTAGAAGCGGGATCAATGCGGCCTCAGAGGTCAGGCCCTGGAGGTGACTGATGAGGATGATCTTGTTCACTCCGAGCGTGAAGTACAGGTAGTCGATCTCGTCCTGGACGACCGGCAGCAGCGCGTTGGCGATCACCGGCTGCGGGCTGCTGACGAACGGCAGGTCGGTTGTCGTTGCCCCGACGATGCCGACCTGCTGTGTGCCAACCTGCACGACCACGCTGCGGGCGATGCGCCCCTGATCGACAAGGTTCTGCAGCGGGGCGAAGGTCGAAAAGTCCAGGTTCGCGCTGACGAACGGCACCGGCGTGGTGAAGCCGGAGATGAAGTTCGCGAAGATCTGCGGGCCGAAGTCGAACTCGTGATTTCCGATCGCACACGCACTGTACCCGAAAAGGCTCATCGCCAGGCTGTCATAGTAGGGCACGCCCTGGGTCAGGCTGGCGTCGAACTCCGGTCCGGCCAGGAAGTTGTCACCAGACGAGACGAAAACCCAGCCCTTCTCTTCCGGGCCTAGCGGGTAGGTCAGCGCCTCGGCCTTGAGTTGGTCGAGGCGGGTCTTGAACCGCGCGACGCCACCAAAGTCAGCCAGGACGCCCGGTCCCGCGTCGATGATCTGCGACTCGCCATCGCTGTGATGCAGCAAAGTCAGGTAGAAGGTGACCGAGCGAGCGTCCGACTTCGCGAACGCTGCGGGGGGCGCGATACTGAGCGGCCGAGCGGCACTGGGCTGGACCGGAGCCGCCACCGAGGCGGGGGTTCGCGCGATGGCAACAGCCTGCAAGGTCAGCAACACCGTCATCGATGCAAGAAAGACGGAGGTCGTGCTTCGAAGTGAAGTCATCTTTGACAAGCTCCCTTATGAGTGTGTTTCTGTTCGTGGCAACGAAAAGTTGCGGGCACTAACGGCGACGCCGAGCCAGGCCGAGTCCGCCGACCGCAAGGGCGACCAGCGATGCCGGCTCCGGTATGAAGGCCAGGCCGCTCATGCCTGACACGCCGTGGGCGCCGATGAACGTCGCCGCACCCGTGCTCAAGTTGACGATGTACAGGCCCTGGCCGTCGCTCAGATAGACCTTGCCATCGAGCAGACTTGTGCTCAAGCCGCCGACCGCCCCGTCAGAACTTATTCCCGTCAGGCCGAGCAACGCCCCGCTCCCTGTGATCGTGTCGATGGTGACGATGGAATCCTCAAGCGTGCCGTTCTTGGCGAAGCCGTAAACCACGCCGCCAGCGGCCGCCAGTCCGGACACATCGTTCGCCACCGATCCGATCGAACCGATGGAGGTAAACGTGGCCGTCCCCACGTTGACCGTGCCGAATACGTCCCCGGCCACAGCCCAAAGCGTGCCGTCCAGCAACAGCACATCGCCCTCCGGCAACGTCTGGGGGGCGTCGGCGACCAGCGTCGCCATCCCGCTGTTCGTATCCAGCGCGTACAGCGCCGCCGTGGTCGTGTACGCGTAGAGCGTCTGGGAACCGGCGTCCCAGGCGATGCCGTTGATCCGGCTCACGCCCGTGTCTCCGACGAGAGTCGCGCTCCCAGTGACGGTGTCGATGGTGTAAAGCCGCTGTGTCTGGAAGGCTGCGTACGACGCGACGCCGTACAGCACCTCCGCAGCGGCCGCGGCGCTGGTCGCGGTGGCCGCCAGAAGTGCCAGGTAGATGTGGATCAGGTGCCTTTGGATCGTCATGAGTGCTTCGACCTCCTTCTCCGTTAGTTGACCGCGCAGACAGATGGCGAACCGCTCGCCCAGCTTGGGATGCTACGTCCACCGTGTGAAGACCTGATGCGCGCGGCATGAGGGGAACATCGACGCTTGGCGCGGTGGAACGCCGACCGCGGACAACGGAGTTTCGGCATCGCGCTCCAGGCTGAGCGCCCAAACCCGCTCCGCGCGATTCAGACCGCCGCCTTCGCGCGCCCTGTGTCGAGCGGCAGTTGCATCGGTTCGGGCGCTCCGCTGCGTATCCGCGCGATACTTGCAAGTGGCCGCGCAGAACGGGTTTGAGCACGCCGCCCCGACAGGCGCGGCAGGAGGTCAGGGGAGTTTCCGGCGGATTTGAAGTATGATACGTGTGGGACGCGCGCTGTGCGGCACCAGCCCCGACGGCGGACCGCGCCGGGCCCATAGCTCAGTCGGTTAGAGCAGCGGACTCATAATCTGCGGGTCGTTGGTTCGAATCCAACTGGGCCCAGTTCGAGCCGGGCGACAGGCGCGGCTGGTCGCCGCCCGGCCGGCCGCGGAGGGATCCCGCATGACGAACGACGCTCGGCGGTGGCGGGTTGGTCTGGTCGTCCTGGGCATCTGCCTGGTGGGATTGGCCGCTGCGCAAAGCACGCAGCCGCAGGAATCCGTCGTGCCAGCGATGAAGCAACC
>CAADGM010000198.1 GCA_900696535.1 uncultured Planctomycetota bacterium
CTCCCACCGAGCCGGCTGAGTGCGCCGAGTGGATCGAAGCCTCGCGCTGGTCGCGCGCCGAGGCCGTGGCGCGACTGGCAGACGCCGACGCCGCGGTGTTGGCCGCGATTCGACTCGTTCAGCTTGCGGAGGTGGACGCCGCGTGCGTGCCGTCGCGCGTGACGCCCGCTGCTGTCGGCGCGCTGCGGGTTGTGCCGCTGCCGGGGCAGCGCTGGGCGCTGGGACTTGCCGACCGCCGGGACTCGCGACGCGTGCGCCTGCCCGTGCTGATCGCGGCGGATGGCGCGGCACAAGTGCCGCTCGGCGCGCTGGTCGAGGAACTCGCGGTGCTGGTCGTTTCCGACGACAGCGAGCGCTTCCCGGACCTGCTCATTCTGCCCGATCGAGTGCTGATTCTCGACGCGGGCGCCCAGCTGGTGCCCGCGCTCGTGCTCGCGTCCGATTCCCCGGTGCGGTTTGACGCGGCGAACCAGGAGGGGATCGCCCGCGTGGTCCTCGTCGCCCCCGGCGAGCAGGGCGAAGTGGTCGTCGCGACCTACGATTGGTCGGTTTACGAGTTGACGTTCATGGGACCGGCCGCGGATGATCTCCCTGAGCCCCCCGGCGGAAGTTTCGAGCTGGACCTGAAGGCCAGCCGCCGGTTGGAGCCCCAGGGCGGACGGATGCCACCGCCTCGGGAGAACCGGCCTCCACCCGGCGAGGTCGAGGAGTTGCTGCCGGGACTGGAAGGCTGGCAAACGCTCGGGCCTGATCGCGCGCCAGCTTCGACTCGATCCAGTGGAGTGATGTAGTGCCACTACAACGCAGCGGAAAGCGGGCTGCGGCCGGTTCTGGCCGCGGCGGTCGCGCCCGACCTGGTCCCGACTCGACCCGTCGGGACCGGCCGCGCGGGGGGAGTGCCCCCAGGAAGCCTGCCAAGCCAACGAGTAAGCCCGCTCGTCGTCCCGCGCCGTTTCGGCCGCCGCTCGATCCGCCCGAGCGGCGTCGGATGCGGGCCGAGGCGATCCTGTCCCTGCTGCGTGGCGCGTTTCCGCAGGCGGGCTGTGCGTTGCACCATCGCAGCGCGTATGAGCTGCTTGTGGCGACGATTCTGTCGGCCCAATGCACGGACGAGCGCGTGAACCGCGTGACGCCGACGTTCTTCGAGCGCTACGGCGACGTGGGCGCGCTGGCGGGCGCCGCCCAGGCTGACGTCGAGAAGCTGATCCACTCAACCGGGTTTTTCCGCAACAAGGCCCGGAGCCTGGTCGGCATGGCGCGCCTGGTGCGCGACGAATTCGGCGGCCAGATTCCCGACACGATGGAGGCCCTGCTGCGCCTGCCGGGCGTGGCCCGCAAGACGGCGAATTGCGTTCTGGGCACGTGGTTCGGCAAGAGCGAGGGGATCGTGGTCGACACGCACGTCGGTCGAGTCGCTCACCGCCTCGGCCTGACCGCGACCGCGCGCAACACGAAGGACGCGGAAAAGATCGAGCACGACCTGATGGAGCTCTTTCCTCGCGACGCGTGGACGTACCTCTCCCACGCGATGATCGAGCTGGGTCGCGGACCGTGCCGGGCCCGCCGGCCCGACTGTCCGCAGTGCCCGCTCCGGCCGGTGTGCCCGTCAGCCGGGCACCTGAACTGACCGCCGCAGCCTGAACTGCTCAGGGGCGTTACTTCGGCCGATGAACTCCGCGGGGGACGTGGTTTGTCGGGCACGCGCATGGATCGCCTCAAGACAGTCATCCACGTGCACACGACGTGGTCGCACGACTCGAACGCCCGCCCGGCGGACGTCGTCGAGCTCGCGCTGGCCCGGGGCGTGCAGGTCGTCGCGATTACGGACCACGACGAGATCGGCGGGGCCATCGAAGCGCAGGCGCGGCGCCGCGCTGGCGTGCAGGTGATTGTCGGCGAGGAGATCTCGACCACCGACGGGCACATCATCGGCCTGTTCCTCACGGATCGGATCCCCCCCGGGCTCTCCGGCGAGGAGACCTGTCGACGGATTCGGGCCCAGGGCGGACTGGTCCTCGCGCCGCATCCCTACACGATCCTGTGCAGTGGGAGCCTCGGCGGCGCGGCCTTGCGGAAGCTGCTGCCCTGGCTCGACGCTGTTGAGGTCTGCAACGCGCAGGATCCGCTCGCCTGGGAGAACCGCTGGGCCCAGCACTTCCGCGCCGAGCACGGGCTGGCGGGGTACGTCGGGGCCGACGCCCACATTCGCGGCCACCTTGATGCGTGCTACCAGCTCGTGTCGCCGTTCGCCGGGCCGGCGGAGTTTCGCGAGGCGCTTCGCGCGGCGCAACTTGTGCCGGGGAGATTCGGCCCGGCTTACTTCGCCCGGATGGCGGGCCGCCACGTGTACGAAGCAATCGCGCGGCGGCCTTGGCCGGGGTTCGGCGTACACGTTCCCGCCCGCCGGCCGGCCGCCGAGCCCGATGCGGCAGACGACGCGTCGCTCCAGGTCGACTGAACCGCGGCGGGGGCCCGCCCGGAAGCGCGCGGGCGGCTGTGATGCGGCAAATACGGATTGCCCCGACCGGCCCCGCTCACTACACTTCCCCCCTTTGCCGCGGCCGATAAGGTCTGTACTTACCCCGGTCACCGACCGGCCCAGGTGGCCGTGTGCGGTGGCGCGGGCCAAGCAGCGCCGCCAACCCAGCTTGGGCGACGCCCGGCGGTGTCCAATCGAATCAGGCCGGGCGACCCACAAGGACCAGCGACCAGGCGACGCCGCGCACTGCGCGGCGAGCGCATTTTCGAGGAGCATGGCTGTGATGAACGGGACGAACGGAGTCGCGAAGCTCTCGGACACGTACGGGATCATGACGTTCAGCGGTGACGTGATGCGCCGCCGGCTGCCGCATGACATCTACGAGAAGCTCCAGAAGACCATGTCGCGCGGCGAGCCGCCGGACCCGGCCGTTGCCGGAATGGTCGCGGCGGCGATGAAGAGCTGGGCGATGGAGCACGGCGCGACGCACTACACGCATTGGTTCCAGCCGCTGACCGGCTCGACCGCCGAGAAGCACGACGCCTTCCTCTCGCCGACAGGCGACGGCGCCGCCATCGAGACCTTCTCCGCCGGGCAGCTCATTCAGGGCGAGCCGGACGCGTCGTCGTTCCCATCGGGTGGAATCCGGGAAACGTTCGAGGCCCGCGGATACACGGCGTGGGATGCCTCCAGCCCCGCGTTCATCTACAAGACGCCGGACAGCGCCACGCTGTGCATTCCGACGGCGTTCGTGTCATGGACGGGCGAAGCGCTCGACAAGAAGACGCCGCTGCTGCGCTCGATCCAGGCGCTGAGCGAGCACGCCATGCGGATTCTGAAGGTGTTCGGATCTGACAAGGGCGTGCATCACGTCACGACGACGATCGGTTCCGAGCAGGAGTATTTTCTGGTCGACCGGGAGATGTATGACCGGCGGGAGGACCTGCGCCTCTGCGGACGAACGCTGATCGGCGCCCCGGCGCCCAAGGGGCACCAGCTCGAGGATCACTACTTCGGGGCGATCCCCGAGCGTGTGATGGGCTTCATGACCGAAGTGGAGCGGCGGCTTTACGAGCTGGGCGTGCCGGTCAAGACGCGTCACAACGAGGTCGCACCGAGCCAGTATGAGCTGGCGCCGACCTTCGAGCTGGCCAACGTCGCCGCCGACCACCAGATGCTCGTCATGCAGATCCTGCGGACCGTGGCCGAGAAGCACGGCTTCGTATGCCTGCTGCACGAGAAGCCCTTCGCGGGCATCAACGGCTCGGGCAAGCACAACAACTGGTCGATGGCGACCGACACGGGCGTGAACCTGCTCGATCCGCGCGAGCAGACCCATACGAACATGCAGTTCCTCGTGTTCCTCTGCGCCGTGATGCGGGCGGTCGATCTGCACGGCGATCTGCTGCGGGCCGCTGTAGCCAGCGCGGCCAACGATCACCGCCTCGGCGCCAACGAGGCCCCCCCCGCCATCATCAGCATCTTCATGGGCGACATGCTCAGCGACATTCTCGACCAGCTCGAGAAGGGGCAGGCCCGCAGCACGAAGACCGGCGGCCAGCTCGACCTCGGCGCCCGCACGCTGCCGCAGATCCCGCGGCACTCCGGCGACCGTAACCGCACCAGCCCGTTCGCCTTCACCGGCAACAAGTTCGAGTTCCGCGCGGTCGGCAGCAGCCAGTCGATCGCCTGGCCGAACACCGTCCTCAACACGATCGTCGCCGAGTCGCTGGACTACGTCGCCACGGAGCTGGAGAAGCGGGTGCGCGGCGGCAAGGGCGGCAAGGTCGAGAAGCTCGAAGCCGCCGTCAAAGAGGTCCTGAAGCAGCTCGTCAAGAAGCACCGCCGGGTCGTCTTCGACGGCGACAACTACTCGGCCGAGTGGCACAAGGAGGCCGCCCGCCGCGGTCTACCGATCCTGCCCACGACGCCCGACGCGGTGAAGGCCCTGGCCAGCCGGAAGTCGTTCGAGCTTTTCGAGAAGTACCGCGTGCTCAGCCATCGCGAGCTGGAGGCGCGCATCGAGGTCAGCTACGAGCGGTATAACCGCACGATCGCGATCGAGGCCCGCACGCTGGCGTCGATGCTCAAACGTGAGGTTCTGCCGGCCGCGGTCCGCTACCAGACCGAGCTGGCCTCGTCCGTCGCCGCGACGGAGAGCGCCGGTGTGAAGTCCCCCGAGACTCGCAAGCGATTGCAGGAGCTTGTCAAGCTCATCGGCCAGCTTCATGCGGCCATCGACGACGTGGACAAGTACGAGGCTCACCGGGCGGGCGGCGCCGAGCAGCACGCGCGCTTCGTCGCCGACAAGCTGCTGCCGGCCATGAACCATGCCCGGCACGTGTCCGACACGCTCGAGCAGTTGGTCCCCGGCGACCTGTGGCCGCTGCCGCGCTACAGCGAGATGCTGTTCATCAAGTAGCGGGAGGCGTGGTCCCGTTGCCAAAGCAGTAGCGCTGGACCTCCGCGTCCAGCGCTCCGCCTTCCGCGCTGGCCGGTTCGCGCACACGAACGCCGGACACGGGGTCCGGCGCCACTACCCGGTCCCGCGCTACCACCCCGATTGGCGCTACTGACTCGGCCACCCCTGGGTCGTCGTTCGCCGGGTCGCTCTCGGGGCGGACGGATCCGACCGCGCGGCCGCCCCATCGTCGCGCGTCAGTTGAGCGGGTTGGGCGGCTCCCGGCCGGCCAGGACGGCCAGGATGTTCTCCGCCGTCATCAGCGACATCTTCTCGCGCGTCGCCACCGTGCCGCTTCCCAGGTGCGGCAACAGCACCGCGTTGTCGAGCTCGGCCAGACCGGGCGTCAGCTTCGGCTCGTTCTCGTAAACGTCGAAACCCGCCGCGGCGATCTGCCGCTTGCGCAGCGCCTCCACCACGGCCGCCTCATTCACGACCGGCCCGCGGGCCGTGTTGATCAGGATGGCCGTGGGCTTCATCCGCGCCAGTTGCGGGGCGTCGATCAAGTGCCTCGTCTGCGGCGTGAGCGGCAGGTGCAGCGAGACCACGTCGCTCTCGGACAGGAGCGCGTCCAGGTCGACGCGCCGCGCGCCGGCGGCTTGCTCGATTTCGGGCACGTCGCGCCGGGCGTAGTACAGAACGCGCATGCCGAATCCAACGCCGCGCCGGGCGACCGCCGTCCCGATGCGGCCGGCGCCGACCACTCCAAGTGTGGCTCCGGCGAGTTGCAGCCCCAGCAGTTGCGTCGGGGCCCACCCTTTCCACTGGCCCGAGCGCACCATCCGGTCGCCGACGATCGCGTGTCGCGCGGCCGCCAGGACGAGCGTCCAGGCAATGTCCGCGGTCGCGTCGGTCAGCACGCCGGGGGTGTTGGTCGCGCGGACGCCCCGCGCCGAGCACGCGGGCACGTCGATGTTGTCGAACCCGACCGCGAAGTTGGCCACGACGCGCAGGGACGGCCCGGCCGCGTCCAGGAACTCGGCGTCGATGCGCTCGCTCATCATCGCGATGACACCCGCCGCCCCGGCCGCGCGCGCGAGCAGCTCGGCGCGGGACGGCGGATCGTCCTGGTCGACATAGTCGATCGCCACCCCCGCCGCGCGCAGGCGCACGAGGCCCGGCTCCGGGATGCGGCGCGTAATCAGGACGCGGCTCGGCGTCGTCATCGTGTCTTGAAGTAGATCTGCGTCGACTCGCTCTTGTCGGCGACGATGGTGAGCACGAGCATGTACTCGACGCCCGGTCTGAACTCGACGCGCGAGACTTCCTTGTTCGTCTTGTCGAGAATGCGGAAGCCCGGCCCGAGGTTGCCCAGGTCATACTCCACGCCCGGCTTCATCTGGGCCTGCGGGTTGTTGATGTCCGCCGAGAAGATGACGTAATCGGCCAGGTTCGAGAAGTCGGCCTCGAACTTCTGGTGGACCTGCATCGAGACCTGCTTGATGAAGCCGTGCTTGGCGGGCTCCTCCAGCTCGTACTTGAAGCGCGGCGAGGTGGAGACCGGCTCCTTGATCTCGAACTTGGCGTAGCCGGTCGCGCCCTTCTTGAGCTTGTTCTGCTTGCCCTCGAGGCCGTCGAGGAACACCTTCAGGTCACTGTCGTCGCGGCCCAGGTTCCGCGCGACCGAGATCGCCGATCCCGCCCCACAGCCCGACGTCAGCGCGATGGCTGCCCCGACGACGATGCACACGACCAGCCGTTTGCACATGCGGTTTCTCCTCGGATGGGCGCCGGACAGGCGAGGCCGACCGCCGACCGCTGGCAGTCGCAGGCTGGCCCGTCGCGGCGGCGCCAGTGTATCGGCGGCGATTGGGCCCACAAGTTGCCCCAGGCCGGCGGCGTCTATTCTTCCCACCCGCGGGCCTCGGCGGTGCGGGCGGCGAACGACGTGTACTCGTAGAGCTGCACCTCAGCCTCACTCAGCTCGACGTCGCGCCGGCCCATCACGATGCGGGCGATCTGGATGGCCTTCTCGGTACGGCACACCTCCAGGCCCGCCTCGGTCAGCCAGGCGAAGCTCGGCACGAACCGGGGCACGGTGCCGCGCACAAAGACGTTGGAGAAGACGCCCAGCACGCAGCCGGTCGGGAGAATCGTGCCGATGCCGGTTTTGGCGTGGTCGCCGATGATCGAGCCGACAGACCGCTGCCCGGTCTCCACACCGACCCCATTGATCGACACCCGGATCGTGCCGTACGTGTTCTTCAGGTCGGATGTGACGGTGTCCGCGCCGAGGTTGACCCAGGGACAGACGTAGCTGTGGCCGAGGTAGCCGTCGTGCTGCTTGTTGGCCAGGCCGTGGAAGACCGTGGCCGCCACCTCCCCACCCACCTTGCACACCGGCCCGATGGTGGTCCCACTCCGGATCACCGCTCCCGGACGCACGATCGCCCGCGGACCTATGTAGCAGGGCCCCTGGATGACCGCGTTCGGCTCGATCAAGGCCCCCGCCTCGATCGCGATCGGTCCGTCCTCCGCGTCGAGCACCACGCCCGGCTTGATTCGAGCCCGCGGGGCGATGCGAACCTGCTCGGGCTCCACGCAGTGAACCCCGTGCAGGGCCGGCGGCGCCCCGCCCGTGGGTGGGTCGGCCAGTTGCCGGCGAAGTTCCGCCGCGTTGGCCAGCGCCGGCTCCCAGGGATAGTTCAGTAGTCGCACGCACTCAGGGGCCTCGACCGCCCGAAAGCTCCCGGCCAGCTCGTCGAGCGACTCGGGGTTGAGCAGTTGAGCGGCCGAGATGCCCTCGAGGTCCGACGCCCGCACGCTCATCGCAAGAACCTGGTCAGGCGTGCGCCAGACCGTCCCCACCGCCGGCGGCGCGACGTCGCCGGTCACCAGCAGCCGCCCGTTGACGAGGCACCACTCGGCGCTTCGGTCAACGCTGTCCAGCTTGACGCGTGGCGGCACGACGTACTGAAGCGCCTCGCGGACGTAGAGCCGCTGGATGCCCGAGCCCATGTGCGTCGCGATCTTGTCGACCAGCCGGTCCTTGCCGCAGACCAGCTCGAACGTGGCCCGCAGCCAGGTGAGCGGAAGCAGCCGCTCGAAGCCCGCATCCTCGAATACCGCGATGTTCATCGTGAGTTGGGTTGCAGCCGTGTTCGTCCGGGCCTGTTCGGGCCATCCCGCGCTCCGGCCCTATGCGAGGGACCGCCCTGTCCGTCGTCTCTGCGGGCACGCGCCGGCCGGGCCGCGGCGCAGGCGGACACTCCCGCCCATCCTATCGGCACGCTACACTGCGTTCCATGCCGCGGCCGCGTGCGCCACGACCGGTGCGATTCTTCGCCGCATTGTCGGGTGTTGACACCGACCTGGTCCGCCGGGCCCGGCACTTGCTGACGAAACGCTGGGGGCCGCTGGACCTGGAGACGGAACCCCGCCGCACTCCCGATGTCGGGGCAGAGAGCACGCCTGCGGGCGAGCCTGTTTTCCGCAGCTTGCTGGGCTTCGCTGAGCCGCAACCGGTTGGTCGCCTCGTCGAACTGGCGATTGAGACCGCGGGCGTCGAGCAGCAGATCAGCGAGGATTGCCTCCTGCCCGGGCCCGGGGGTGAGCCGCCCGTCAACGCCATCAGCGGTTACGTGGATGCTTTCAAGGTGGTCCTCGGACAGCTCGCAGACGGGGCCTCGCGGGTCGCGCTGGGGGCCGGCGTATTCGGCGAAATCGTCCTTCAGCGCAGCGCCGGCGGATGGAAGCCCCTCCCGTGGAGTAGCTCGGACTGGTCCGCGCCGGAGTCGCTTCGTTTCCTCGACGAGCTGCACGGTCGGCTCCTGCGGGCGGCGGACGGCGTCGCGGCAGCCTTCCCGGATGACGCCGGCACGCCATGAGCGTCTCCCTCCTTGTACTGGTCCTGCTGGGCATGGCGGCGGGCGTGTTCGCGCTCTCGGTGGGGCTGACCGCGGCGGTCCGCCAACTAGCGCTTCGGATCAATTTCGTGGACCGGCCAGGCGGGCACAAGTCGCACCGTGACCCCACGCCCTACGGCGGCGGCACCGCGATCTTCCTGTCGGCGGCGGCGGCGCTCCTGGCGCTGCTGGCCGTCGCCTGGCTGGCGCCACAGGACTGGATTCGCGCGCGGTTTGGCGAGACGGCCCGGGCCTACGTGGGGGGCGTGCAGGAGTGCAGCGGACAAGTCCTCGTGATCCTGCTCGGCGCCCTGGGACTACACCTCCTCGGTCTGCTGGATGATCGGCGGCCGCTGGCGCCGCTCCCGAAGCTGGCGGCGATTGTGGCCGCGTCGCTGTGGGTCTCGCTGGTCGGTGAGATTCGGATCGCCGAAGCCGTCTTCGGCCCGGCGCTCTCGGTCGTGCTCACGACGGCCTGGTTCGTCGTAATCGTGAACGCGATGAACTTCCTGGACAACATGGACGGGCTGTCGGCGGGCGTGGGGGCGATCTGCCTGGCGTTCTTCGCGTACTGCGGCTATTCGAACGAGCAGGTCCTGGTGCCGGGACTGGCGGGGATCTTTCTCGGTGCGACCGGGGGCTTCCTGCTCTGGAACTTCCCTCCCGCGCGAATCTTCATGGGCGACGGCGGCAGCCTCGTCGTCGGCTACGCCCTCGCGGTCGTCTCCGTGCTGACCACGTATTTCCGCGGCGGCGGCAGCTCGCCCTACGCCCTGGCTACGCCGCTGGTCATTCTCGCCGTCCCGCTCTACGACTTCGCCAGCGTGGTGATCATCCGCTGGCGTGAGGGCCGCAGCCCGATGCAGGGCGACCAACGCCACTTCTCGCATCGGCTCGTCGACCGCGGGCTCTCACGGCGCTACGCCGTGCTGACGATCTACCTCGCGACGGCGACGACCGGCCTGGCGGCGACGCTGCTGCCCGGCGCCGACCTGCGGACCACGCTGACGGTCGTGGCGATCGTCGCGATGGTTCTGGGTATCGTCGCCATTCTCGAAGCGCCGCTGCGGAGGGAGGCGTGAGACCAGCGCCGGCTGCCCCGTCTGAAGGCCGCCGGGGGCAGGTCGCCGGCATGCTCCTCGACCGCGTGCTCTGCTGCGTCATCGTGGCGATCCTCGCCGCGCGGCCGCTCATCTCTGAGCAATACGAGCATCTCGACCTGGACTTCCTGCACGCGCTCGAAACGCCGCGCGGGCCCACGCCGGCGGCCACGGCGGTGCTCGACCTGATCCTGCTCGCGGTGAGCGGCGTCGTACTTGCCCGTGGGCAACGCTGGCGGCGAATCGGTGGATGGGGGCTGGCCGCGGGCGGACTGCTGCTGGGGGCGGTCGTGGTCTCGTCGCTGGCGTCGGAGGATCGACACGTGGCCGCGCTGGCCGGCAGCAGCCTGGTGGCGATCCTCACATCCGGGGCGGCGCTGACGTTCCTCGTCGAGCGAGCGTCACTGCGCGCCGTGGCGCTGGCGGCACTGCTGGCCACCGGCGGCGTTACGGCGCTCAAGTGCATTCGCCAGTCCACCGACGAGTGGCAGGCCACGCGCGACTACTGGGAGCGCGACTACAAGCCCGCGCTGCTCGCCCAGGGATACCGCGACGATGACCCACTCATCGTCACTTTCGAACGCCGCCTGCGCAGTCGGGAAGCCCACGGTCTGTTGGGTCATCCGAACGTGACCGCGTCGCTGCTCGCGCTCTGGGGGCTCGTGGCGCTCGGTGCAACGGCCGGACTGCTCGCGTCGTGGCGAAGCCTCGGCGGTATACGCGGTAGCTCAGGCGGGCGCGGGCGGCTGCTCGCACTGGCGATCGCCGGCGCAGCGTACGTGGCGGGCGTCATCGTGGCACTGCGCTTCACCGGCAGCCTGGGGGCGGCAGTGGCAGCAGCCGCTGGGGCGGCCGTGCTGACGCTGGGAGGCTCGCAGGCGGCGCGCCTTGCACGCCATGCGCGCGGTGTCGCCGCCACCTTCTTCGCGTGTTACCTGGCCGGCGCCACGGCGCTGGTGACCTGCGGACTCGTGGCCGGTCGCTTCCCGCACGACTCCCTCCAGTTCCGCTGGTACTACTGGACCGCGGCCGCCAGCGCCTGGGCCGAGGCGCCGCTGACCGGCATCGGGCGGGCGAACTTTGCACCGGCGTATCTGCGCTTCAAGCCCGTCGAAGGCACGGAGGAAGTGCGCGACCCACACAGTGTGTGGGTCTCCCTGCTGACAGAGCTGGGGCCCCTGGGGCTCGCAGCCGGGTTCATCATCGCTGCCCTCGTGATCGGCGCCGCGACGCGGCAACTCGGCACCGGCAACGCCCCTGAACAAGGCCGCCAGCCGCCGGGCACGCACGCCAAGGTGCCCGATGCGGCGCCGTTCCCCGGCGAACTCAAGGCCGCACTCCTGCCCGCTGCCGGCGTGCTCGGGTTGCTTACGCTCACGCACGTCGTCTTCTCGGCCACACCGCTGGATCAGCCCGAACTGCTGTTGGTATGGATCAGCGACATCCTCGGCCCGTGGACACTGAGCTTCGCAGCCACACTTGCGGCGCTGGTGGCCATGGGGAGCCATGCGCGGGCGAGGCAGTGGCTGGCGGCGGGAGTCCTGGCCGGACTGGTCGCGGTGTTGACTCATGCGGGGCTCGACTTCGCGCTTCTGACACCCGGCGGACTGGCCGCGGTCGTGCTGGCGGCGGGGGCGGGATTGCCACGGAGACTGAATCTCGCGCACACCGCGGCGTCGCGCCCATCCGATTGGCGCGAGCGCCTCCCGGCGCTCGCTGCGCTCGTGTTGGTCGCTGCACACGTGGTACTCGTCGTTGCGCCGGCCGAGCGCGATCGCCGAGCCGCGCTGCTGCTCGACCAGGTCCGTGCCGCGCGCGCGAGCCCGCAGACAGCGACCGACTTCCTGACACGAGCAGCCGGCGCCAGCGACTTGAACCTGCGACGCTCGGCCCTGCGACTCTGGATCTCGATATCGCGCACCGCCGGCAGCGGGGCGGGCTCCGAGAAGTCGCTCCAGAGTCTGGCGGTCACAGCGGATGCGCTGGTCGCGCGGCAGCCGCACCACGCCCACAACCACGCGATCCTGGCACAGGTCTGGATGCTGCGGGCCGAGGCGGCCGGTCGCGGCGGCGATGCAGAGGCGGCACGCGCTGCGCGCACGGCGTCAGCGGCTGCGTGGGAGCGCGCCAGCCGACTGGACCCGACCAACCCGCGCACTCACATCGCCGCCGGGTTCGCGTGGCTCAGAACAACCGACGAGCGAGACGACGCGGCCGTGGACCCGGCGATTCTGGAGCGCGTGCGGACGCACTTCATCGAGGCGCTCCGCGTCGATGATCTGCGCAGCCCCGAAGAGGCGCAGCGCTTGCGTCCGGCCGAGCGCGAGCCCGTTGAGAACTGGCTGCGGGCTCAGACACACTTGGGGTGACGCTGTCCGCCGCAGTTCTCAATGAGCCGGGGCGACGGACCGCGGCAGGATGACCTAGCAGGGGCCCCACGTGGGCAGCCGCGCCGCGGAGGAGTCAGAACTCGCGTGGCTCGCGAAGGGCGACTGGGGGGCCGAGGATCTCCTGAAGGACAATGGCGACAGCCTGGGACTCGCGCTCGCGCAGCATTTGCTCGACGCGCTGTCCAACGCCCGGCCGATGCGCCGCCGACCCGGGCGCCGGGGACGGGGTCGTGGCCTGCCCACGACGCCGCCAGTCAGCGACGTACGCGTCCTCTTCTGACGCACCGATCGGAGCAGACAGCCGCTCCGACGGCACCTGGGTCAGCGTACGCGGCCTCGGCTCAGGCCGGCGTCCACCCTGCCGCCGCTCGGTCGGGCCCTGCCGGACAGGCCCGGGGCGTACTTCACCCGCCGGGACGCGACGCGCCACTGGCTCCCCGCGCCGGCCGCGCGGCACCGGCTCGGGCGGCACGGGGCGTGCCACCGGTCCCGGCCCAGGCGGCCGCGTCGGTATGGGCTGCCGGCGGAGGAGATCGGGTATCGACGACTCGCCCGAACCGGGCGGAGCCGGCATGCCTCGGCCGGTAGGCCGGACGCGCTGCGGGTCGGGGACTCCGCGTGAACCGGGCCGGGCATCGGGCGGGAGTTCGCGCGGCATCTCGCGCCCGGGCGCCGTCTCGCCCTTGCCATTTTCGGCACCGGCCGGCTGGTCCTTCTGGCCGCGCGTCTTCTGGATGATGCCGCCGATGACGCTGGCGATGATGAGTACCAGGTAGATCAGCATCTGGACATCGATGCCGAGCACCGAGTCGGCAAGCGGCAGACCAGCGCTGATCAGTACCTCGTTCACGCGTCAGGCTCCGGGCGTTCCCTTGCCGGGGTCGGGTTGTGTCTTGCCCGCGATGTGCTCGCGCATCGCGGTATCGGACTGGATATTCCGCATGCGGTAGTAGTCCATGATGCCGAAGTTCCCGCTGCGGAACGCGTCGGCCATGGCCTTGGGGATCTCGGCTTCGGCCAGCACGACCAGGGCGCGGTTGGCCTCGACCTGGGCGCGGTTCTCCTGTTCCTGGGCGATGGCCAGCGCGCGGCGCTTCTCGGCCTCGGCCTGGAATCGCTTCTTGTCTGCCTCGGCCTGGTCAGCCTGGAGGCGGGCGCCGATGTTCTCGCCCACGTCGACGTCGGCGATATCGATCGACAGGATCTCGAAGGCCGTCCCGGCGTCGAGCCCCTTGGCCAGCACGGCCTTGGAGATACGGTCCGGGTTCTCGAGCACTTCCTTGTGCGAGTTCGCCGAGCCAATCGCGCTGACGATGCCCTCGCCCACGCGGGCGATGATGGTCTCCTCGGTCGCACCGCCCACCAGCCGCTGGATGTTTGTCCGCACGGTGACGCGGGCCTTCACCTTGAGCTGAATGCCATCCTTGGCGACGGCGTCGATCGTCGTGCGGCCCGAGGCGGGGTTCGGGCAGTCGATGACCTTCGGGTTCACGCTCGTATGGACCGCGTCGACGATGTCACGGCCGGCCAGGTCGATCGCGCAGGCCGTGCGGTAGTCGAGGGGGATTTTCGCGCGCTGGGCCGAGATGAGCGCCTGCACGACGTTGGGGACACGCCCGCGGGCGAGGTAGTGATTCTCGAGATCCTCGGTCGTGATGTCCGTCAGGCCGGCCTTCCACGCCTGGATCTTGGTCATGACGATGGCGTTGCTGTTGACGCGGCGGAGCCACTGCCCGAGCAGGTCCCCCAGGCTGACGCGGGCCCGGGCTGACAACGCCGTGATCCAGAGCCGACCGAAATTCAGGAGAAGGAGCAGCAACGCCAGCAGGATGATGATGACAACAACGCTTCCCACCAGCGTCAGCAGGTTCCAGCCGTTCATAGGGTCACCTCGCTCTCACTTCCACGCGCTTCACCGCCGGCGTCGAGGAGCAGGTGCGCCCGCCTTGCGGCGCGCCAGCGTCCCGCGCAGCGCCATACTACCCGTAATCCGCGAACACACCACGCCCCGCCGGCATGCGCCGCACGCTCAAGCCCGCGGCTCATCGCTCAGCGGCCGCACCCAGATCTCGATCCCCTCGCGACGAATGACCTGTACACGATGCCCCTTGGCAACGTACTCGCCCTGGCTGCGGACCTCGACGATCTCCTGGCCAAAGCGGGCCTGGCCGCCGGGCCGCAAGTCGCCGGTCACCACGCCGATGTCGCCCACCTGGGCCACGTGCGCGTAGGGCGTGTCGATCGCGAGCGCGACCGCGTCCGGGTTCCCCGAGATCACGCCCTCGGCGATCTTTGTCCGCGGCAGGTACGTAACGAGCAGGAAGATCCCGACCAGCGAGACGAGGATGCTGATCGTCATGACGCGCAGCCCCGTCCAGAGACCATCCCAGGTGGCCGGGAGCGTCGGCAGCGAAAACGGCGGCGCGTTCGGCTCCGAAGGCACGAACGTGCCCAGCATGGCGATTAGCACGAACGCGATGCCGAGCAACCCCGCGATACCGAACCCCGGTATGACGAAGATCTCGACACACAGGAGGATGATGCCAATCGCCAAGACGATGATCGTCCAGACGTTGGCCAGGCCGGCGGCGTACGGCGCCGCGAGGAAGATCGCCAGGGCAATCAGCGCCGTGGCGCCGGGCACGATCATGCCGGGATGCTGGAACTCCAGGTAGGCCCCCACCAGCACGATGATCAGCAGCAGTCCGCGAATGAGCGGGCTGTTCAGCCAGATGGCGAACTTCTCCCACCCCGACTTGTCGAGGACGACCGGGGCCGCCGGGACGCCGAGTTTCATCGCCAGGTCTTCCAGGTCCTGCGCGATACCGCGGGCGAAGCCGTAGATGACGGCGTCGTACTGGGACATGGTGAGCAGCTCGTCCTTGCGATCGACGGGCTGCCCGACCTTGATCTCGCGCGTCTCGCCGTTGGCTCGCTCGACGACTGCCCGCTCGACCAGCCGCCACTCGCGGCTCTCGGGTTCGACGTCGTCGATCAGCCTGGCCTTCTCGTCCGGGTCCACGAACCGCCGCTCGGACGGCTCGGCGATCTTCTCGATCCACCAGACTTCGTCGCCGGTGACGACCATGGCCCGCGAGAGCAAGGGGTCGTAACCGTTGCGCGTCGCGGAGTCCCTGAATTCCTGTATGATCGGGCTCTCGACCTTGGCCCGTTCGACCTCGCCCAGCGTCACCGGCCCGGTCGGGGCGATCATGATCGGAGCGCAGTCCCCGATCGAGGACGCGGGGCTCATCCAGATCTCGCGGCAGGCGACCGCGATCATCGCCCCGGCGCTATACGCCTGCTTATTGACCCACGCCACGGTGCGCACGTCGCCCGGAATCGACTTGATGAGCCGGCAGATGTCGAGCGCGCTGGTCACCGCGCCCCCGGGGGTGTCGAGCTCGAAGATGATCGTCTTGGCCCCGCGGGACTGGGCTTCCTCAATCCGGCGCTGCACGCTGTCGCGGACGATGTCGTCGATCGCGCCGTGGATGGGCACCACGACCACGAGCGCTCGGGGCTTGGCGCTGTCGGCCGCGAGCGGCAGGGCCAGCACCAGCAGGGCCGATAGTCCGACGGCCCCCCGCAGCCATCCTGCACGGCTTCGCCCGGGTCTCCAGAGGCTGGGAATCGCTCGGCATCGACGCATGACGCGTATCTCCACCCGGGTCGCGGCCGCGTCCGATTCCGCTTGCCGATGTGGGCCGCCGACCCGCGCGAGATTGTAGCGGAACGGGCGGCAGCCGCCCCGTCCGCGACGGAAAGCGACACAGCCCCGCCGCCCGCCAGCCGCGCCACACCGGCGCCTCCGAGCGAACGCCCCCGGGGCGGGAGGCCCGAGCCGGCGGCGGAGCGCCGCGCCGGAGCGCGCCGCCCGCCGACTGGGCGCGCCAGTGGCGGCCCGATTCGGCGCGCCGGGCCGGGGGGCGTCGGCGGATTACGAACTTGAATTTAGTGAACTTCTTTGCGCCGCTGCCCGATACAGAATCCAAGAGTGTTCAACCCGTGTAGGGACACCGACAGCAGGCTGGCAATGGAGCACATCATGCCGACATCGAAGAGCTACTACTCCAACAAGAACTGGGGCGGGAACTGGAACACCTGGAGCCGCACGTCGCGCGCGGGCTACGGCACGTCCAAGCCGGCGAACTGGAACGCGACGACCTACTCGGGCAACTCGCCCAAGTTCAACGCCGCCCGCCAGGAGTGCCAGTGGCGGATGGGCTCCTACCGCAACGTCTACTCGCAGTTCTCGGGAAGCTCGAAGACGGCCTTCTCGCCCACCACGGCTAACAAGTGGGTGCGGTACGTCAACAACAACTTCCGCGTATACCGCTTCACCCAGCAGCAGTTCAACAAGTTCTTCGGCGCCGCGGGCAGCTACGGCACCAGCTTCAACTCGCCCACGACGATCAAGACGTTCCTCCGCCGCAAGTTCGGCGCGTTCATCAAGGACGTGACCCGCGGCAACAACAACACCTGGCTCATCGCCACGAGCAAGAACGTGACGGGTCGCCCGTTCACGCAGTACAACTGGAACACGAACATCGGCTGATTCGCCTTTTCCCGACACTCCCTTTCGCCCGTCCCGGGGCGGACTGGAGTGAGGCGAAGCCGACCACGGCGCGCCTCCCGTGCGCCGTGCGGATCGCAGACCTACGCGAAGCGGCCTGGCGCCTCCGGCGTCGGGCCGCGTCGTTTCTGCGCGAGCGGCCCCGGGCGCACGCGAGTTGACGCCCTCCCCTCCTGCCGCGAGTATCAGGCACGTCAGCCACCTGCCGCTTGCCGGCCGCGCGATGCCGGGGCCGCACTGTGGCACACATACTCACTTAGCGGAGCCGCCCATGAGTAGCCAGGCCGCACCGTATCTCGTAGTCGAAACCCAGAAGAGCTTTGCCGAAGCGGTCGTGTCCGTCCGCCGGGCCGTCGAGCAGGCCAAGTGGGGCATCCTCGGCGCCTACGACATCGGCGAGATCCTGACCGCCAAGGGGTTTCCGCAGGGTGAGCAGATGAAGACGCTCGACGTCTGCGCGCCCACCCACGCCGCCGCGATGGTCAATGCCAACCGCCTGACGGCCCTGTGCATGCCGTGCAGCATCCTGATCTACACCGACCGGGGCGTGACGAAGCTCGCCACGATGCAGCCCGGTACCGTGATGCCGCAACTCTTCCCCGAGACCGCGAACTTGCTCGGTGTGCTGCCGGGCCAGGTCGACCGGGAACTGGCCGGGATCCTCGAAGCCGCGGCCCGCTAGCCGCCAATCGCAAACTCGTACTGCCGCGGCCAGCGCAACCGCTCGCGTTGGCCCAGGACCCGGGCCGCCTCCATCGGCCAGTTCGGGTTTCTGAGTACTTCGCGCGCCAGCAGCACGAGGTCGGCGCGCCCGTTGCGAATGATCTCGTCCGCCTGCATCGCCTGCGTGATCATCCCCACCGCCGCGGGCGCGATGCCCGCCTCTCTGCGGACGCGCTCGGCCAGCGGCACCTGGTAGCCGGCACCGATGGGGATGCGCGCATCCGGGTGGATTCCTCCGCTGCTGCAATCGATCAGGTCGACACCCTCAACCTTCAACCGCCGGGCCAGTTCGACCGCCTCGTCCAGTGTCCAGCCGCCTTCCATCCAGTCGGTGCACGACAGCCGCACCGACATCGCTTTCCGCTCCGGCCACGCGCGGCGCATCGCGCGCGCAATTGCCAGCGTCAAACGCGTGCGGTTCTCAAGCGACCCGCCGTACACATCCTCGCGGCGGTTCGAGATCGGCGAGTGGAAGCTGTGCAACAGGTAGCCGTGGGCCGCGTGCAGCTCGATCCACTCGAAGCCAGCCGCGTCCGCGCGGCGCGTCGCCTCGATGAACAGCCCCGGCATGGCCTCGATCTCCGCCACCGTCAGCTCCCGCGGCACGCGCGGCTGCTTGCCGCCGAAGGCGACCGCGCTGGGCGCGACCGGCGTCCAACCGCCTTCGCTGTCGGCCAGGTGATGCCCGCCCTCCCAGGGCCGCGCGCAGCTCGCCTTGCGCCCCGCGTGGGCGAGCTGGATCCCGGGCACCGCGCCCTGCCCCGCGATGAACCGCGTGACCCGGATGAGAGGCTCGACGTGTTCATCCGACCAGAGCCCCGCACAGCCCGGCGTGATCCGCCCGCGCGGCTCGACCGCTGTCGCCTCCGCGATGACCAGGGCGGCTCCGCCCGCGGCCCGCGCGCCAAGATGGACGAGGTGCCAGTCGCCGGCCCGGCCGTCCTCGGATGAGTACTGGCACATCGGCGAGACGCCGATGCGGTTGCGCAGCGTGATGCCGCTGACTGCGAGCACGTCAAACAAGTGGGGCATTGTTGCCGGACTCCTCTTGATGCAGCGGCCATCCCGCGTGCGCTCAGGCGGTCGCCGCGCGGCGGCAACGGCACAGGCTATCGCCGATGCAAAGTGGGAACCACGCCGCGTTCACCATAGGCGCGAGTACGCCGCCAGACACAGCATGGTAGACTCCGCGCATGACGACGACGAACCGAGCGCCAGGAGCCCGCGGATCAGCCCTGCGCCCCACGCGCCCACGCCTCCCCGCCCTGCGGATCGCACGCACGCTTCGCCCCGCGCCCTTGCTCACTATGTTGCTTCTCGCAAGTTGCGCGACTACACCCCGCGGCGACACTCCGCCCGCGACCCAGTCGCAGATTGTTGGCGGCACATACGACCTCGGCGGCCTCGTCCGCGGCCCGCTCGCCGGCCGGCAGATCGCCCTCATCTTCACCGGCGGCTCGTACGGAGAGGGGACCGAACCGATCCTGGACGCGCTGGGCGAGCGCGGCATCTCCGCCGCGTTCTTCCTGACGGGCGAATTTCTCGCCAACCCGACGCATCAGCCGCTGATCCGGCGCATGCTCGCGGAGGGGCACTACGTCGGGCCGCACTCGCACGCGCACCTGCTGTACTGCTCATGGGAGCGGCGGAGCGAGTCGCTCGTGTCGCGCGCGGAGTTCCGGCGTGACCTCGAGCGGAACCTCGCGGACATTCGCGCGCTGGGCGGGCTGGCGCCCGGGCAGCGCGTGCTGCTGGTGCCGCCGTACGAGTGGTACAACGAAGACCAGGTGCGCTGGGCGCGCGAGTTGGGCGTCGCGGTGGTCAACTTCACGCCCGGCAGCGGCTCAAACCGCGACTACATCCCGGAGAGCGAGGCCGGGTTCGTGCCCTCGACGCGGCTGCGCGAGGACATTCTCGACTACGAGCGGCGCGACCCGCACGGGCTGAGCGGCTTCCTGTTGCTGCTGCACCTGGGCTCACAGCGGCAGGACAAGATGCACACGCAGCTCGGCCCCCTGCTCGACGCGCTCGCGCGGCGCGGATACACGTTCGTGCGAGTGGACACATGGCTGGACGCACCGCGCAGGTGACGCGCGGCAGGCCCCGCGTCACAGCCCGGCGATGATCGACCGCGCCGCGCGCAGTCCCCGACAGAACCCCGGCGCCGCGCGCGGATGAAGCACTCCGGGCTGCTATCGCCGCCGCCGGGCGAGCAGCGTCGCCAGCGGCGCCAGCAGCGCCAGCGACGTGGGCTCCGGCGTAATGGTCATCTGCCCGAAGTCCAGCCCGAGGAAAACAAAGTCCGGAGAGTTGCGCCACACGCCCCAGCCGAAGACCGTCAGGCCCGTGTTGTCGTACGTGCCGAGCGCATCGAGAATGTCGAGCGAGCTCAGCGTGTCGCCCGTGTACGTCACGTGAAAGTCGTGCTGGTAGCGCGCCCCAGTCGTGTGCGTCTGGTCCAGCGGCACGCCGCCCAAGAACTCGTAGCTCGTGGCGACGAAGAATCCGTCCACCGCCGGGTCGTTGTTCCGAAGCGCGAAGTAGGGCGTCTGCCCGGCCGGGAAGGGGTTCTGCAGCCCGATCGACGCGGCACCGGAGCTGAGCACGAACGAGGAAGTGTCGATCGGGTAGCCGCGGGTCGGGAAGTTCACGCTATCGACGAAGTTGTTCGAGTCCACCGTGAACGTCAGCGACGCCGGTGCACCGGGCGCAAACCCGCTCAGCGGCGGCAGCCCAATGAAGTTGAAATCAACCGAACCGGTGACTGTGACCTGCACAGGCGCCGCAAGCGCGCTGGCGGCGAGGAGCAGAGCACCAAGGCTGACCGCGATGGATCGCAGGTACGGCTTCATATCCCGTTCTCCCTCTTGAGCCCGCTCAGGGTGGGCGGGCGGCCCGAACCGCGCGCCAGGGAAGTGGAAGCGGGCTCTTTCTTCGGAGAATTCTCCAGAGAATGGACTAGCTCGTCAATTCACTATTGATCCGGTTTTTCTCGGCCCCAGGATCCCGCACAGCCCGGAATGCTGGCCCGCCCCCCCTTCCAAGCCGCCGCCAATCCGAGCCGACAGCGCAAGCTGTCGGACACGCGCGCCGGGGCGATCCGAGCCGACAGCGCGAGCTGTCGGACACGCGCGCCGGGGTGATCCGAGCCGACAGCGCGAGCTGTCGGACACGCGCGCCGGGGCGATCCGAGCCGACAGCGCAAGCTGTCGGACACGCGCGCCGGGGCGATCCGAGCCGACAGCGCAAGCTGTCGGACACGCGCGCCGGGGCGATCCGAGCCGACA
>CAADGM010000199.1 GCA_900696535.1 uncultured Planctomycetota bacterium
ACCACTTCGAGCAGGCCGATCAGCGCGACCTCGTGAGGGGCGAGATGGCGCACCGCGCGGATCATCAGGAAGCAGGGAATCGCCAGTTGCACCGCGCCGAGCAGCGCGAGCAGCATCAGGTCGCGGGCGCTCGCCCCGAAGGGCCAGGCGAGCGGCGCGACCGCCAACCCGCAGAGGATCGCGCCGACCAGCACCGCGGGCGCGAGGTCGACCTGCGCGTGCAACCGCTTGAGGGTGACGATGTTGATCGCGGAAGCCACCGGCACCGCCAGCGCGATCGCCATCCCGACGGCGCCGTCGGCGCTCACGCCTTCTCGCACCATCCACCAGATGCCGATCCCGGCCGCCACGATCGCGAGCGCGGTTGCGCCCGAGACGCGGGTGCCGAGCACGAGACGGCCCAGCAGCGCCGCGAGCAGCGGTGCCAGGCTCATCACCACCAGCGTGTTGGCCACGCTGGTGCGCGTGAGCGCGAGCATGAAGCAGGTGAACATCACGCCCCACATCGCGCCGGAGAACAGGCCGGGCCAGCCCATCTCGCGCAACGGCGCGAACGGGTCGCCGCGGCGCTGCCAGGCGAGGATCGCCAGCACCGTGAGCGCGCAGAACAGCGCCCGCCAGAACGTGATCTCGAAGCCGCCGGCCGCGTCGAGACGGCGCGTGACGACGCCTGCGATGCTCCAGAGAAGCGCGCAGAATGCGAGCAGCAGCGCAGCGCGCCGGTGCGTGGCCGGTGGGGTCGGGAACATGGGTAGAATTTGCCGGTGAGATTCTACCCATGAGCGCACTCCGTTTCGTCCACCTTCGGGTCCACTCCGAGTATTCGGTCAGCGACTCGATCGTGCGCCTCGATGCGCTGATCGGCGCAGCACTGGCCGACGGGCAGCCTGCGGTTGCGCTCACCGACCTCGCCAACCTGTTCGGCTGGGTCAAGTTCTACAAGGCGGCGCGCGCCCGCGGGCTCAAGCCGATCTGTGGCGTCGATGCGTGGATCACCAATGACAGCGACCGCGACCGTCCGTCGCGCATGCTGCTGCTCGCGCGCAATCGCGCCGGCTACCTGCGCTTGTGCGAGCTCGTCAGTCGCGCCTGGCTCGAAAACGAATACCGGGGGCGCGGCGAGATGCGCGCCGAGTGGTTCGACGTGGCGCACGCCGACGGCGCGCCGATCGGCGAGGGGCTGATCGCACTGTCGGGCGCGCAGCACGGCGACGTCGGCCAGGCGCTGCTCGCCGGCAACCTCGATGCGGCGCGCACGCTGGCGCAAGCCTGGGCGCGGCGCTTTCCCGACGCCTGGTTCCTCGAAGTGCAGCGCGCGGGCCGCCACGAAGACGAACTGCAGACGCGGGCGGCCGCGCAACTCGCCTCGGAGCTGGGCCTGCCGATCGTCGCCACGCACCCGGTGCAGTTCATCGCACGCGAGGACCATCGTGCGCACGAGGCGAGGGTGTGCATCGCCGAGGGCGAGATCCTCGCCAATCCGCGCCGGGTGAGGCGCTTCACCGAGGAGCAGCACTTCAGGTCGCAGGCCGCGATGGCCGAGGCGTTCGCCGACCTGCCCGAGGCGCTCGCCAACAGCGTCGAGATCGCGCGGCGCTGCAACCTGTCGATGGAGCTGGGCAAGCCGCAGCTGCCGCAGTTCCCCACTCCTCCCGGCGTCACGCTCGACGACTACATGCGCCAGCTCGCGCGCGAGGGGCTCGGGCGGCGAATGGCGAAGCTCTTTCCCGAGGACGGTGCAGCCGAGGTCGGGGCGCGCCGCGAACAGTACCGCAAGCGCCTCGAATACGAGTGCGACACCATCGTGCAGATGGGCTTCCCGGGTTACTTCCTGATCGTCGCCGACTTCATCAACTGGGCGAAGAACAACGGCGTGCCGGTGGGCCCGGGCCGCGGTTCGGGCGCCGGTTCGCTGGTGGCGTACGCCCTCGGCATCACCGACCTCGACCCGATTCCGTACGCGCTGCTGTTCGAGCGCTTCCTGAATCCCGAGCGGGTGTCGATGCCAGACTTCGACATCGACTTCTGCCAGGACCAGCGCTACAGGGTGATCGAATACGTGCGCAGCCGTTACGGCGAGCAGGCGGTCTCGCAGATCGTCACTTTCGGCACGATGGCCTCGAAGGCGGTGATCCGCGACGTCGGCCGCGTGCTCGACATGGGTTACAACTTCTGCGACCAGCTCTCCAAGCTCGTTCCGGTCGTGCAGAACAAGCCGCTGTCGCTCGCGAAGGCGCGCGAGGCCGAGCCGCTTCTGGCCGAGCGCGAGCAGAGGGAAGACGAGGTGCGCGAACTGCTCGCGCTGGCCGAGCCGCTCGAAGACCTGACCCGAAACGTCGGCATGCACGCCGGCGGCGTGCTGATCGCGCCGGGCCGGCTCACCGATTTCTGCCCCCTGTACAGGCAACCCGGCGCCGAGGCCGGCGTGGTGAGCCAGTTCGACAAGGACGACGTCGAGGCGGTGGGCCTGGTCAAGTTCGACTTCCTCGGCCTGCGCAACCTCACGATCATCGACCTGGCGGTCGCGTACATCAACCGCCG
>CAADGM010000200.1 GCA_900696535.1 uncultured Planctomycetota bacterium
TGTCGAGCCAGTACAACTCGCGGCCGCGCGCCGCGGAGGTGCTCGTCGATGGTCGGGAGCCGCGGCTCATCCGGCGGCGCGAGACCTACGACGACCTCGTCCAGGCGGAGCGCGTCTGACGCGAGGACCGGGCTGCCATGTCTGACTACGCCGCCTTCGACGTGTACCAGCCGCCACCCGACGGGACCGTCGTCTCCATCGGCAACTTCGACGGCGTGCACCGTGGCCACGCGGCCATCATCGCCGCCCTGCGCGAACATGCGCTTCGCCACCGCGTGCCCGCGGTCGCCATCACGCTTGACCCCCACCCGCTGGCGGTCCTGGCGCCGGAGCGGGCACCGCCCACGCTGACGACAGCGGCCGAGCGGGCGACGCTGCTGCGGCGCGCGGGAGCGGACGCGGTCGTCGTCCTGCGCAGCGAGCCGGCTCTGCTGGCCATGCCCGCGGAGGACTTCCTCACGCACTTCGTCCGGCGCCTGCGGCCCCGCGCGTTCGTCGAGGGCGCCGACTTCAACTTTGGCAAGGCCCGCGGCGGCTCCATCGAGACGCTGCGTCAGCACGGCGCCCGCTACGGCTACGAGGTTCACACGGTCGATACGTTTCGCGCCGCCGAGTTGGCCTCCGCGCCGCGGATCAGCAGCTCGTCCATCCGGCAGGCCCTGGTTGACGGCCGTCTGGACGACGCCAACGCGATGCTCGGACGGCCGTATCGAATCGTTGGCCGCGTCGTGCCTGGCGACGCGCGCGGCCGGACGATCGGCTTTCCGACCGCGAACCTTAGCGACGTGCCGCACATGCTGCCGCAGGAGGCTGTCTACGCCGGTGCGGCTCAGCTAGAGTCCGGCGAGTTGCACGCCGCCGCAGTGAACGTGGGGTTGCAACCGACGTTCGGCGGACAGCGGGCGCGCGTGGAGGCGCATCTGCTGGAGTACTCGGGCGACCTGGTCGGCCAGCACGTCGGCATCTATTTCCTGGCGCGGCTTCGCCCACAGCAGCGGTGTGAGAGCGTCGCGGAACTGGTTGAGCAAATCCGCCGCGACGTGGCACGAAGCCGCGAGCGCTTTGGCGCGGAAACCGAGCTGCGGGCCCAGTGCTATTCGCTCTGAGCGGCCTGGCGGCGAGCGCCGCGCTGGGGCTCCGATCGCTCGCGCGATCGGCTCGGACAGCCAGCCCGTGCTCCGATCGCTCGCGCGATCGGCTCGGACGTCCCGCCCGTGCTCCAATCGCTCGCGCGCGCTGAGCGCAACGGAGCCGACCGCGGAAGCGGTCGGAACTTCAGGCGGTCGGAGGCCAACCGGTCAGACGCCGAGCGGTATGACGCGGTGTCGCCTACGGGCAACCCGCCGCAATGCGCGCGACGAACGAATCGACGCTTTCGAGGTCGCGGACTGCGCTCGAGACTCGGCGCGCGGGCTGGAAGCCCGCGCCACCCTCCGTATTTTCGCCCCTCGGCTCATTGGCTCCTTGACTCAACTTTCACAGACCGGCAATCGGTACGGCGTTGAGGGTCCACGGGGGGTGATCGGGCGCCGTAGGTCTGCACTTCGATTGCGTGGCGCGTTTTCAAGATCGCGGCGGGCGCGGAATTGGGCGGTGGTCAGGGAAGGTCGTTGGCAGCTTGACCCGCCCGGCGCGGATTCGCGGTGGTGGCGCCAAGTGGGGCCCACTGCGGCGGATGCGCGTCGGCCGAGCGTGGCGCGCCGCGGTCACGCGTTAGGTGGGAGTTCGTGCTTCTCTCCTCGCGCACGCGACCTCCGAGTTCCTACCCGGTGTTTCGGCTGGGCTGCGATCGGTCATGCGCTTACGTGAAACCCGCTACACGGCGGAATGGCCTTGGTCAAAACCTCCCCCCCCGCGCAAAGACCCATCCTCGAAGTCCGACGCCTGACTTGGCCGATTCGGTCGTGGTGCACCGCCGCCCCAGCCTTATCCGGCCCATCGCGCCGCACCGCGTAGCTGGGGGAGGACGGTATTGCCTTGGTCAGGGTGGCGAATAGACTCTGCCGTGTCCGGATCGCAGGGTGGGATGTTGTCCCGGCGAGGAGTGCGTCGCGCAGGTCGGGTTTCAACGCTACGAATTCGCAGGTACGGAGAGTGGAAAGGACTTTGTCGTGCGCAGCGTTTTTGGACTCGGCTTTCTGGTGTTCGCGTTGGCGGCTTGGATTGCGTCGCCCCCCGTGCGGGCGGCGATTGTCGTCAGTAACGACGAGTGGACGCTCAGCGACTCGGGTTTCGGCTTTGCCCCCGACGCGCCGAATTTCGCTCAGAACGTCGCTGCTCTCTTCAGCGGCGGCGGGCCGGGCAATTTTCTCGTTTACAGCAGCAACTTCGGGCTGACCGGCTCCCAACTTGCGAGCACAATGGCGTCCGCCGGCCACGCGTGGACAATCAACACCGCGCTCCCGTTCACGCTCGCGACGTTCCAGCAGTACGACGGCCTCTTCCTGGCGGGTTCCGATTCCTACCCGAATGCGCTCGAAGCAGCCGATCTGATCGCGTACGTCCAGGGAGGAGGCAGCCTTTACATTGCCGCGGGCACGGGCAACGGCGGCGCGGTCACCGAGGCCGCTGCGTGGAACCAGGTGCTCAACGCGTTCGGGCTATCGCTCGCCCCTTCGTATAACGGAATCGCGGGGAACATTGCGATCAGCAGTCCGCATCCTCTGTTCGTAGGCGTGAACTCGCTCTACCAGAACAACGGCAACTCGATCGTCGATCTGGAGCCCGCCAATCCGGACAACGAAGTCCTCGTCACGCTCGGAGGCGATGGGCTCTACGCCGTGTGGGTGCCCGAGCCGGCACCGTTGCTCCTCCTGGGTGTCGCCGCGCTGATCCGCCGAAGAAGATAGAGCAGTTTGCGTCGCGGCACGGTACGCAGTTGCGGATGGTTGACGCTATTTCACCCGCTCGATGAGCCACGCCACGACCTGGTCCTTGTGCACGCGCGACTGCTGCAAGCTGTCGCGGTCGCGGATCGTCACCGTCCCGCTTGTCAGCGTGTCGCCGTCGATCGTGATACAGAACGGCGTGCCGGCCTCGTCCATCCGGCGGTAGCGCTTGCCAATGCTGCCCTGCTCATCGAACTGCGCGGTCATGTGCTTCTTGGCCTCGCGGTAGAGGGCCTCGGCAATCTCCGGCATGCCCTCCTTCTTGACCAGCGGGAAGAACGCGGCCTTGACCGGGGCCAGCCTTGGGTGAAAGCGCATCACGACGCGCGTCTCGGGGTTGCCCTTCTCGTCGGGGGCGGTGTCCTCGGCGTACGCCTCACCCAGGAACGCCAGCGTGGCCCGATCGGCCCCGGCCGACGGCTCAACCACGTGCGGCAGGAACCGATACGGCTCCTTGTTCTTCACTTCCTTCTCTTCGTCCTTGGAGAGCGCCGGCAGCGTCCCGGCGGCCCGTGCTGCGCGGTCGCGCTCCCAGGCGTCGTTGTCGAAGTAGGTCAGGTCCTTGCCGCTGAACTTCTGGTGCTGCGAGAGGTCGAAGCAGCCGCGGTGGGCCACACCCTCGAGCTCCTGGAAGTCGTCGGAGAACGGGAAGAGGTACTCGATGTCGGCGCAGGCCTTGGAGTAGTGCGCCAGCTCCTCCGGCCCCTGGTCGCGCAGGCGAAGCTTCTCGCTCTTGAGCCCGAGGTTCACGTACCAGTTGAAGCGCGTGTTGCGCCACCACTGGTACCACGTCATGGATTGTTCGGGGTGGCAGAAGAACTCGATCTCCATCTGCTCGAACTCGCGCGAGCGGAACGTGAAGTTGCGCGGGTTGATCTCGTTGCGGAACGCCTTGCCGACCTGGCCGATGCCGAACGGCACCTTCACGCGGCTGGTGTCGAGGACGTTCTTGAAGTTCGCGAAGATGCCCTGAGCGGTCTCGGGACGAAGATACGCGACGCTGGACGCATCCTCGAGCGCGCCGACGTACGTCTTGAACATCAGGTTGAAGAGCCGGGGCTCGGTGAGCTGGCATTTGTCGTGCTTGCCGACGGGCTTGCTCGGCTTGAGCGGGCACGGGATCGAGCCGATCTGGTCCGCGCGAAACCGCCCCTTGCACTCTTTGCAATCGACCATCGGGTCAGCGAACCCGCTCACGTGGCCGCTTGCCTCCCACACCTTGGGGTTCATGATCAGCGAGCAGTCCACGCCCACCATCTCAACCTCGCGGCCGTCGGGACCGATCGGCGGATTGACGACCATCTCCTGCCACCACAGGTTCTTGATGTTCCGCTTCAGCTCCACGCCGAGCGGTCCGTAATCCCAAAATCCGCCGATCCCGCCGTAGATCTCACTGGACTGGAAGATGAACCCCCGGCGTTTGCACAGGGCCGTGAGCTTGTCCATGAAGGCGGTGTCGGCGGGCATGGCAGTCCCTTCTGGTCCTTCCGGCGCGCGTCGCGTCGGCGTGCCGCGGTGCCGGGAGGTTGGCGTTGAAAAGCGACGCATATTAGGTCGGCACGCGCGGGCGCACCAGAAACGGACGACCCGGTCCGGATGGCGGCCCCGGTTCGACGAGAGCGCGCACGGAGCGAGGCGGATCGGGCGTGCCCGCGCAATGTTCGCGCCGGGATTCGCCCGAACTTGGGCCCAATTGTTCGCATCAAAGTTCCCAAATTAACGTCTGCGCCACCCGAATGTGTCAAGATCGCGAGCCTCGCAGCGCGCAAGTCATGGATTCGCACAACTTTTCCGAAACTCATGGCCTCGGCCGTCAACCCGCAGGATTAGCGCGGCGATAAGTATTAGTGAGGAAAGTGGGACCGCGATGCTGCGATTAGCCGGACTGATGGCTACTTGCACGCGGGTCCTACCCGAGCCGCGACCGTACGTCCGGCGCGGCACCGACGCACGAGGCGGCGGTGCGAACTCAGGAGACACGGACGTGAACGCACTGGCTGTAACGAGTTGGGCAGGCGGCATCGGCCGGCCGCCGAGCGTCGGGCTGAGCGGCCGGCCCATCGAGCGTACCAGCATACCGGAAAGTGCTGGCGGCCTGGTTGATGCGGTTGAGCTCCTGGCTGCGGAGCCGACGCGGCCGACGGACGAGGCGGCTCGCATCGCCCGCATCCGCCGCGAAATCGCCGACGGCACCTACGACACGCCGGACAAGCTGGACGTCGTCGTGAGCCGCCTGATCCACGTGCTGCGCACGCCGCCACTCGTGGACAAGCAAGCCTGAAGCCGGGCCGCGTCGCCGCTACAATTCCGCGAGCGAGCGACGTGTCCTCGGCGGGTCGCGCTGCCTAGGCGCCGACCCTTGGGGGCCGTAAGCGACTTCTACACGCAAGGAGGTACTCGCATGCCGCGTCTGAACGTGGTCGACCCTGCTCACGCAACGGGCAAGGCGAAGGAGCTGTTCGAAGGCCCGCTGAAGGGAATGCAGATCAACATCTTCAAGGGCATGGCCAATTCGCCGGCCGCCCTCGCGGCCTACCTTGGCATGGCCGGGGCCCTCAAGGAAGGGATGCTCACCGAGAAGGAGCGTGAGGTCATCGCGCTGGCGCTGGCCGAGGCGGCCGGGTGCCACTACTGCCAGGCCGCCCACACCATGCTCGGCCGGCGGGCAGGTCTCAGCGAAGCCGAGACGCTGGATGCGCGCCGAGGGGCGCTGAGCGACAGCAAGCTGGGCGCGCTGGCACGCTTCGTCCTGGCGCTCAACGAGAAGCGCGGCCACGTGTCTGACGCGGACATCGCGGCCATGAAGAGCGCGGGCTACACGGACGGGCACATCGCCGAGGCCGTGGCCGTCGTGGCGCTCAACACGTACACGAACTACTTCAACAACGTGAATCAGACCACGGTCGACTTCCCCCCGGCGCCGCCGCTCAGGTAGGCGCGCCGGCGAAGTCCGGCCGCAAGTCGAGACCCGATGCTGACCCCGCCCGCGACTGGCGTGCAGTTCGAGGGCGTAAGCAAGTCGTACGGCGTCGTGCAGGCGCTGGCGGGTGTCAGCTTCGCGGTGCGCGCCGGCAGCGTGCATGCGCTGCTCGGCGAGAATGGGGCGGGCAAGTCTGCCCTGCTGAAGGTGCTGAGCGGAGCGATACGGCCGACCGCCGGCGCGCTGCGGATCGACGGCCGGCCGCGCGTGTTCACCTCGCCGACGCAGGCCATCGCCGCCGGCGTCGCGGTCATCTACCAGGAACTGCACCTGGTCGCCGAGCTGTCGGTGGCCGAGAGCCTGCTGCTGGGGCACCTGCCCAGCGCGCACGGCTTCGTGGATGTGCGACGGCTGCGCGCGGAGGCCGCGCGCCTTATGGCGCCGCTGGACGCGTCGATCGACCCGGCCACTCCGGTTGGGCGGCTGCCGATCGGGCAGCGCCAGATGGTGGAGATCGCCAAGGCGCTCAGCCGGGGGGCGCGCATCATCGCCTTCGACGAGCCGACCAGCAGCCTCTCCGCGCGCGAGACGGAACGGCTCTTCGACGTCGTTCGTGACCTGCGCGGGCGCGGCTGCGCCGTGCTGTACGTGAGCCATCGGCTGGAGGAGGTGTTCTCGATCTGCGATGCGGCAACGGTTCTCCGCGACGGCCGGCACGTCACAACGCTCGACACGCTCCAGGGCGTCGGCGCCGACGAGATCGTGCGGGCGATGGTGGGCCGCGACATCAAGGACATCTATGCGCACCAGCCGCGTGCTGTCGGTGCGCCCGTGCTGGCCGTCGAGGACCTGCGCGGGACTGGCCTGGCGGGGCCGGTGTCGCTCGTGGTCCGCGCGGGGGAGATCGTCGGGCTGTTCGGCCTGGTCGGCGCGGGGCGATCGGAGCTGCTCCGGCTCATCTACGGCGCGGCCCGGCCGGTCGCGGGCACGATCCGGGTGGGCGGGCAGCCGGTCCGCGTGGTGACGCCGGGCGACGCGCTGCGGGCCGGCATCGTGCTCTGCCCGGAGGACCGCAAGAAGGAGGCCATTCTCCCCATCCGCTCGGTGCTGGAGAACATCAACATCAGCGCCCGCCGGCGCCGTGCCACGCTCGGGCTGATGATTGACGGACGCTGGGAGCGGCGGAACGCGAACGAGCGGGTTCGCCAGCTCGACGTGCGGACGCCGACGCTCGAGCAGCCCGTGAGCCACCTCTCGGGCGGCAATCAACAGAAGGTCGTGTTGGCCCGCGGACTGTCGTTGCCGGTGCGCGTACTGCTGCTCGACGAGCCGACGCGCGGGATCGACGTGGGCGCGAAACGCGAGCTGTACGCGATCATGTACGAGCTCGCCCGGCGCGGGCTGGGCGTGCTGATGGTGTCGAGCGAGCTGCCCGAGGTGCTGGGCGTGTCAGACCGTGTTCTGATCATGCGGCAGGGGCGCCTGGCCGGGGAGGTGTCGCGGGCCGAAGCGACGCCCGAAGGCGTGCTGCGCCTCGCGCTGCCGCAAGCGAAGTAGACAGGAGCGCGGCCCGGGGCGCTCAGCCCAGGACGCGCGCGTGCTCGTCCATGCAATACCGATCCGTCATGCCCGCCACGTAATCCGTCACGACACGCACCAGGCCGAACTCGTCCACGCGTCGGCGAAATCGCGGCGGCAGATGCTCGGGCCGCGCGACCAGGGCCGCGAACAATGCCGAGAGCACCTCGCGGGCCTGTGCGTCCGCCGCCTGGAGCAGCTCGCTGCGGTACACGCGTGACACGAGACACGCATCCAGCTCGTCGATCAGCGCCGCCATCTCAGCCGACAAAGCAGGCCCCGTGGAGGGCGTCTCGCGCAGGTCGGGTGTCTCCCGGCGCCGAACTGCCGCCGCAGTGCCTGTGGCCACAATGTCATCGACGATGCGGCGAAGCATGCGGTCGATCGCCGGCCGAAGGCGTCCACGCCACTCGTCTCCAGCCGAGCAGGGTCCGTCGTACGCGTCGCGCCACAGCCGGACGGACCGCAGGTCGTCGAGCGTGAGCAGGCCGGCGTACAGCCCGTCCTGTAGATCATGCAGCGCGTAGGCGACACGATCGGCCAGGTCGACCGCGCGGCTCTCCGGCGGAGCGGGGCGGCCGTCCTGGAGCGGGTGGGGACCGGGGCGGTCGAAGCGTGTCTCATGCTTGGCGATGCACTCGCGCGTGATACGCGTCAGGTTGAGCCCGCGGAACTCGGGGTACGGATGTTCGAGAAGCTCAACCACGCGGAGCGCGTGCTGGTTGTGCTCGAAGCCGCCGTGCTCGCGCAGACACGCGCTTAGGGCCTGCTCGCCGGCGTGACCGAAGGGTGGGTGGCCGAGATCGTGCGCCAGCGCGACGACCTCGCACAGGTCGGAGTCCAGCTCCAGCCGCGCGGCGATCGCCCGCGACAGGTGCGCCACTTCCAGCGTGTGAGTCAGGCGCGTGCGGAAGTGGTCGCTGTCCGGCGCGACGAAGACCTGCGTCTTGTGCTGCAACCGGCGAAACGCGGCGCAGTGTACGACCCGCTGCCGATCGACCTCGAGCGGCGGCAGCCCGGCGGCGTAGGGGTCAGGGTGATCGCGCGATAGCGCGTCGATTGCAGGCATGCCCGAATGATACGACGAACCAAGGGAACGAGAAAGCGAGTCAGAGACACCGTTTGGGTTTTGTTTGCATATCGGCTATGCTCCCGGCCCGGCCGACGGCGTTGCCCCGGGGAGACGCCGTGGGGCTCGGTTCAGCGGTAGGAGGCCGCGCCACATGAACCCCGAGGCGTTTCTCGCTCGGCTTAAGTCCAGCCGCCACTATCGTGACCAGGTCGCCGCGATTCGCGTGCTGCCCGCCCGGCCGGCCGAGCTGCGCGTGCCGCAGGCGCCGTTGCCGCCAGCGGCGCAGGCCGTTCTCGCGGGCCTGGGCATCGAGTCGCTGTACGGGCACCAGGCCGACGCGTACGACGCCGTCTGCGCCGGGCGCGACGTGGTGATCTGCACCGGGACGGCGTCGGGCAAGAGCCTGTGCTACCACCTGCCGGTGCTCGCAGCGCTGGCCGACAGCCCCGACGCGCGGGCGCTGTACCTGTTCCCGGCCAAGGCGCTCGCGTACGACCAGCTCGCCGGGCTCGAAGATCTCGTCCTGCACGCGGGCCTGGGCGAGCGTGTGCGGCCCGCCTGCTACGACGGCGATACGCCCGTGCACAAGCGTCCGGGCATTCGGCGGACCGCCAACGTGCTGCTGTCCAACCCGGACATGCTGCACGTCGGCATCCTGCCGTACCACGCGAAGTGGGCGGCCTTCCTCGCGCACCTTCGCTTCGTCGTGCTCGACGAGGTGCATACGTACCGCGGCATCTTCGGCAGCCACGTCGCCGGCGTCGTGCGCCGCCTGGAGCGCATCTGCCAGCACTACGGGGCGACGCCGCAGTTCATCTGTTGCTCCGCCACGCTGGGCAACCCGCGTGAGCTGGCGGAGCGGCTGACGGGCCGCGAGATGACGCTGATTGATCGCGACGGATCGCCGCGCGGGCGCAAGTGGTTCGTCCTGTGGAACCCGCCGTGGCTTGATGCCGAGGGGCGCGGCCCCGCCGGGAGCGCTCAGCGTGTGGCGCCCGCGGCGAAACTCGCGGACTTCTCGCGTGCCGCGCCGGTCGGCGGTGCCCGAGCCGCGGCAGCGGAAGGGGGGTTGATGCTCCGTGGCCCCACACCATCGCACCCGACCTACGAGGTAGGCGGCCGCGCCGCCGTGAAGGTCGCCCGCCGCAGCGGCAACGTCGAAGCGCAGGAGCTGATGCGCGCGTTGCTCGAGGACGGGGCGGGCGTGATCACATTTTGCAAGGCGCGGGTCGTGGCCGAACTGATCTACACGTACGTGATCGACGCGCTGCGCCGCAAGCGACCGGACCTGGCCGGGCGGGTGCGGCCCTATCGCGGCGGCTATCTGCCGAACGAGCGTCGCGAGATCGAGCAGCGGCTGTTCTCCGGCGAGTTGAAAGGCGTGTGCAGCACGAATGCGCTCGAGCTCGGAATCGACGTGGGCTCGCTCGACGCGGCGATCATCGTCGGCTTTCCCGGCACGCTGTGCAGCCTGTGGCAGCAGGCCGGCCGCGCGGGTCGGCGACAGGACGACTCGCTCGTGATCTTCGTGGCCTACGACGACCCGGTCGATCAGTACCTGATGCGAAAAGCGGACTTCGTCTTCGACCGCCCGCTCGAGCAGGCCGTTGTCGATCCCGACAATCCGCACATCCTGGCCGCCCAACTCGCTTGCGCCGCGTTCGAGTTGCCTCTGACCGATGCCGACCTCGCGAGCTTCTCCACGCTGGGGGCTGACGTGGCTGCCGCGCTCCGCTCGGCGGCGAAGCTCCGCCGGACCGAGGGCCGCGACTACTGGGCCTCGAGCGACTTCCCCGCCGCCCAGACCAGCCTGCGCACGATCAGCAACGCCACGTTCTCGATCGTGGACATCACCGGTGGCCGGAACACGGTGATCGGCCAGGTGGACTCGATCTCGGCGCCGGAGCTGGTCTATCCGGAGGCCGTGTACCTGCACCAGGGCGAGAGCTTCCTGGTGCGCGAGCTGGATTGGGCCGCCCGGCTGGCGCGGGTCGAGCGGCTCGAAGCGGACTACTACACGCAGCCGGTCCTGGCCGACGCCTGCGAGCTGGGCCAGGAACGGCTCAGCGGGCCGCTGCTGGGCGGCGTGCGGCGCTTCGGCGATGTCACCGTGCGCTGGCAGACGATCGCCTTCCGCAAATTCAAGCTGTTCACGCAGGAGCTGATCGGGCAGACGATGCTCGACCTGCCGGCCCAGGAGGTGCGAACGGTGGGGGTGTGGCTCCAGCCGCCGCCCGCGGCACTGGAGGCGCTCCGGGAGGCCGGACACAGTGTGCACGAGGCCCTCAAGGGTGTGCGGAACCTGATGATGGTCGCGCTGCCGCCCCTGGCGATGTGCGATCGCTACGACATCGGCGGCGTGGTTAACGCGTCGCAGCTCGGCGTAAGCACGATCATTATCTACGACCGCTACGAGGGCGGCGTCGGGTACGCGCGCCATGCCTTCGAGCACGCCGAGGCGCTGCTCGAATTGGCGCATGACCTGGTGGCGGGGTGCGACTGCGAGAACGGCTGTCCGGGCTGCGTGGGGCCGCCGAACCTGCGGATCGCGATTCACCACGACCCGGACCTGTCCAGCGGGTACGCCATTCCGGACAAGTCCGCGACGGTCGCCCTGCTGCGGGCGTGGCGCGCGATGTAGCGGACGATGCTACTCCGGCCGCCAGCCGCCCGGCGTAGCCTTCTTATCAACCCACGTCAGGTGGTAGTCCTTCTCCTCAATCGGCTCGGCCTCGGCCGTGAGGATCCACGGGTCGTAGCAGTCGGCCATGACGGCCAGTTCGCTGGTCCGCTGCGTGCCGATGGACTTCTCGTAGGTGCCGGGGTGCGGGCCGTGCGTGACGCCGGCGGGGTGCAGGCTGATGGACTCGCTGTCGATGCCGCGGCGTGACGTGAAGTTCCCCTCGACGTAGTACAGGATCTCGTCCATGTCCACGCTGGCATGCGCGTACGGGCACGGGATCGCGTTCGGGTGATAGTCGACCACGCGCGGGACGAAGGAGCAGATCACGAAGCGCGAGCCGGCGAACGTCGTGTGCGTCGTCGGTGGCAGGTGGACCAGGCCGGTCTTCGGCTGGTAATCGTGGATGTTGAACGTGACGGGGTAGACCGCGCCGTCCCACCCGGCGATGTCCAGCGGGAAGTGCTCGAAGCGATGCAGCGTCAGGCGGCCGCTGCGCTTCATCACGACCTCCCACGGGCCCTTCCCGTGCTCGCCGGCGTCGTGGCGCACAAGCTCGCGCGGCACGCCGAAGTCGCGATGCGAGAACGGCGCGTCGTCCGCGAGTTGCCCCCAGGCGTTGCGGTACGCATTGGGGATCTTGATCTCGGGCCGCCCCTCGAACCACAGCAGCGTCGCGCCGGGCGCGTCCACCTTCAGCCGGTAAAACGTGCCCTTGGGAATGAGCACGTAGTCGTGTTTGCGGAACGGCAGATAGCCGAAGACGGACTCGAGCGTGCCGCTGCCCTCCTTGGCGAAGTAAAGCTCGTCGCCGTCGCCGTTGCAGAAGTAGCGGCCGGTGTTGCTGATGGGCTTGGCGATGCCCAGGTCGAGCGACTGGCTGACCATGAGCGTGCGACGCCCGGAGAGGTAGTCCCCGGCGGGCTTCATGTCCTGCGTCTTGACATGCCGGCGCCGCAGGGGCTGCTCGTCGAGCAGCTTGACGGGACAGTAGCCGGGCAGTGCGAACGGTTCGACGCTGCTCTCCTCCATTGGCGGCACGCGGTAATAGAGGACGCTGTAGGGGCCGTGAAAGCCCTCGCGCGTGATCATCTGCTCCATGAGCAGCTTGTTGTTCTCGTAGCAGGTCGTGTGCGGCTTGGGCGGCAGTTGCCCGAGGGCGAGGCGATGGAGCATGGCGCAATCCCTTTCCTGGCGTTGGCCTGAACCAGGGGGCGATTATATCGGCGACCCGCGGGGGGCGTCGAAGCCGGCGCCGCCTCATGACCCCGCGGGCGTCCGCGCCGGCGGGTAGGCCGTGCGCAGCGCCATGAGGATGATCCGCGTCGCCGGGGACTTGTTGAGTGTGTAGAAGTGAATCCCGGGCGCGCCGCGGTGAAGCAGCTCGAGGCACTGGGCCGTGGCGTGCGCCACGCCGAGCGACAGCACCGCGTGGTGGTCGTCCTGCTGGGCGCGCAGCTCCGAGAGCAGCGGCTCGGGTATCGCGGCCCCGCACATCTTCGTGAAACGCTCCACCTGCCGGAAGTTCGTGATCGGCATGATGCCGGGGACGATCGGCACACCGATGCCGATCGCGCGGGCGCGGGCCACGAAGTCGAAGTAGAGCTGGTTGTCGAAGAAGAGCTGGGTGATCAGGAACTCGCAGCCCGCGTCGATCTTGACTTGCAGGTTACGAAGATCCGCATCCTTGCTCGCGGCCTCGACATGCCCCTCGGGGTAGCACGCCCCGCCCAGGCAGAAGTGGAAGTAGCGCCGCGCGAACGCCGCCAGGTCGCTGGCGTGAGCAAAGCCGTCCACGTGCGGCGTGAAGCTGCCGGCGCCCTGCGGCGGGTCGCCCCGCAGGGCGAGGACGTTCTCGACGCCCGCGTCACGCAGGTGCTCGAGCACCTGGAGAATCTCGCCGCGCGACGAGCCGACGCACGTCAGGTGCGCCAGGGGTTCGAGCCCGTAGTCGGCCTTGATGCGGGTGACCAGCTTGATGGTCCGCTCGCGCTCGCTCCCGCCGGCGCCATAGGTGACCGAGACGTACGTGGGATGCAGCTCGCGCAGGCTGGCGATTGTGGCGCGGAGTTGCTCGAAGCCGGCCTCGTCCTTGGGCGGAAAGAACTCGAACGAGAAGCTTGGCCGCCCGGTCGAGAGCAGTTCGCGAATGCGCATGCCTTTGTGGCCCTGAAAGTTACGGCGCAGGCGCCCGCGGGGCGGCCCACCATGAGGTTGTATCGGCGCGCACCCCCGCTGGCAACCGCACGGGGCGCAGCCGACGCGCATCGAGCGCCATCGCATGCCGCCGCGCGGACGGCCCTTCGCGTCGCGGCCCGTCCGCTTTTCAGGTCTGCGCAGCGTCGCTATCATCGCCGCTCCGGTCGCGGGCAGCGTGACTGGTGAATCCCCCGGGAGATGCCCACCATGAAGGTTCTCGTCATCGTCCGGCAGGTCCCCGACTCGACCACGCTGATCAAGATTCGGGGGGACAAGCAGGACATCGACAGGGCGGGCGTCAAGATGGTCGTCAACCCATTCGACGAGTTCGCCATCGAGCTCGGCACGCAGCTTCGCGAGAAGCGGTCGGACGTGCAGGGCCTGACGGCGCTGCTCGTTGGGCCGGCCAGCGCGGCCGAGGCGCTGCGCACGGCGCTGGCAGTCGGGGCGGACGACGCGATCCACCTGGATGACCCGGCCTTCGAAGGGCTCGACGAAATCCAGACGGCCGGCCTCATCGCCGCCGCGATCAAGAGCCAGGGCTACGACCTGGTCCTCACCGGCAAACAGGAAATCGACCTCGACAGCGGGCAGCTTGGGCCGGCGCTGGCCGAGTTGCTCGACGTGCCGCACGTGGGGGCGTGCGTCGCGGTCGAGCTGGCGGCGGACGGCGCGAGCGTGACGGCCCGCCGGCGGATCGAAGGGGCCGAGGAGGGCGTTCAGGTCGGCTTGCCGTGCCTGCTGACGTGCGACAAGGGCCTGCCCGAGATGCGCTACCCGTCGCTGCCCAACCTGATGAAGGCCAAGAAGAAGCCGGTGAAGGTGCTGAAGGCGGCGGACGTGGCCGGGTGGGACAAGGCCGCACTGGGCGGCGTAAAGCTATACGACTTCGAGCCGCCGCCGGCCCGGCCGCCCGGGAAGTTCATCGACGGGGAGCCCGAGCAGCAGGCGGCCACGCTCGTCAAGCTGCTGCGGGAAGAGGCCAAGGTCATCTAGTCCGGCGCTGGTGCCCGGCTCGCGGGAGCAAACATGTCGAACGACATCCTCGTCTTCGCGGAACAGCGCGGCGGCAAGCTTCATCCGGCGGCCGCCCAAATCGTCACCCCCGCGCGGGACCTGGCCGGCAAGACCGGCGGCCGCGTGATCGCGTGCGTCATCGGCGGCGACCTCGGTGCGGCCGTCGACGCGATCGACCGGGCCGGCGTCGACGCCATCGTCACGGTGAGCGACCCGTCCCTGGAACAGTACACGGCCACGCGCTACCGCAGCGCGCTGGCCGCGGTCATCGCCAAGGTTCAGCCGCGAATTGTGCTGCTGCCGGCCACGTTCATGGGGCGCGACCTGGCCCCGCGCGTCGCGGTTCGCTGCAACGCCGCCCTGGCGACTGACGTGGTCGAACTGACGATCGGCTCGGGCGGCGGGCTCGATGTCCGCCGGCCCGTCTACAACGGCAAGGCGTCGTGTCGCGTGCAGTTCCCGGCGGGGCGGCTGGCGATCGCCTCGATCCGGGCCAATACCTTCGCCGCGCCAGGCGGCGGTGGTGGGGCGGCGCGCGAATCGCTGCCGTTCTCGGCGGCGCCGGGCGACGACCGCGCGACCTTCAAGGAGCTGGCCCGCGCCGGCGGCGAAGTCAAGGATGTGACCGAGGCTGACATCATCGTGTCGGGCGGGCGCTCGCTGAAGAGCGAGGAGAACTTCAAGATCCTGTTTGACCTGGCCAAGGCGCTCGACGCGGCGGTCGGCGCATCGCGGGCCGCGTGCGATGCGGGCTATCAGCCGCACAGCCGGCAGGTCGGTCTGACGGGCAAAACGGTCACGCCGGCGCTGTACATCGCCTGCGGGATCAGCGGGGCGATCCAGCATCTGGCGGGGATGCGCGGCAGCAAGGTGATCGTCGCGATCAACACGGACAAGGAAGCGCCGATCTTCAAGATCGCGGACTACTGCATCGTCGGTGACCTGTTCAAGGTCGTGCCGGCACTGACGGCCGAGGTTCGCAAGCTCAGGGGGGCGTAGGGGACGCGTGGCGGCGGCTCACGCCAGCAGCAGCCGCAGACCGCTCAACCCGAGGGCGACCTGGAACGCGAGCCGCACCCACCGCAGCGGCAGGCGGTGCGTCAGGTCGGCGCCCAGCCAGCCGCCGATCAGCGCACCGGGGGCAAGCACCGCGGCCAGCAGCCAGCCGTGCAGAGGGTTGAGGCCGTTGGTCGGCATCCTGCTGATCGAGATGGTCAGTGTCAGGGCGGTCATCGCGGCCACCCCGACGATCATCAGCGACGACGTCGCGATCGCGTTTCTCAGGCGGGTTCCCAGCAGGTAGCGCTGGGCCGGCACGGCCCACACGCCGCCGCCGATGCCCAGCAGCCCGGCGACGAATCCGGCGGGCAGGCCGACGATGAGGCCGATGCGGGTGAAGCGCGACGGCATCGGGCACGTGGCATTGCTGAACGACTCGCTGGTCGGCGAGCGGCGCGCCTCGTAGACGTTGTACAGCACGACCGCGACGAGGAACCCGCCGAAAATCCGGCGGAGCAGGTGGGTCAGGTCGCCGACGAATGTAGCGGCGAGCAGCGTGCCGGCGATGACGCCCACGGCGGCGAACGTCAGCATCGCCGGCACCATCCTCACTACCACGGCTCTGGCTCGCAGGTGCCGGGCCGCGGCCGGCAGCGACACGACCAGGGACGCGGCGATCGCGGCCAGCTTGTACAGGTGCAGCGAGTTGGTGCCGAAGCGGTGCTCCCCCAGCACGAACAGCATCGCCGGGATCATCACAATGCCCCCACCCACGCCGAGCATTCCGCCCATCAGCCCGGCGATGACGCCTGCCAGCAGTAAGGCCGCAACCTGGGTTGGATCGAGCGCGGCCAGCAGCACGCGAGCGCCTCGGGAGGTTCGCCGCGCCCGCCGTTCGTCGGCCCGGTCGCGGACAACGCGCGGCCGATGCGTCCGTGCGGCCACCCGTCGTGCCGCAGGGTCAAACGTCGGAGCGCGCGGCGGGCAGGATAGGGACTCCGCGCGTCGGCGCCTACGCGTCGGGTCAGAAAGGGCTGCCACGAAGCCTGGGCGGCGAATCCAGGGCGAGGTTCCGCCCATGCCTTGACTCCCGCGTGCGCGGGAGTGACGGCGGGAGTCGACCTGCTGGGCAAGCGGCCTCTGGGCCGGTCGTGTAATACTGACCGCGCTGCGCGGGCGTCGCTTCGGACTCCGGTGGCCCGGACGGTGCGGCACGCCGGCCACAGTGCGTCCACAACCGGCTATAGTCCCGGGAGCGAGGATTCCCTATGCGACCCGGCTGGTCCCCTCTACCCCGATGGACGACGCGCGCGGTCGCGCTCGCGCTGCTGGCCGGGGTTGGCGCGCTGGGCGCCGGTCTTGCGTGGCACGTCACTTCGCTGACGCCGAAGCGATTCACAGAGGTCGTCCCCGGCAAACTCTATCGCAGCGGGGCGGTGACGCCGGCGCAACTCGAGCGCTTGGTGGCCGAGCCGGGGATACGGCGGGTGATCTCGCTGCTCGATCCCGCCGCACCGCAGAGCGTCGCGGAGCGTGAGGCGGCGGCACGGCTGGGTCTGGTGTGGGAGAACGTGCCGTTGCGCGGCGACGGCTCCAGCACGCCCGCCGACCGGGAGCGAATCCTGACCCTGCTGACCGAGCCGAACGCGCCGCCGACGCTCGTCCACTGTGCGGCGGGGGTGAACCGCACGGGTCTGGCGATCGGGCTGTATCGCATTCATTGCCAGGGCTGGAGCTACGAGGCCGTGCTTGACGAGATGCGGCGCATCGGCTTCGAGGATCGCGACAAGCATGAGAACCTTCGCGCCGCACTGCGCGAGGCGGCGGCCTCGCGAGGGTCAACGCCCTCTCAGTCGCCGCAGTTGGGGCCCAGCGAGCGCAAGTCGCCCTGACGCCTCGTGATGCCGAGCGCGTCCAGCCGCTCGCAGATCGGGACCACGTACTTCCGCGACGACCCGATCAGCGTCCGCAGGTCGGAGACGGTCTGCGGCCCGCGCGAGCGGATGGCCCGCACGACGGTCGACCGCAGTTCCTCCCAGCGATCAGCGTGCAGCCAAAGCCCCTCCGCGACCCGCACGAGTTCACCGCGTGACACGCCGAGCTCGATCAGCTCGCGCAACCGGCGGGCGTTCTTCGGCGTGCGGCACTTGAGCGCATCCAGTCCGGGCGGCTGAAACGCGCCGGCCGAGAATTCGTCCAGTAGCGCGTCGTAGAGCGCGCGATCGGTCGGCCCAAGCTCGGGGCCGGCCTGGGCGAGTGTGACGTGCTGGCCAGCGAGCCTCAGCGCGCCGCCGTGCAGCAGGTGGTCGGACAGCGGCGCGCGAAAGCGCTCTGGACACGCAGCCGGCATCCAGGCGGGCCACTGCGAGCGGGGCACGCCGGGCAGGCGCGGGTTTGCAGCCAAGTACCGCGACACACGCCGCTCAACATCGCTGGCCAGAGCGGCGACAACCGTGGCGTGGACGCGCAGCGTGCTGCCGCCTGCCTCGAACACGTGCAGGATTCCCGCGTCTTGAAGTTGTCGGCACAGGTCGGCCGCTTCGGTTTCATCCCGCGCGCCGGCGCGAACCGCGAGCTGTCGGGTGCTCGGTGTGTCCCACTCCGCGTGTCGCACGACCTCGGCCGCGCGCTCGGCGGGCGGGCCGTCGCGCAGCGTCGCCAGGCCGGCCGCGTGCGCCGGTCTGCGCGTTGTCCAGCGGCGCGCGACCGGCCGGAGAATCACGCCGCCCCCCAGCGTGCGCGTGCCGCCGCTGTCGCGCACGATGAACCGCTGCCCCAGCTCTGCCACGCCGGGATCGGCGAGGCGGAGTTGCGCGAAGGCGGCTCGGACGGTCGGCGCCTCGGGCTCGTCCGCAAGGCGCAGCTCGGCGGCGTGCTCGGAGGTCGCCAGGTGCACGCGCAAGGCAATGGTGCGCCGCGGCGACTTACCAGGCATGCGCAGCCATGTCAGCGCCACGTCCATGATGCTGGAAGGCTCGAGGTAACCCGGGCTGGCCAGCGTGCACCCGCGGGACACTGACTCGAGCGGGACGGCGGCGAGATTGACAGCCAGGCGCAGGCGACCAGCAGCGGCCGCGCGGGGCTCGTGGTGTGTCTGAAGGTCGCGCACCCGAACGAGCTGGCGGCTGGGCAGCAACTCGAGCTCGTCGTCTCGGGCGACGCTGCCGTGCTGCACGGTCCCGGTGACGACCGTCCCGCGGCCCGCAACGGTGAATGCGCGGTCGATCGGCAAGCGAAACCACGTTGGCTCATCCGCGGCCGCGCCGTCCCGATCCGCGGCTTGGCGCGCGAGCAGTTCGAGCAGCTCGGCCGCGCCCTGCCCAGTCTCCGCGGAGAAGCGTACCTCCCCGGCGGGCGCGATCCCGAGTGACTCGAGCAGGCTGTCGGTGTCGCGTGAGACTTCGTCAGCCCACTCTGGATCGACGAGGTCTATCTTGGTGATAACCTTGATGACTCGGGGGACGCCGAGCAGGGCGAGTATCTCAGCGTGCTCGCGCGTTTGCGGCATAATCGAATCGTCCGCCGCAACAACGAGGAGCGCCGCGTCGACCCCGGTCGCGCCCGCGAGCATGTTGCGAACGAAGCGTTCATGTCCGGGCACGTCGACGAACGCGATGTCGCGGCCGGCGTGCGAGCAATGCGCAAAGCCCAGGTCGATGGTCATGCCGCGGGCCTGCTCCTCGGGAAGCCGGTCGGGATCGGTCCCGGTCAGCGTGCGCACGAGCCGACTCTTGCCGTGGTCGATGTGGCCGGCCGTGCCGACGACGAGCGGTCGGGGGGTATGGGTAAGGGGCGACACGTTGGGATCGTATAGCATTTTCCCGAGGTGGCCGGATCGGCGCGGCGCGGGCCTTGACCACGTCACATCCGCCGGCGGTGTCACGTTTCCGGACGGAGAGTAGGCGCTAACTGCATCCTGAGAGAGGAGTTACGGGATCAGGTTGCGGGTGCGCTCCGTCATTTTCCATGCTTAGTTCGCGGGGGTTGGTGCCCCGAAGGTACCCGGGCACAGATGCTACGTGCAGGCGAGGTGAATCATGTGTCCGACCCGTCTTACGTATTGCTCCGTCGCCCGCGCGGCGTATCTCGTGCCGATCCTGATCGCCGCGGTCGCGGCGGTCGGGTGTTCCCCAGAGGTAGCGGGGAAACTCGACCAGACGATCATCGCGGCGACGGATGGTAGCCCCACGTCGCCCCCGGCGTCGAACGCGAACGGCGGCAGTAGCGCCGGCAGCGGCTCGGGCGGAACGACCTCCTTCGTGCCTGCGTTCTCCCAGGGTAATTCCGGCTCGTCGGGACAGGGTGTCGTTGCCGGCGCCATCGTCACGAACCCGCAGGTGGCCGACCCGCTCCCGAACGGCGACCCGACCGGCGGGACTCCTGGCGGCGGCGGCCCGGGCGGCACTCCGGGCGGCGATCCGATCCCGGTCACCGGCCCGCACATGGAACTCAGCACCAAGAGCCTGGACTTTGGCACGACGGACTCGCAGGCCAGCTTCACGCTTCAGAATGTGGGCGGTGGGGCGTTGACGTACTCGATCGTGTCCAGCGTCGACTGGGCGTTCGTGGTGCAGCCCAGCGGGACCAACAACGGGCAGGTGGACGTCATCCAGGTGCTGGCCGACCGCACGTGGCTCAATGACTGGACCATCACGTACGTCGGTCATCTGACGATCACGTCCGACAACGGTCAAGTCGAGCAGATCGCGATGTCCATCGCAGTGCCGCCGCCACATGCGACGGTGCTCGTCTCGCACACGCTGCTCGACTTCGGGACCGAGTCGTTCCGTCTCAATCTGACGCTGACCTGTCCGGACGTGCCCATGGTGCCGTACCTGATCTCGGTGGATGATCCGTGGGTCAAGCTGAGCAAGTCGATCGGCAGCATCCCAGGCATGCAGGGCGAGACGATCGCCCTGACGGTCAGCCGGTGCGAGATCACCTGGACGGCCGGGGTCTACATGACCACGGTGCGCATCAACGCACTGGGGGCCGACCCGATCGCGATCCCTGTGCGGTGCGAAGTGCCGTCCCAGATCGGTGACGATGCCCTGGCGGCGCTGCTGGCGCCGTTGCCGGAGCTGCCGAAGCCGCACCAGTGGTACTCAACGCACCCGCGCCTGCTGAATTCGTCCAGCAACGCGCTCTTGTACCAGGCGGCGCGGATATCGCACACGATCGCGATTCCGGGCCCGTACGCCACGCAGACGCACGTCAGCAACGCGGTCGCCATCTGCAAGGCGATCAACGCGACGAACCCTGCGATCCCGTGCACCTTGACGGTCAACTATAGTCCGTATCACTACTTCCTGCCGCTGGGCGTGCCGCCCTGGGTGACCGGCGAGCAAGTCCAGCAGGAATGGGATGCAGCCGTCTCGCGGTTCACGAACATCAAGAACTGGCTGGCAGCGGCCAACCAGGCGCAGGGCACGAACGTGCAGATCAGCGGCATCCTGTTGAACACCGAGCAGTGGAAGGCCAAGGTCCCCGGCACGCCGGGCGCCGACGAATGGAACAGCGCCGCGACCGCCAAATACGACGCGATGTACAACATCTCGAAGAGCGTGTTCCCGGGCATCGACGTGCACTGGTACAACCGCGGCAAGCCCATCGAGCGCGGCGGCTACTTCACGCTCGATGAGCAGGGCGACTCGTGCAGCATCGAGTGCTACAACACGTACGACCTGGTGCAGCTCAAGTACAAGTGGTTCCTGGGCAACCAGATGGCCGCCACGATCAACGAGACCCACGTCATTCCGTGGCTCACGTTCAATGGCGGCTTCTACAACGGCCTGGGCGACGGCGCCTGGTGGTACTTGTGCGACCTCGATTACGCGCTGGCCCACAGTTGGCAGCTTGGCCTGGAGTTGAACTACGCCGGGTTTGTGCCCGACCCGGCCGAGAACCCACCGCTCAACGCGGCCCAGGTTATCGCGATCTACCCGGGCATCGGCGACCTGCGCCACTCGGAGTTCGGGCCGCACCTCGTCGCGTACGTGAAGGGCGCGGCGAACATCCCGCTGGCCCCGTAACGCGAGGCCGATCGGACCGCCGCGGCCCCGTCGAGAAACCTGGATCTCGGGCGTGCGGCACGTGCGACATTCGTCGCCCGTGCCGCCGCGTGCTTCGGGCGAGAGGGATCCTCGACCGGACAGTCCGGCCGGGCGATGCGACGTGCCTCGGTCTGCGGATCAGTCTCCACGTCCCTGCGTCGCCCGGCCGAGGAGCGCGCGCCCGGCCAGGCGCATGAGCCGGGCACGTGCGTCCGCGTCCAGCAGGTCGAGTTGGCGCCCGATGTTGCTGACCGTGCCGAGACCGACGATCGCCCACGCCGCCAGTTCGACCGGCACGAACGATCGCACGCCGCGCTCCTTCCGGTAGCCGCTCACGTGCCGGGCGATCCAGGTATGAAAGCTCCGGTAGGTATCCGCGGCGGCGGCGCGAATCTCGGGGTCGTCGGTCTCGCCGAGCGCGGTGAAGAGGATGCGGTAGAGCCCGAACTCGCCATGGTGCTCGGCTTCGTAGCCCAGCAACTGCTCGGCTGCGGATCGCTCGTGATCGCCGACGGCCAGGACGCGCTTCCAGACGTTCAGCGAGCTCTCGTACACGTGGTGAATCGACGCCACGAACATGGCCTTCTTGTCGGGCCAGAGTCGGTAGAGGATGTTCTCCTGGACGCCGCAGCGCGCCGCCAGCTCCGCGGTCGTGGCCCGGCGGTAGCCGAGTTCGGCGAAGGCCCGGGCGACCCGAGGCAGGAGCTCGCGGCGCTTCTCGTTGAGCTGGCTGGGACGGGGCATTCGGAGGCATCCACTGGCTGGCACGCTGTTCTGTAAGCGAGAACATACAGAAGAGCGCGCCGCGGTCAAGCGCGCCGCGCGGCCACAAGCTGGCGAAGGGTGCGGTGGCGGGATAGTCTGACGCCGGGCGGCCCATGCTGGGTCGATGTTCGTGCGGCCCGGATCGCGGCGCCGCTCGCGCGGAGCCCGTGCGGTGGTCCCGGCTCGGCACGGGGCGTTTGTGGCATGGAGCATTGGGATGTGCGCACTGTGGCGACAGGAGAGTCCGCGCGATCCGACCTTCGCGGCGCTGAATCGCTGCTTCGAGGACGATTGGTTCCTCTTGCCGTATGAGCTCGCGGTGCAGCGGGCGCACGCCAAGACGCTGGCGGTCGCCGGGCTGCTCAGCGCGCCGGAGTTCGCCGCGCTCGAGGCGGCACTCGGTGAGATCGAGCGCCGCTTCGTGGGCACGGGCTGCCCCGCGACCGATGCTGAAGACCTGCACACGTGGATGGAGGAGCAGCTCACGGCGCGAGCAGGTGACGCGGGCCGCCGGATACACACCGCCCGGTCACGCAACGACCAGGTGGCGACGCTCACTCGCCTGTACGTCATCGACGCCGGTACGGGCTGGGCGCGGCGGCTCGCGGCGATCAGCGCGGCGCTGTGTCGACGAGCGACCGGCTGGGCCGACCTGGCCCTGCCCCTGCACACGCACCAGCAGTTCGCCGCCCCGGGCAGCGCGGGGCTGTGGGCGCTGCGCTACGCGGTGTCGTTTGACCGTGTGCGCCGGCTGCTGGTCGAGCGTTTGGCCGAGTGGCGCCACGACTGCCCGCTCGGCTCGGGCGCGGTGTGTGGCTCGTCGGTCCCGATCGACCGCAGGATGCAGGCGGAAGCCCTCGGCTTCGAGCGGCCTGCGCCCAACGCGCTCGAGGCCACGACCACGCGCGATGACGCCTTGGAGCTGCTCGCCGCGGGGGCCCAGCTCGGGCTGCACCTGCAATCGTTCGCGACCGACATCATCGTCTACAGCCAGACGCCCCTCGCGATCGTCCGCTACCCCGCGCGGTTCGGCACCGGCTCATCCATGATGCCGAACAAGATGAACCCGGACGCGATGGAGCTCCTGCGCGGCGAGAGCTGCGGGCTCCAGGCGGCGCACGGCGAGCTGCTGACGCTGCTGAAGGGGCTGCCCAGCGGCTACAACCGCGACCTGCAATGTGCCAAACCCCTGCTACACGGGGCGGTGGAGCGCGGGAGCCGCCTGCTTGACCTCGTGCTCGCGTTCGTCACGGAGTTGGACTTCGATGCCGAGCGGGCTGCCGCGGCGCTGCGCCTGGGCCACGTGAACGCGACGTTACGAATGGAGGCGCTGGTCGCGTCGGGCGTGCCGCTGCGCCAGGCGCATCACCAGGTCGCCGCGGAGGTCGCGGCCAGCCCGGACCCCGCGACGCCGCTCATTGAAGATCCGCTGTCCCGGTACCGCACGGTGGGAAGCGCGGCGCCGGCGGAGGTGCGTCGCGTGGCGGCGGAGTTGCTGGCCGCGCTGGGGGTTGAGTAGTCCGGCGCTTTAGTCGCGCTTCGCGCGGGGCACACACCGGCGCGACCGGCCTGGCAGCCGCTCCCGTAGTCCGTCAGGCCGCTACGGATGGCCGGACGTGTGCTCCGTGCTTCCGCGCGGGCCGGTCTCGAGCAGGCGCGCCTGCTCGGCGTGCTCGCCCAGCCAGTTCACCTTGCCCGTCTCGAGGTCGTAGATGGCGCCGATGACTCTCAGCTTACCCGCGGACACCAGCTCGCGCACGTGGGCGCTGCGCGCGAACACCGTGCTGATGGACTGCCACACATTCGCCTCGGTCGCCGCGCGCACGAGTTGCTCGCCCTTGGCGCCGGCCGCCTTCGCGCGGGCCGCCTCCACCGCAGGCTGAATGTGCCGGGTCAGCTTGGCGATGTTCTCGGAGACCTCGGCCCCCGTGGCGACCGCGGTCACCGCGCCGCAGGACGTGTGTCCGAGCACGAGGAGCACCGGCGTGTGCAGGTGCTCGACGCCGTACTCAATCGATCCGATCTCGTCCGTGTCCGCGACGTTGCCGGCCACGCGCACAATGAACACGTCGCCCACGCCCTGGTTGAGCAGGGCTTCCACCGGCACGCGGGAATCCGAACAGCTCAGGACCGTCACAAGCGGATGCTGTCCGCCTGTCGCTGTCTCCTTGCGCCGGGTCGCGTCGAGGCGCGGCAGGGTGGACTCGCCCGCGGCGAAGGTCCGGTTGCCAAGGCGCAGGTACGCGAGGACTTCATCCGGCGTGGCGTTTGGTCCCGGGCGGGCGGGGGTCGCGTTGGGCTTGGGAGCGGCGTCCTTAGTGGGCGTGGCGTGCTGATGACCGTCCGAGTCGTCTCCGTGTGACTGGGCGCGCGCTTCCGTGTGGCCGGCGACCGCGGTGCCCATGCCGGGCGCGTGGTCCGCGTCGGCATGCGCGTCCGTGTCCTTGGAGCCAAGGAGCGCGGTCTGCCGCGGGTGCTCTCCGAGCCAGGCCACGACGCCGCTTTCAAGGTCGTAGATGGCGCCGATGACGCGGACCTGCTTCTCGGCGACCTTCTCGCGCACCTCGTCGCTGCGGTGCAGCAGATCCTCCACGCTCTGCCAGACGTTGGCCTCGATGGCCGCGGCCAGCAGCTCGGGGCCCTTGGCGGTGGGCTTCTCCTGGCGGGCGCGCTCCACCGCGGGCTTGATGTTGTCGACGAGCTCCGCGATGTGCCCGTGAACCTCGGCCCCCTCGGCGACCGCCGTCACGGCGCCGCAACTGGAGTGCCCGAGCACAACGACCAGCGGTGTGTGCAGGTGCCCGACGCCGTACTCGATCGTTCCGATCTCGTCCGTGTCGGCGACGTTGCCGGCCACGCGAATGACGAAGACGTCGCCGATGCCCTGGTCGAAGATGCGCTCGACGGGCGCGCGCGAGTCCGCGCAGGCGAGCACAGTCACGAACGGGTGCTGGCCGTCTTTGACAGTCTCCTTGCGGCGGACGTCGTCGGTACGCGGGTGCGTGGCCTTGCCGTCAACGAAGCGCTGGTTGCCGGCCTTGAGCCGGCTCAGCGCCGCCTCGGGCGTAACGGGCTTGGCGGCGGGCTCCTTGGCAGCCGCCAGGCTGAAGGCGAGCAACGCGGCAAGGGCCGCAACGGCAAGCAGGCGACGGTTCGGACTCATGCTGCCATCCTTGGGAGTCAGTGACGCGACTCGCGTGGCCCCCCGCTCACGTCCGGTGGGCGGGCGCAGGCGACGCGCCTTCGCAGTCTATCGGAGCGCGGGGACATCGAAGCTGATGGCGCGGCGCGAGAGGGTGACGCGGGTTTGAGCCGGCCTGCCGGCCCCGGTCCGGGTGGCCCGCGCATCGTTTGCCGCTGCGGCGCAGGGTCGAAGCGGGTCGGGAGGATGGCCCGTCGGCGATGGACGTCGATCGCGGCGGGGTTCTAGCGGGGGCAAGTGCAATTCAGCCCGGAAGTTACGAACGTCATCGTGATTCGGTGGCGCACCGAAACCGGGACTTGGCACGCAGCCTGCTTGATCGCTGTCGCGCGATGCCATCGCCGCGTGGAGCGCGGCACCGGCGCGCGGGTGATAGCGCGAGGAGTGCATGGATGCCTGAGAAGCGGAGGCTTCAGTCGACCGCGCGGAGCGCAGCGGGCGAGCGGCGGAGCGTGCTCGCCAGCCCGGGCTCAAACGTCGCACAGTCCACGGCCACGACCGCCGCGGACTTGGCGGCTCTCGGGCGCTACGTCCTGGCCGAGGCCTGGCGTCGGACGAGCGAGGACGTGCTCGCCCGCCGGCCGGGCAGCGCAGATTCGGCCCGACACCACGGCATCGACGAGGTCGGCGCATGATCTACGGGTTATACAACTCGGCGGCCGGGATGATGGTGGACGAGTACCGTCAGTCCGTCATCGCCAACACCCTGGCCAACGCGGACACGGTTGGCTTTCAGCGCGACGTGGCGGTCTTCGCGGAGCGACTGCCGGCCAGCGAAGCCGGGCGGCGCAGCGGCGCCAGCGCGCCGGACCTGGCAGGGCTGAGCGGGGGCTTGTGGCTGGGGCGGACACACACGGATTTCTCGCCGGGCCAGCACGTCAAGACGGACAATCCACTTGACGTTGCTCTCGCCGGGCCCGGCTTTTTGAGCGTGAGCGTCGCGGGCGAGAGGCAGTACACCCGCGACGGGCGGATGGTGATGGACGCCGACGGACGGCTCGTGTCGGCGCTGGATGGCTCGCCGTATCTGGGGCGTGGCGGGATGCCCATTCGCCTCAATCCGCGCGGGGGGCAGCCGGAAGTCACGCGCGACGGCCGGATCATGCAGGACGCCGGGCTGGTCGCGGAGCTGGAGCTGACGGACTTCCCTGACCCGAGCGTGCTGCGCAAAACCGGCAACGCACGCCTGGCAGCGCCCCCGGACACCGTCGGGGTCGAGGTGCGCCCCGAATTGCAACCCGGCTACATCGAGCAATCAGCCGTCCAGACGGTACCTGAGCTGGTGGACATGATCGCCGCCTCGCGCTCGTACCAGATGAACGCCCAGATGATCACGCTGGCGGACCAGACCCTCGGGCGGCTGATCGCGATCATCGCGCGCTGAGCGCGACGGAGACGTGGCATGGCGATAACGGCACTGCACACGGCAGCGACAGGGATGCAGGCCCTGTCCACCAAGATGGACGTGATCGCGAACAACATCGCGAACGCGGACACGATCGGCTTCAAGTCCGCCCGCGCCAATTTCCAGGACCTGCTCTACCAGATTCGCACGCAGCCGGGTGTGCAGACCAGTGACGACACCGCCTCGCCACTGGGCACGCAGATCGGCCTCGGAGTCGCCCTCTCGAACACGCAGGTCTTATTCCGCCAGGGCTCGGCGATGCAGACCGGCGCGCCGCTGGACGCCATGATCCAGGGAGACGGGTTCTTCCAGATCGAGCTGCCCGGCGGCGGGACGGCCTATACGCGGGCGGGGAACTTCGTCCGCAATCCCAACGGCGAGCTGGTGCTGGGAGATTCGTTCGGGCACCGTCTGAAGGACGCGCCGACGATTCCGCAGGACGTGCCTATCAACCAGGTCGGCATCACCGCGGATGGGCGCATTGTCGCCTCGCGCTCTGACGGCACGGTCGAAGACCTCGGCCAACTGGAGCTTGCACGTTTCGCCAACCCAGGTGGCCTGCTCCAGCTCGGCGGCAACCTCTACCAGCAGTCGGCCGCGTCCGGACCGCCCATCGAGGGCGTGGCCGGCGCGGAGGGCATGGGCACCATCCTGCCCGGCACGCTGGAACAGAGCACGACCGAGGCGGTGGCGGAGCTGGTCGAGCTGATCAAGGCCCAGCGCGTCTTCCAGATGAACTCGCAGACCATCCAGGCGGCCGACGAGTCGCTGCGCGTCGTCGCCAACCTGAGGCGGTAAGCCGCTCGTGAGGTGAGTCGTGCGTAAGCACATGGTCGATAGTCGCGGCACCACGCGCAAGCCATCGGCCCCCTGTGGCATCTCCGCCGTTCGAGCCAGTGCACTGGCGATCGTGCTCGGCTTGCTGCTCAGCACCGCTGCGGCTGCCGAGCCGAACCTGATCCGGCTGAAGCTGCGGCCGAGCGTGGAAGCGATGGCGGCGACAGCCTCGCTGGCCGACGTGCTCGCGTGCGCGGACTGCGACGCGACGGTGATTGAGAAGCTCGCCCAGCATCCCGCGCGGCTCGACGCGACCGGGCAGCAGCGATTCACGCTCACGCACTCCCAGGTGGTCGAGCGGCTCGAGTCGATCGGCCTGCCCCCGGGCGAGTTCCTGCTCGAGGGGGCCGCTGTGTGCGAGGTTCGCGTCGTGGCACCCCCGCCAGTCGTGTCAGTGGCTGAGCAGGGAGACGCATCGGACGTGCGCCTGGCCAGCCGGGAATGGCGGCAGCCGGGCGAGTCGCGCACATTGGCGGCGCACATTCGGCAGCACGTTGATCAAGAGCTGTCGGTGCTCGGTGGAAACA
>CAADGM010000201.1 GCA_900696535.1 uncultured Planctomycetota bacterium
AGCTTCTTGAAGCGGCGCTGACGCAAACGTTCCTGGTGATGGAGGGCAGCCCGGCCGCCGGCAAGACCGTGCAGGAGATGAACCTGCGGGCTGTGACCGGCGTCACGATCGTCGCCGTCACGCGCGGCGGCAAGCCCATCCCCAACCCGCCGCTGGAGTTCAGGGTGCAAGTCAACGACGTGCTGGTCCTGGTCGGTACGCACCGCGAGCTGGATGCCGCCAGGGTCTACCTGTCCCCACCCGAGCCGCCGCCGGGCGATTCGGCGGAGACTGATTCAGCCTGACCGCGGCCGCTGCCTGGTCCGTTGCCTGCCCCCTGCCGCCGACGTTCACGCCGCCGGGCCGGCGGAGGCAGGTTGTGGCATCCCGTCGAATTTCACGCGAAACCGCTTCAACACCCGGGGATCACGCGTCTATCAGTTGGCGGAGCGACATGCCCGAGCGGGCCATGCGGGCCCGGCGGTGCGGCGGACCCGGCTGGGCCGCGGACCGAGTCTCGGCGTCGCTCCCTGACTGGAGGTGGATCATGCTTCGGCAGCCACTGCATGCGACCCGGCGACACGACGTGTCCGACTCGTTTGACCGCGACGCGGCGCTGTCGGAGATGAGCCTGGCGATTGCCGCGATGTATTTCGAGGATCTTCGCCGACTGGATATCCGATACCTGTGGACGCGCGGCAGCCAGAGCTTCTTCCGCGTGAACTGGTGGCAGGACGTCGTGAGTGGGGCGGCGCGGGTTCGACGGTCGGCGTTCGTGGTCGTCGAGGAACATGCGCATGGGTACAAGGTGATGGATGTCACGCAGCGACGGGCGGCGTAGCGGCGGCAAGGCGTCCGGCGCCGGGCGTGATCCGAGCCGATCGCGCAAGCGGTCGGAAGACCGTCGATCGCATGATTGGTCCAGCGATTCCTGACTGCGATCGATCGGATCCGATCGCTTGCGCGATCGGCTCGGATGGGTTGGCACGGATGGGCTGGTTCGTCAGTTCCGATCGCTTGCGCGATCGGCTCGGATGGGTTGGCACGGATGGGCTGACGCGGAGGGGCCGGCGTCGTTCTATGCCTCCTCCCCCTTCAGCCGCAACGGGCGCGCCGCGTCGGTGACGGCGTCGATCTTCAGCGCGAAGCTCGTCTTCTGGGCGATGTCCTCGTCGGTGATCCAGTGCACGTCGAGCAGGCCATCGGTCTTGTAGCCCGTTCGCAGGTAGTTCATCTCGCTCAGGCACAGGCTCCAGCCGTTCAGCCACTTCTCCAGGGCCGTCCGCTGTTGCGGCAGGCCGCGGAAGTGGACCATCAGGTCGATGTCGCTGGCCGGTCCGGCGGTGGCGTTCTTCGTGCTGCCGAAGACGTACAAGCCTTGCACGCCGAACTCGACCGGGTCGAGCTGGGCCGCGATGCGCTCGGCCATGCGCAGCCGCCAGCGCCAGTCCTGCTCGCGGGGCGGCTTGGTTGAGAGCTCCTCGGGCTCGGAGGTTTCGACGATGCTGGCCGGCGAGATCAGCATACCCAGCGCTTCGTCCTGCTCCGCGTTCATGTAGATGCGCAGCACGTCGCCGAAGGTCGATTGCGGCACGTCGATGACCCGCACGGTGTCCGCGATGTGGGCGAAGTCGGGTACGAGCTCCGGCAGCACGTTCTTCGCGTCCAGCAGGAAGCGCGAGTTGAGCATCTGCCCGGGCTCGTCCGGGTAGAGCGGCAGGTAGCGAATGGACGCCTCGACGAGGTCCTGGAAGAAGTGCGTGCCGAAGGACAGGTCGGGCGTGTAGTCGCCGGTCCGCCGGGCGATCTCGATGAGCATCGCGGTGTTGCTGATGTCGGAGTAGGTCACGCGCACGCCGAGCTTGATATCGCCGCGGCTTCCCCAGCGGCCGGGCCCGATGAGGATGAACTGGTGCTTGGGCAGGAGCTTGTTGAGCTTGCCGACGACGCGGCCGATGTCGACCAGCTCTTCCATGCTGTTCGTGGCCGCGTACCCGTCGGGGTCGACGTACGCGATGTGGGTGATGTTCGGCACGCGCCCGTTGGACACGTAGCGGTTGGCCCGGAACAGGACCCGCTCCTCGGCGACGTTGCGTGGGATCGCGACCGGCGTGGCATGCTGGGCCGGCGACTGCGCCCGGCATTGCAGCAGGTAGATGTCCGGGCCGTTGCAGGCGAACTCGATGTCCACCGCGGTCCCCATCTGCTGTTCCAGCAGTGTGAGCAGCGCCCGCATCTGCTTCATGAAGGGGGTGCGCGTCAGGAGTCCCTCGAAGGAGATGACCAGGTCCTGCTCGTCGAAATCGATCTGGCCGCGCATGGGCAGCCGGAGGTGCCCGTGCTCGAGGATCGAGACGATCTGCTCGACACCGGGGAGGTTCTCTCCGCAGTGCTTGAGGAAGTCGGCGACTTCCACGGTCTCGAAGCAGTTCTTCTGGAGGTTGATCACGTCCATGTACTTGGGGGAGTAGCGCACGGCTTCATGGACGGTGGCGTTGACCCGCAGGCCGGGTTGCCCGGGCGAGACCAGGATCGGGTAGTCGTCTCCGGTGCGATCCACGGCCCGGGTGCCCAGGCCGGGAACGATCCGCACCAGCCCGTCCTCGCGCTTGATCCGCGGGGACCAGCGGAACTCGTTATGGCTGAAGGCCACGCCGGCGAAGGTGGGCAGGTAGTACTCGCGGACGCGCGTGCCGACGACCTCCTGGATCATGACCCCCATGCCTTCCTGGAAGTCGATCAGGTTCTTCTCGGTGCGGTACAGGATCGGGTCGGGGCTGAAGGTCGAGGCGTAGATCTCGGCGATGGCGGCGCACAGCGCGGCCAGCTTCTCCCGCTTGGCGCCCTGGTTGGCCAGGAAGAGCGACTTGTACTTGCCGCTGAAGGCCGCCCCGTAGCGGTCTTCGAGCAGGCTGCTGGAGCGGACGATCAGGGGCGTGTCCCCGAAGTCATCCAGGGCCATCGACAGGCCCTTGAGCAGGTCCGACGAGAAGTAGGAGCGCTTGAACATCTGGACGATGTAGGGGTACTCCTGCCGGACCTCGTCGATGTCCTTGTACTTCTGCGTGAAGATGTCCTCGAGGTGATTCGCGTGGGCGAAGTCGTGGATCCCGTCGCTGGTCACGTACCAGGTCTTCGGCGTGCGGATGTTGCCGAACAAGGGCTCCTGCGGCGCGTGGCGGCGGACGATCTGCCCGGCCAGGAACATGCCCGAGCCCTTGCCGCCGATCCGCCCGTGCCCGCGCGTGGGGTAGATCATGCGGTGCATGAGCTGGTGGAAGTCGCGGATGTCGACGTAGTTCTTGGCCACGCGGACGTATTCGAGCTGGTCGGTCAGGAAGCGCTTGATGAGCATGACCTGGAGGCCGCGGCGCGTGGAGTCAGCCAGCTCGATCTCGCCGTGGGTGGCGTGCAGGAAGCGGTTGATCGCGTCGCCGACCTCGCTGAGCGTGGTGTGTTCGTTCTCGAGAGTCGTGACCAGGAAGCTGGCCCGGTCCTGCTTGATCCACTTCTCGATGCAGGCCAGGATCTCCTCGTCGGACAGGTGATGGCAGGCGAGGCTGAAGACCTCGTCGGCCAGGGCCGGGGGTGTCGACGCGCCGTCCAGCAGGCTCGGCGCGTTCCGCTCGCCAAGGATCTGCTGCGTCTGCCGGAAGCCGGCGCCGAACGCGGTGAGCAGCTCGTCGGCCTCCTTCACGCCGCTCCAGCAAAGGTAGTTGATCATCTTCCGGGCGATGCGCATCAGCAGTGACTGGTCGGTTCGCTTGAGCAGCTCGACGACCACCGTCCACTCGTGTGTCTCTTCCTCGTCGCGCGATCCGCGGCCCGCCGAGCGAGTCTGTTCGGCCAGGCTCATCAGCTCGCGGTGCGTGACGCAGCTCCCCAGGCGGTCGGCGATGATGTTGATGAGCTTGCGCTCCTCCTTGAGGAAGACGCCCTCATCGGCCAGCGGCATCTCCTCGAGGTAGAACACGTCCAGGCAGCCCACCACCTCGCCCTGCGAGGTGATCGGGGCGTTGAGCACCCAGGGCGTCTCGATGAAGCCCGGGGACTGGTACACCTTGCCGTTGTAGACGATCCGCGCGCGGCACAGCTCCGGGTACTGCCAGCCGGGGGGAATGGCGCGGATGACCCCCTCGAAGATCTCGTCGAGCGTCAGGCGGTCGTTGCTGGCAAGGTCCTCGATCGAGTAGAGGCAGTTGAGCTCCTTGGCCCGCTCGTGCAGGTCCTTCAGGATGCTCTGGACGCGCTTGGCGCTGACTTCCATGCACAGGTCTCCCGGGCGGGACGGGGCCGCCCGCCTCGTAGTGTATCCGCCCGCCACGCTATGATCCGCAGGTGCATCGTCAACGGGAGACGACTATGCCACCTCGCCTACTGCTGATTCGCTCGCTGGCTGCTACGCTCGTCCTGGTTGCCGGCCTGGTGCCGCCCGCGTGCGGACAGCCCGCTGGCCCGCGCCGTGTCGCCGAGTCGCCGGAGCCCGTCACGCCCACGGCCGATTCGCCGCCCGCGACTGGCTGGAAGTCCGTCGTGGTTGTGGAAGGGCTCGAGCACCCCTGGAGCCTCGCATGGCTGCCGGGCGGCGAGATGCTCATCACCGAGCGGCCCGGACGGCTGCGCATCGTCCGCGACGGCAAGCTCGATCCGTCGCCCATCGCCGGCCTGCCCGAAGTCTTCGCCCGCGGCCAGGGCGGGCTGCTGGACATCACGCTGCATCCCCGGTTCGGCGAGAACCAGCTCGTCTATCTCACGCTCTCGGCCGGAACGAGCGAGCGGAACAACACCGTGCTCGTGCGCGGCCGGCTTGACGGCGCGGCCCTCAAGGAAGTCCGGACCATCTTCGAGGTGGAGCCGCGCAAGAGCGGCGCGCAGCACTTCGGCTCGCGCATGCTCTGGCTGCCCGACGGCACGCTGCTGCTGAGCGTTGGCGACGGCGGCAACCCGCCGCTCCGCATTGGCGAACAGCTCAGCCGGGAGCACGCCCAGCGCCTGGACAGCCACCTGGGCAAGGTGCTCCGCTTGACGGAAGACGGCCGGCCGGCCGCGGGCAATCCCTTTGCCGAGGACGCCTCGGCCAGGCCGGAGATCTGGACGCTAGGGCACCGCAATATCCAGGGCATGGCCCGCGACCCGCAGTCCGGGCGCATCTGGGCCACCGAGCACGGGGCGTTCGGGGGCGACGAACTCAACCTGCTCGAGGCCGGGCGCAACTACGGCTGGCCGAAAACGACCTACAGCCGCGAGTACAGCGGCGGCGTCATCACCGACGTGCGCTCGCTGCCCGGCATGACGGATCCGAAAGTGGTCTGGACGCCGTGCATCGCGCCGTCGGGGCTGCTGTTCTACACGGGCGACAAGTTCCCGGAGTGGCGCGGGGATCTGCTGGCCGGCGGGCTGGTGCTGCGGCAGATCCGGCGGATCGACCTGGAAGGGGACAAGGTCGTCGGGCAGCAGACGCTGAAGTTCGAGCAGCGCATCCGCGACGTGCGGCAGGGCCCCGACGGGCACATCTACGTCTTGACGGACGAGGATCGCGGGCAGCTCTTGCGGATTGAGCCGTCGGAAAAGTGAGGCACGCCCGCTGGCGGCGGGTGCGGCACAGCCATGACGCGCGCACTCGCTGGTGGCCGTCCCTCCCTCTACGCGCTCGGCTCCGCTCGCAGGACAACGCCGCGACCGCTGCGCGCGTCCACGCGAACTTCGAGCGGTGCCGACAGCCGCACATGTCGCACCCAGCGCGTCTCGCGGACAGCCGGCTGGGCGGTAAGGAAGGTCCAGTCAACCTGGCCCGGGCCGGAGTGGTGCACGGTGAGATAGAACACGCGCATGCTGGCGAGGTTGTGGAAGAAGTGGGAGCCCTGGCTCGGCTCGACATCCATCGCCGGCAGCGTCGCCTCCACGATCGCCCGCGCGCCGCTGATTTGCGGCCACGTCACGGGCACGCCCAGCCACGAATCGGAGCTCCCCCAACGGCCGAAACCGATGAGCAGGTACGGCCGGCCGGCCTCCACCAGCGCCTGGTTGAACTCGGCCAGTTCGTCCGCGATGTCACGTGTGCGGCCGGCGTCGAACGCCTCCGGCCGCAGGTACACCACGTCAAGCAGCCCGCCCTGCACGCCGTTGCCCAGCACGCGGTGCGATGCGACGACGGTTCGCGGGCCCGACAGGTCCTCGTCGCTGATTGCGACCGCCTCGGCCGCCGACGCCGTCGGACGGACCTGGAGGAAGCCGAAGCGCGCCGGGCCGCCGCGCCCGGGCTCGAGATCGACCGCGAACTCGATCTCGACATCGGCGCCGACAGCGGCCTTGCACGCCGCGGCCACGCGCAGGACGACCGCGTTGAGCGGCACGACCTCCGCGTCGAGCAGCGGGGCGAAGTTCAGCACACGCGGGCCGTAGGTCATCGTGCCGAGCACGAGCCGGTCGGACTGCGGGTCGTAGGTCGAGGCGACGAGCGGCAGGATGCCGTCGGCCTCGGCCTCGCTCATCGGCACGCGGACCAGGTACTCGACCTCGCTGGTCGGGTCGTACGGCGGCGGGGGGCCCATGTGCACCGCCCAGAAGTCGGTCTGCGTGCGATCGAGCAGTTCGCGGACCGAGCCGACCGGCGGCGCGACGCGCGGATAGGGCGGCGCGTACGTCCAGCAAACGCCGCCGTCCACGATCTGCTTACCCAGGCCGAGGGCCAGGCTCACCGCGCCGTCGTCCGGCGTCGCCGGCGGGCTGGCGTAGTAATTGAACGTTCGCAGCACACCCGAGATCGCCGGGTAGAAGCGCTCCCCGCAGCGTCGACCGACGACTTCCTGGATGATCACGGCCATGCGTTCGTCGGCGGTGGTGCGCCCGACTGCGCGGAGGAACCGCCGTGCGTCGGCGAAGTGAGTCGAGGCCCAGATGAGCTTGATCGCCTCCGTGAGGCGGGCGAAGCGGTGCTCTGTGTCGTGCTGGTTGTTGGGGATCATCTTCGTCCAGTACGTGCCGGCGAACGGATGCGCCAGGGCATCCTCGAGCAGGCTGGACGAGCGGACGGCCAGCGGCTGGTGGACCTGCGACATCAGGGCGTAGAGGTCGCCGACGATCGTGGGGGGGAGTTCGCCGCGCAGAAACGCATGCCCGATGCGTTCGTCGGGTGCGTCGGACGCCGCGATCTCCTCCAGGTTGTTGTGGGCGACGAACTGCTCATACACGTCGGTCGCTATGACGATCATGCGCGGGATGTTGATCGTGACAGCGTCAAACGTTCCGGGGGGGCAGCTCTCGGCCAGGAAGTGCTTGATGAACGCGAGCCCCTTCGCCTTGCCGCCGATCTCGCCGTGGCCGATGACGGTCAGGTCCTCGTCGCCGGTGAGGAACTTCCGATCGAAGTGTGGGAAGGCTGAGCTGGAGGGTGCCGCAGCCATGGCTTCCGATCGCGCGGAAGAAGCGCTCGCGCCGCTCGATCATACCGCGCGGTCACGTCAGAGGAAGCGAATGGCCGCCCAGTGTGCCACCCAGAATCCGAGCGCAATCAGCACCATGCCGGCCAGAATCTGGAAGAAGGTCTTGACGGTTGGCCAGGGGAGCTCGGACGCCTGCCGGGCACGCGTCGCGCGGTACACCAGGGCCACGCACGCCACCAGCGGCAGCAGCATCCAGAGCCGCCATGAGTCCGGCAGCGTGATCGGATGCAGCATGAGCCAGCCGAGCACAAGCGAGCCGCCGAGCATCATGACGTCACCCCGCCGAGCGATTCGCTCGCGTGGAGTTCGCGACGAAACGTCGGCAGGCCCCCGGTCAGGGCCCGTGCGATCGCGTCGAGAATAGCGAGCACGTTCATCAGTCCCGAGGCGGCGAGGTAGATCTGGGCCACGTCGGCGCCGGGATGGAAGGCCATGTACTGGGCGCGAACAGCCAGGAACCGTCGGCTCGCCTCCCGTTCAGCCGGGTTCGGAGACATCGAGTCTGGCATTCGATTCAGCCCCGCCTCGCGAAGCAGCCTCGCGTCGATGGCCGAGCTGATCAGGATGCAGGGTGTGGTGTAGCCGCCCGCGCCCATCGCGGCCGCCGTCAGCCACGGATTGGTTCGCAGGCTGGCTGAATCAAGCACGCCGCCGAGCGCCATGCCGATCCAGTAGGGCAGGCTGATGGCCACGAAGAAGACGATCGCGAGCCCGCGATGACCCAGCACGTAGTGCCCGAGCCCGGGGACGATCCAGGTCAGGAGGCCTGCCCACGTGGCCCTTCCCGTCGCGTTGTCGTCGTGCTTGGCCACCGGCTCGCTTTCCGCTAGCCGTTCCAGGGGCAGGCGCCGTTGGGGTCGCCGCAGCGCCCGCAGCCGCCTGATGTCGGCAGGTCGCTCGACTTGGGCGCGGGGCCGTGGGCCGAAAAGACGCTGAGTCGGCGCTCGGCGCGCGTGCCGCACCGGGGGCACGCCGCCGTCCGTCCCGCCTGCTCGGTGGGCACGAGCTGCTCGAACGCATGCTGGCACTTCGGACACTGGTACTCGTACATCGGCACGCGCGAGTCTCCTTCGGCGCTGAAGAACGCCTGACGGAACCGATCCGCGCCCATGAGCAAGCGGCCATCTGTTCAGACAGCGCCGCTCCCTGACGGTCGCGGTTCGGACCCAGAAAGCGCTGGGCCAGGTGCTCTACGGCGGGGAGTATAGAAACGCGCCGTCCGGGCGGCAAACCGCGCCGCTCAGACCCGCCCGCGGAAGCATCGGCCGCCCGCGTGGCTATATTCTGCCGGCCGCCGCAGAATACCACGCCGTGACCGCTACTCCCCCGGCGACAAGCGCTGCTCCAGACCCCGGCTCGCCTGGCCGGGCCAGCCCGTTGTCGAGCCTGCTCCGCCGCCTCGCGGACGTTTGGCGGGCGCGATCGACCACGATGGACGACGGCGGGCCTGGGGCCGATCGCGAGGGGATCGTGGCCCGCCTGGAACTCGCCCAGGCGGCCCTGCGCTACCTCGACGCCGCCCCGGGTAGCGCCGCCCGCCCGCCTCAGGTCGCCGTCGTCGGCCCGACCCAGGCCGGCAAGAGCACGGTGGTCAACTTGCTGCTTGGGGCCGTGCATTCGGAGGTCAGTCCGCTCGCCGGCTTCACGGTGCACCCGCGCGGCTTTCGGGTCGGCCCGCTGTCGGACGACGGACGTTGGACGGCGGACGTGCTGCCGGGCTGGCGGCGGTGCGAGCCCGATGAGCTTCGCCGCGATGTGCTCGATGCCTTCAGCCTGTCGGACGGCGGTGCCGACGCCGGCCTGCCCGAAGGGCTGCCGCCGTGCGTCGTTTGGGACACACCCGACTTCGACTCACTCGCGGCGCGGCAGTATGCCCGCAGCGTGCTGGAGATCGCGGCCCTGGCGGACGTACACCTGCTGGTCGTGAGCAAGGAGAAGTACGCGGACCAGTGCGTGTGGCGCTGGCTCGAGCTTGTTCAACCGCTCGGCCGGCCGCTGGTCGTGTGTCTCAACAAGCTCACGCCTGATGCGGAGAGCGTGCTGATGCGCGCGCTGGAGCAGCAGCTCGCGCGGCATGGCTACGACGCGGGCAGCGTGCCCATCGTCCCGCTGCCTTACGTCACTGGCGGCTCGGGTCTGGAGCGGGACCCCGGTGCGGCCCGGCTGCGGCGGCAAGTCCACGATCGGCTGGGCGACCTGCTGGCGCGTCCGCGGCGCGACGTGGCGGCGGCGGCCCTGGTGCGGCGACACTGGGTGCAGTGGCTCGCGCCGGTCCGCGCGGAGCATGCCGCCCGACGAACGTGGCTGGAGTGGGTGGCGGCGGCGGCGGGGCGCTTCATGCAGGCGTACACACGCGACTACCTGGAGCACCCCCAGCGGTACGACACGTTCCGCCGCGCGAGCCTGGAACTGCTGAACCTGATCGAGCTGCCGCACGTCGGCGGGGCCATCGCCCGCGTGCGACAGGTCGTCGCCTGGCCGATGCGGCAGGTGATGGGCGCAGCCGGTAACTGGTGGCGGGGGCGGCGGCAGGACGAACTGCGGGGGGTGCACAGCCTCGGCGCCGAGGCGAGCGTGCTGCTCGACACGTGGCACGCGCAGGTCGCGGGTCTGCACCGGGAGGCCGGCCGTCGCGCCGCCGAACGCGACGAGACTGCACCGTACTGGGCGGCGCTGGCGAGCGAGCTGGACGCACAGGGCGAGTCGCTGCGAGCCGGGTTCGACGAGGCCATCGCCCGGCACCATGAGGCCGTGAGCGAGGCGGTGCACGCCGCCGCACGCAGTCTCTATCAGTCGCTCCTCAACGATCCGGCGCGATTGAACGTGCTACGGGCGGCACGCACGACGATCGACATCGGCGCGATCCTGCTGGCCATCAAGACCGGCGGGCTCTCGGTTCTTGACGCCGTTTGGGCGCCCGCCGCGTTTGGAGCCGCTTCGCTCCTGGTGGAGACGCTCTCCGGCCTGGAGTTGCAGCGGGTCAACCGGGGGCTGCGCGAGCGGCAGCGGGCGGCGGTGCAGCGCGACCTTGTCGCGGCGGCGCTCGTGGCTCCGCTCAGCAACCTGGCGGAGTGGGTCCGGGCGCCCGAACTGACGGGCGTGGGAGAGGACGATCTCGCGGCAGCGACGGCGGAACTCGCCCGCCTGGAGGGCCGCAATGCCTGACGCGCTCGCCCCGCTGCTGTCTCGCGCCGCGACGTGGTTCGATCGGGCCGCGGCGGCCGGCTGGATCGACGCCGCGAACCGCGCGCGGCTGGACGCGGTCGAGCACGCCACGCCCGCGGACCTGTTCCATGAGCCGGGGTCGCGACCGCTCGTGGTCGCGTTCTTCGGCGGGACAGGCGTGGGCAAGAGCAGCCTGCTGAACCGGGTCGCGGGGCAGGCACTGGCGCGGACGGGCGTGGAGCGGCCAACGTCGCGCGAGGTCACGGTCTATTTGCACGAGGCCGTGCGGCTGGCGGAACTGCCCACGCACTTGCCCGTCGAGCGCACGCAAGTCGTGCGGCACAGCGCCGCGCGCTGGCGCGACGTGGCCTGGCTTGATGCGCCGGACGTGGACAGCGTCGAGCAGGACAACCGGGCGCTGGCGCTGGCGTGGCTGGCGCACGTCGACCTGGTCTGCTACGTGGTCAGCCCGGAGCGCTACCGCGACGATGCCGGCTGGCGCGTCCTGCGCCGCCGCCAACATCGCCACGGCTGGCTCTTCGTCATGAACCGGTCCGACGAGGGTGACCCGACGCAGGCGGACGACTTCGCGCGCATCCTGCGCGAAGCGGGTTTCGAGCGGCCGGCCCTGGTCTCGACCTGCTGCGTGGAGCCGGCGCCGGACAGCGCCCGCGACGAGTTCAACCGACTCGTCGAGACCGTTGATGCGCTTCGGTCAGCGCGGGGGGTCGAGGCGCTGGAGCGCGTGGGGCTGCGGGCGCGCCTCGCGGACCTGCACGCCGCGCTCCGCGCCGCAATGTTGCCCCTGGGGGGCGACGCCGACTGGCAGCGCCTCGACATCGCCGCCGCGCGCGCAGCCGGCCAGGCTGTCGAGACGATCCTCGCCGGCACGGAGTACGCGCTCCGCGGCGTGGCGGCCCGCTTCGCGACGGGCGACAGCGGCCCGCTGGCCAGGCTCAGCAAGACGATCGGCGGCTTGCGGACGGCCGCTCCGGCGGACGCGCCGACGGGGCATCCGGCCGTTGTTGACGCTGCCCTCGTTGGCGAGCTGTGGGACGATTGGTCGCAGGCCAAGGTCGCCGCCTGCGCTGACGCGATCGAGATCGAGACGCGGAAGCTGGGCCTGGCGGCCGCGCCCGTTCGCCGCGCGATCGAACAGCACGCGGGCCGCGTCGGCGACGAGGTCCGCTCGGCGGTCCACGACGGTCTGCGCGCTGCGCTCGCTCGGCCCGGCACCGCCCTGACCCGGGGACTTCGCCGCGTGACGGGATTCCTGATGGCGTTCCTGCCGGCGCTGGCGCTGCTGTGGGTCGCCTACGCGGCCGTTCGCGGCTTTTACGCCGCCGCGCATGGCGGCGCGGCGTTCCTCGGCGGGGCCTTCGCGGTCCACAGCGTGCTGCTCGTCGTCATCGCGTGGGCCGTGCCATGGCTGACCGATCGCCTGCTGCGGCCGTCGCTCGAGGCAGCGGCGCTACGCGGGCTGCGGGGTGGGTTGCGCGTCGGGCTCGACGGCGCGCGGGACGCGCTGCTCGCGGGAGTGGCAGGCGCGCGGGCCGAGGCGGCGGAACTGCGCCGGGAATGCGAGCGACTCGCCGCGGATGTGAGTGCCGCAAGAGAAGCGCCGCCCGCGCTCGACGTGGCGCCGTTCGTTGCGCCGGCGTCGACCGCCGCCGCACACTGAGCGCATGCCCGTCAGAGGCGTGACTGAGCGCAACCTGCACAGATTCGTAGCGGTGGACCTCCGTGTCCGACGAGGAGATCGAGCCGCAGTTGCCGCCGGATGCGGAGGTCCGACGCTACAGGCTTGAATCGCGCTGGTGGGCCTTCGCAGGTCAGAGCCGTGCGGGCAGGAGCATGGCCGCGACTTCCTCCGAAGCCTGCGGCAACCGGACGGGCTTGGCTGGCACGCCGACGACGGTGGCCATCGGTGGCACGTCCTCGATGACGACGGCGCCGGCGCCGATGATCGACTCACAGCCGATCGTCACCTTCGGAATCACAGTCGCCCCGATGCCAATGAACGCGCCGGGCTCGACCTTGACGCGCCCGGCGATGCGTACGCCGGGGCAGATGTGACTGCCCTCACCGATCATGGTTTGGTGATCGACGATGCAGCCAGTATTGAGGATGACGGAGTCGCCGACCTGGCAGTGCGCGCAGATGACGACGCCGGCCGCGACGACCACGTTGTGCCCGAGCTGGGCGTTGCGAGCGAGGGTGGCGGAGGGGTGTACGGCGGTGGCGAGCGGGACGCCCGTCGTTTCGATCCAGCGGGCGAGGCCGCGTCGGACGCCGTGGTCGCCGATCGCCACGATGACGCCGTCCACGCGGTGCTCGGCGGCGAGCGGCTCGAGTGCTTCGATCGGACCGAGCACGGGGATTCCGTCGACGCGGCGGCCGTGAATGGCGGCGTTGCTGTCGAGGAAGCCAACGACGTCGCACCCGCCGCATTGCAGCAGGATGTCCAGGACGACCCGACCGTGCCCGCCGGCACCGATGACCAGGGCGCGCGGCGGCACTGCCGGTCGGCGCTGGCTTGCGGTTGGCGCGGCGGGGCGGTGCATGTCTGCTCGCGAGGTCCGGCCCCCGGGGGCCGCGCGTGGCGGCGATCGGGGAGCGCGGTGCTATCGTGCGTTATCGACACGCGGGGGAGGCGACGCGAATGCACCCGTCGGCGTCCGGCAACCTCCGCGAGGACGCGCAGGTCGGCGCCGTGCGGAGCATCAGTTGCGCGGCGCGGGCTGCCGATAATGTCCATGCGCCGCGCCGCTTCCCGACGACGGGAGCGCGCGCTGCGGATGGCGCGAGGTCGCGGCGCGGCGCCGACGGGCTTGGCGACTGGCGGCGTCGCCGGCGATTTGACAGATGTTTCGGGCACGGTTTACATTCCAGCCGGGTCCTTGCCGCAGCCGCACTTACGGCGCGCGGGCCCCTCTGGATCCAGTTCGATCGCCCGAACATGAGGCGTGCGGTCATCGTATGTCGGCAGCATACGGGGCCAAGGAGATGAGCATGGGTCGCCGACCGGCGCGCGGTGTTTGGTGGGTAGCTCTCGGCGGCATGGCATGTGGGCTTGTGCTCGGCGGAATCGGCTGCGCCCTCATCCCGCCCAACAGTTTCCTGGACCCGACGAAGGTGGGGCGCTTCGGGCTCGACGCGCACGAGGGGGGGATCCGGCGAATCCTGACCCCGCGCGACACTCCCCCCGGCCTGGCCGGTGCCACCGAGCCGACCCCCGAGGACGTGCTCCCAAACTACGAGGAGTACCGGCTGACCGCCGGGGACGGAGTCGGGGTCTCCATCCAGGACCTACTCGCCCCCGGAAATCCGTACAGCGCCGTGATCGAGGTCAGCCCGCTGGGCGAGATCCGGCTTCCTGAGGTTGGCGCGGTTCGCGTGGCCGGGCTGACGGAACATGAGGCGGAGCAAGAGATTGCGGCGCGGCTTAAGGATGGGGGAATCCTGCCGCGGCCGGTCGTCCAGGTCTTCACCCAGCAGCGCCGGGGCCGCATCTTCAGCATCCTCGGAGCGGTCGGGCAACCGGGCCCGTATCCGATCCCGGATCCGGATTTCCGCCTGCTCGACGCATTCGGTCTTGCGGGGGACGTATCCGCTGTCGCGAAAAAGGCTTACGTGATTCGGCGCACGTCCACGGCCGGTGCGTTCGTGCCTGGGGCCGAGCGGACGCCGTGGGAGCGTTTGCCGGCGCCGCCGGCGGAACCGCTGGTCGTTCCGCCGAGCGAGGACTTCGCCCCGCAGGGCGGGCTGTCGACCGACGTCGGCCTCGCGGCTGGTGAGCAGCCCGAGCCGTCGCCGCCACAAACGCCGGAACAGCGTGAGCTACAGGAAGTTATTGCGCCCGGGCCGGCAAGCCCGGCAAGTGCGACGCAGGGAGCGGCGGGGGCGCGTCCCGGCCTGGAGCCAATCATCTTCGACCCGCAGACGGGCGAATTGCTGGAGGCGAAGCCGGGCGCGACAGCGGCGGCTCCGCCGGAGGCCCCGCCGCTGCCGCCAGCGACCGCGCTGCCGCCGCCGGACATCCGGCAGCTCGAGCAGCCGTTCGACTGGGCGAACGTGCCGGAACCTCCGCTGACGCAGAGGGTTATATCGATCGACGTCGGCGAGTTGAAGAACGGTAACCCGCGGTTCAACATCGTGCTGCGCAACCGCGACGTGATCAACATCCCGGCCGACACCGGCGTGTTCTACGTCGTTGGGGAAGTCCAGCGGCCCGGCGTGTATGCCTTTGGCGGGCGGGACATTACGATCAAGCAGGCGATGGCGATCGTGGGCGGCTTCACGCCGCTGGCCTGGCCGGGGAGGTGCGAGGTCATCCGCCGCGAACCGGGGACCGACAAGCAGCTTACTATTACTGTAAACCTGGACGCGATCTACGCGGGCCTGGAGGACGATTTCTTCCTTCGCGACGACGACATCATCAACGTCGGCACGCACATTGTGGCGCCGTTCCTGTTCGTCATTCGCAACTCGTTCCGGTTCACGTACGGGTTCGGGTTCGTCTACGACCGGAACTTTGCCGATCGCGATTCGTACGGTTCGAAGATCAATCCCGAGATCATCGACCAGCAGCGCCGCGCCCAGCGCGGACTCCCGTTCTGACGCCGGCCGCGGCCTCGAGCTAGCGACGAGGTCGTCAGCCGAGCGCGAGCCGAAGACGATGGGATAGGAACCGCCCGCATGCCGCCCGCGACAGTACTACCCGCCGACACGTGGCGGATCGACTTCGGCCGGCCGTCCCAGATCAAGGCGGCGCTGCTGATCGTGGGCTTCGTGGCGACGTTCTGGACGCAGCTCGCGTTCATCCCGCCGCTGGGCTCGCTGGTGCACGCCTGGCTGTACGAGTCGGACTGGTCGCACGGTCCCCTGATTCCGCTCTTCAGCGCGTACCTGGTCTACGCATGCTGGGACCAGCTCCGGCGCTGCCCGATCCGGCTGCCGTGGGTGGGGCTGCCCATCATGGTCCTGGGGCTGGGGGTGTACGCGTGGTCGCTGTCGGGCACGCTTCAATTCGGCTACGCCCGCCCGCTGTCCATGATGATCACGCTGCTGGGCATGATCATCCTGCTCTGCGGGTTGCGGGCGATGTACTACCTCTGGCTTCCGTGGCTCTACCTCTTCTTCGCCATCCCGCTGCCGCAGCGAATCTACTTCGCCCTGACCGACCCTCTGCGGCGGGCGGCGGCCGAGGTAGCGACCGCGGTGATGGGGCTGTTCCCCGGGGTGCATATCGAGCGCGTTGGGTCGGTGATCGAGTACGTCTACCGCGGACAGTCGGGGCAGCTCGGCGTGGTCGATGCGTGCAGCGGCATGCGCAGCACGATCACGCTGTGTGCGATCGGTGTGGCGGTGGCGTTCATGGCCGAGCGGCCCCTCTGGCAGCGCCTGGTTCTCGTCGCGGCGTGCATCCCGATCGCGACGTTCTGCAACTTCATCCGCGTAAGCGTGACCTCGTATCTCTACATTTTCGTGGATCCCAAGTACGCATCGGGCCAGTACCACGCCATGTTCGGCATGGCCGTCATGCTGCTGGCGTTCGGCGTCTTCAGCGGCCTGGCCTGGCTGCTGGGGCACCTGGTGGTCGAGGATGACGCGGCCGGCGACGACGCCCGCGGCCCAGCCAAGGCATAGGCCCCGTCAGGAAGCGCATGTCAACCGCCGTCAGTTCCACAGCTCGAGCGACGACCGGCGCGGCGACCAGCAGCCAGTCCGGCTGGGCCAGCCCGCGCTACCTGGCGTGCGCCGTGTTGCTGGCGATCTCGGCGGTGGGGGTCGGGCTCCTGCCGCGCTACCTCGGGATATACCTTCAGAAAGAGGCGGTTCCGCTCAAGAAATCGCTGCGTCTGCTCGACGCCCGGGCGCTGGGGCCGCGTTACGAGCGGCACCCGGCCACGGACCAGATCCCGAAGCTGTCGGAGGACATGGAGGAGAGCCTGGGGACGCGCGAGTACCTCCAGATTCTCCTGAGCGACACGACGATGCCGCTGGACTCGCCCGTGCGCGTAGCCAAGGTGTTCCTGACCTACTACACCGGCCGGCCGGACATGGTCCCGCACGTTCCGGACGAGTGCTACCTGGCAGGTGGGTTCAGCCCCAAGGGTGCGTCGACGGTCAATGTGCCGGTGCGTGATAGCGGCGCAAAGGACGATCGCGTCCCGGTGCGCGTCGTCGAGGTCCAGTCGCCTGCCGGGCGGCGCTCGCTGGCGGGGGGCGACAGCACGGCGGTGATGTACTTCTTTCACGTGAACGGCGGTTTTGCCACGACGCGAGACGGGGTGCGGCTCCGACTTTCCGACCCGTGGCAGCGCGTCGCGTACTACGCCAAGATCGAGGTCTATTTCAGCAACCACACGCTGACGCGGAACGCCGGCAAGGAAGAGTCGCTCGCGGCCTTGCCGCCGTTGCTCGAGCATCTCCTGCCGGTGCTGCTGACCGAGCACATTGACCTGAGCAAGCTCGCCCGCGGCGCTGCCGCCGGCGGACATTAGTCAAGGACTGACGCCCGATGGCCAAGCAGAAACGACTCAACAAGGGACTGGTCGCGTTCATCACGCTGGCCGGCATGCTCGTGATCGTGTCAGTCGCCGTGCTCGTGATCCAGCAAACCACCCGGCACGACCCCGAGGTCCTGGCCCGCAACGCGCGCGAGCTGGAGGACACCGGCGAGACAGACAAGCTCGAGAAGGCTGCCCGCATGTTCGGCCGGGCGTACGCCCTCAGCGGCGAGAAGGACACCCGCTACCTGCTCGACGTCGCCCGGGTGGCGTACAAGCTGGGCGAGATCGGCGACTGGCTGGGCACGCTCAAGCGCGTGAACGCGCGCACACCGACGGACCCCGCGCCGCTCGTTGCGATCCTCGAAGGACTCTGGCGGCTGCGCGACATCGCGGGCTACGGAACTTCCTGGACCGAGTGGCGCGACAGTGGCAGCGCCCTGCTCCGCCTCGACGCGACCGCGCCGCTGCCGCCGGATCAGCAGGTGTTGGCAGCGGCGAGCCGTGTCTGGGGACTGTGGAGCGCGGGCGACGGGGCGCTGGGAGGCGAAATCCGCGAGTCGCCCGAGATTCAGGAGAAGTGGGGCCGCACCGGAGACGAGGCCGCCCAGAAGCTCTATGAGCTGGCTCCCCGCCACCCGCTCGCCGCCATCACGTACGTCGATTTCCTGCGGCGTCAGGTCCAGGCCGAGTACAACCAGGCGCAGAGCAGGGGCGCCTCGGACGCCGACCTCCAGCGCATTGTCCGGGATTACACGCCACGGGCGCTCGATATTCTGAGGGCGGCGATCGCCGAACATCCCGGTCACGTCGGCTTGCTGACCGCCTTCTCGAATCTGGCGCGGAACGAGTACGTCGCCCTGATCGGCGAGGGGAAGACGGAGTCGGCCGAGGCGCTGCTGGACGAGGTGCTGGCGGCGACCGACGCCGCGCTGGCGTCCCAGCCGAATACGGCGGAACTGCACTTCGCTCGCGGCCGGGCCCTGGGCGACCGACTCGGGCGGCTGTATCGCGACGACCAGCTTGATGCGGCGCGACCCGTGAAGGAAGCGGGTCTGGCTGCTTGCCTGCGAGTCACGGAGATCGATCCGGCCTACTACCAGGCCTATTCGCTCCAGGCCGACGCGATCGTGCTGCCCGACGATCCGAATAGCGATACGCCCGAAATTCGCGCGGAGCGCTTGGGAAAGGCGCTACGCCTCTACGAGGACGCGCGCGACCGGACTCTGACGCTCCGCACGCTGCGGGCGCTGCTGACCGCGGTCGACCGACAACTCATGCTGTATCGCGGTTTCATCGCCGCGTTGCAGAACGTGGAAATGCAGGCGCCGGGCGAGTCCGAAGCCCGCAAGACCGCCCTGGCCCGGGCCAAGGCGTTCCTCGACGACGCGCAGACGCGCATGCCGCAGTTTCCGTTGACGGCGTTCATGGAGGGCGAGTACCTGCGGTTGGCCGGCGAGCCGATCGGCGCGATCAAGGCGTACGAGCGGGCCCACGAGTCGGCCAAGGTCCTGCCCGAGCTGCTTTCGGGGAGCCTGTCGGAAGGGCGCTTCTGGCTCCAGCAGCTTCGGACCGTGGGATTGCCCACGGAGCGCCTCGCGGTGCTGTACCAGGCTGGAGGCGAAGTTGGTGAGGCGCTCCGGTACGGCCAGTTGACGATGCAGCAGTACGTGGCGGAGGTCGGGATGCCCGCGCCGCCGTACATCACCCTCCTGGTGGCGGACGCGCTGGTGACTGTGAACCGGGCGCGCGATGCCTTGGAGGTTCTGGACCGTTACCGCGACGAGCTGGGGCGTGATCGGCAGTACGCCACTGTCCGGGCTCGCGCCCTGAGCGCGCTGGGCCGTAAGGACGAGGCCGCGAAGCTGACACAGGCGATGGCGGCCGAGGTGGGTGAGGGAGTTGAGGCGCGACTCTGGCAGGCGCGCACCGCGATGGATCGCCAGGATTACGACGCCGTTCGCGAAGCCGCCCGCCCGATCGTCACTGATCCGACCGCGACGGATTCGCAGGTCCAGGCAGCGCTGCAACTGATCGTCAATGCCGCGGACGCCGCCAACGAGCGCGAGGCTGCCCGGGCATATGTTGAGGAGCTGCTGGCATCCAGTCCGCGCGAGTCGCTGGTGCGCTCGCTGCGGGCGTACCAGATCATCCTCTCGGAGACGGACGCGGACAAGCGTGATGCGGCGCTGCTCGAGTTGATCCGGGAGGTCGCCGACCCGGTTCAGCGGCTCGAGCGAACAGTGGCCTTCTTTGCCAGCCGGGACCGACCGGCCGAGGCGCTCGAGGCCTGCCTCGAGCTGCGCAAGCGTCAGCCGGACGAGCTGCGCTGGCGGGCGGCGGAGTTCGGGCTGCGCCTCGAACTGAAGCAATTCGACGACGCCGCGGCGTTGATGCCGGCGCTGACGCAAGCCGAGGGTGGCGCGGGGCTGGACCGTGCTGGCGGGGCGACGTTCCGCGCTCGCCTGGCGATGGCGAAAGGCGACCCGGAGGCGGCCGTCCGCGAGTACCGCCAGGCCATGCGTGCCCTGCCGACCTCTGGCGAGTTGCTGACCGGGCTGGGGCAGGCGCTGGTGATGTCCGGCCGGACGACGGAGGCGATCGACGCGCTGGAGCGTGCGATCGCGTCAAACCCCCGCAGCATCCAGGCTCACGGCCTGCTCGTAGACGCGTACGACGAGCTGGCGGGGCGGGTGGGAAGCGCCGAGCGCCAAGTCCTGATCGACAAGGCGAATGAGGTCTTCGAATCGTTGGCCCGGCTCGCGCCACGAAACACCTTCGTGCTGGCCCGACGGGAGCGAATGGAGGAGGCGGCCAACCCGCGCGAGGCCATCGCGCGACGCGAGGCAGCCCGGGCCAAGCGGCCGGACGACGTCACGAACCTGACGCGCCTGGCTGAGCTGTATCGCGAGGCCTGGACGGCCGCGGACACCAACCGTGACGAGCGCTCGAAGGCCGAGCTGGTGGCCGCGGGCAACGCGTTCTTCGAGGATGCCGTGCCGAAGCTCGAAGGCCCGAACCAGTTCCTGCTCGTTCGGCTGGCGGCGAACTTCTTCGCGACCACGGAGCAGCGTGACGCGGGAGTAGAGTTCCTCCGCCGGTTCGGCGAGACGGCCGACGCCGGGACGAAGATCCTCAACCAGGTGCTGATCGCGCGCCTGCTGGAGGCGACGCGTGATGCGGCCGAGGCCGAGCGGGCCTATCAGGAGGCCCAGGTGCTGGTCCGCGGCTATCAGGGCGAGACGCCCGAGCGCACTCAGCAGGTGCAGGTGCGCGTCGGGCTCGAGCTCATCGACTTTTACCAGCGCGCCGGCCGGGCCCAGGAAGTCGTGGCCGCGTGCAACTGGTTCATCAACATGCTGGGCGAGAACCACCCGGACACGCCCGAGGTTCGGCTGCGGCTGGTGGACGCGCTGGTGAGCAACCGCCAGTTCGACGATGCCCGTCGCGAGATCGACACGTACTTCGCCAAGCACGGCGCGACGGTTTCGGGCCTGGCGGCCCGCGCGCGGCTGAACCTGATGGCGCGACACACGCGTGATCTGGCGGAGAGCGATCTGACCGCGATTCTCCAGCAGGACCCGCAGAACGCCTGGGCGATGCTGACGCGCGGCTGGCTGGCTATGCAGCGGGCGCGGTACAGCGATGCCCGGGAGGACCTGACGAACGCGCGAACGCTGATCACGCCGCAGTCACCGCTGGCCAGCCGGCTCTATGTGCTCCTTTCGCAGTACTACCGGGCGACGCAGCAGCCCGATCTGGCCATTCAGTCGCTGCGTGAGCACCTGGCGGCGATGAGCCGGATCGGGGCGCGTGGCGAGCAGGTCGAGCAGGTGGTCGTCGAGCTGGTGCAACTGCTGCGCGAGAACAACCGCTTCGACGACGCGCGCCGACTAATCAGCGAGTACATGGAGCGCGACCCGGATTCTCCGCGCTGGCCGGAGCTGCTTGCCGCTTCACTCAAGGCGCGAGCCGACGAGGCCAATCGCAAGGGCGACACGGAGTCCGCCAAGCGCGACTACATCGCGGCGGCCAGCTACTTCGACCGTGCCGCCGAACGATACGGTGAGAAGGACCTGCTTGGCCTGTCGAGCTCGCTGGCGGCCCGCATGGACTGCCTGACGCGGGCGGGCCAGCCGCGGGATGCGCTGGAGGTGTTCGCGCGGTTCCCGATCTCCAAGATCGCTACTCGCCCGCCGGAGATCCCGGCCGTTTCGTGGCCGATCATCAATGCCCGCATTCGGACGACGATCGGGCCTCCGGTGGCCCGGGCGTACTGGGCGCTGGATGACAAGGAGCAATCGCGCAATCAGTGGCGACAAGCGCTGGCCGACGCGGCCAACGCGCACGCGTCGCTGGTGCGGGCGGTGACGGAGGAGCTGCTGTACTCGCTGCCGCCTCTGGAGGTGCAGCAGATCCTGGCGAGCGTGGCGCAGCAGGTTCCGGTCGACATGCAGTCCGGCCAGCTCCTGCGGATCGAACTGGCTGAGCAGATTCAGCGCATGTCTTCGCACCCGGACGCCGACCGGCAGGCCCTGCGCAGCAAGGCGCTCGCCATCCTCGACGAGGTGGACCAGGCCGCTGGGACGAACTCGATCGTGCTGACGCTGCTGATGCTGGAGCGGGCGAAGATCCTCGATTCCCAGGACGACGAGAAGGGGGCCGTCGCGCAGTATGAGAAGGTTCTGCAACTGGACGGGAACAACCGCATCGCCCTCAACAACCTGGCGTTCATGTACACCAAGGCGAAAGACCCGTCGCTCCGAAAGCCGGAGGCCGCGATGAAGCTGGCCGAGCGGCTCGAGACGCTTATCGAGGACGACGGGAGCGCCGCTTCCATGTTCGATACGATCGGCTGGGTCTACTTCCAGTACGCCCTGACTTCCAAGGATCGTCGCGGCTACCTGGCCAGGGCCGAGGAGATGATCCGCCAGTCGATCAGCTTGCGACCCAATCGCAACAGCGAGGCGTACGAACACCTGGCCCAGGTATACATGGAGATGAGCCGAACGGCCGAAGCTCGCTCGACGCTGGAGCGCGGCCTGGCGGCTGCTCGCGCCGACGGCGACGAGCCGGGACAGGCGCGGCTCAACGACCTGATGAGTAAGGTGCAGTAGGACCACGCGCCTCGAAGCGCGACTTCCCGCATCATGCGAGGTGTGCCATGAGCACCGTAGGAGATGTCCGGTCGATGCTGACGCCCCCCCAGCTCCCGCCCGGCATGGCGCTGGGTGGCCCGGCGCCGGAGCCGGTCGTCGGAGCCGGGCTCGGCCCAGGCGACATCTGGCGGATCGTCCGGCAGCGCAAGCTGATGATTCTGATCACGACGGTCATCATCTATGCGCTGGTGGTCGCGGCGACGTTCGCCGTGTGGCGGTTTGCGCCGGCGTTTCCCAGCGAAGCGTACGTGCAGCTCGTGCCGCCGGTGGAGGGGCTCGCGGTCATCAGCGAGACGTTTGCGCCGAAGGAATACATCGAGCGGCAACTGGCGACGGAGGCCGCGCGCATGACGGAGCCGCAGCTCCTGATGGAGGTGCTGGCGCTGCCGGAGGTGAAGGACACGTCGTTCTACCGCTGGTATGGGGACAACTTCGAGAAGTGTCTCAAGGAGTTGCGCGACCTGCTGGTCGTGTCGCCGGTGCGTGACACGAACCTGGTCCGCGTGGCGATCGCGCTGAAGTCCCCGCGTGAGGCGACGCTGATCGTGAACTCGGTGATTGACCGGCACTTGGCGCGGTCGCGCGACACGGTCGCCGACGAGGGCCGGCGCCGCCTGGACACGCTCAAGAACACGCGGGCGGACGTGGTAAAGGAGTTGACCGAAATTCGCCAGCGCATCGCCGCCAAGCGTGCGCAGCGCGACATGCCGGCGCTGGAGTCGGATCGCCAGGTGCAGGTTGAGGTCATCACGATGCTCAACAACACGCTGGCGGAGCTCCAAACGCGCGAAGTGGACATGGAGACGCAGCTTCAGAACGTGCGCGGATTCGACCCGCGGATGCTGCCCGTCACCGCCGAAGAGCGGGTCATCGTCGAGGCCGACCCCGTGCTGCGCTACTACCGCCAGCAGGTCGAGGCGATCGAGATCCAGATCGAAGCGATCAGAGTTGCGATGATCGGCGAGAACCACCGCCAGATGCTCATGCTGCGCGCCCAGCGTGACAACTATTTCCAGAAGGAAGGGGCTCGGCGCGAGGAGTTGACCCAGGACCTGCGCAGCCGGAAGGTTGAGAGTCTCCAGCAGGAGCTGGCCCGCGTGCGCACGATGAAGATGCAGATGCGCGAGCAGCTCGCCGAGCGTGAAAACGCCCAGCGCGACCTCGACCAGGCCATCCAGGAGCTTCAGGGCTGGACCAAGGACGAAGAGCGCCTGGCCCGCGAGCTCGAGCAGGTCGGCATGGCCCTGCGCGAGGCCGAGACGCAGCTCGTGGCCCGGAGCCGTGAAGGTCGGCTGACGCGCGCCAGCCTCGCGCGCGACGCCGTCATGCCCAGTCGCCCCAACCTGCCCGCGTTCCTGGGCGGCGGCGCGCTGCTGGCGATCATCGGCGGGGTCGGGCTGGCGTTCCTCCGGGAGCTGACCGACCAGGCCATCCGCACGCCACTCGACGTCACCCGCCACGGTCACCTGTCCGTCCTGGGCACGGTGCCGCTGCTGGACGACGAGGAGGCCGACGTCGCGGACATCGAGCACGCCACGCGCCTGGCGCCGCAGTCAGTCACCGCCGACGCCTTCCGCCAGATCCGCGCGCACCTCATTTTCAGCGGCCCGCGCGAGACACAGCGCGTACTCTTGCTGACCAGTCCGCGGCCCGACGACGGGAAGACCGCCGTCGCCATCAACCTGGCGGTCGCCTTCGCCCAGGGCGGCGAGCGCGTGCTGCTGATCGACGGGAATTTCCGGCGGCCCGCGGTGCGCAAGGCGTTTCAGGGCATCAAGACCGAGGGGCTCAGCAACGTCCTGATCGGGCGCGCGCGGCTGGAGAACGTCGTGACCAAGACCGACGTTCCCAACCTCGATGTGCTCGGCAGCGGGCCGATGCCGCCGAACCCCGCGGAGCTGCTGGGGTCGCCCGCGATGCGTGAGCTGCTCGAGGCGGCCCGCGGCCGCTATGACCGCGTGCTGATCGACGGCCCGCCGTGCCTGCTGATCAGCGATGCGCTGATCGTCGCGACGCAGGCCGAGGGCGTCGTGGTCGTGGCTCGGGCGGTGCGGGGGACCAAGGGAACGCTCCGCCGCGCCCGCGATCAGCTCACCCGCATCGGTGCCCGCGTGATCGGGGCGGTGCTCAACGGCGTGAAGACCCGCCCGGGCGGCTATCTGCGGCAGCAGTATCGCGAGTTCTACGACTACACCGACGAGGAGGTCGTGGTCCGCGAGCTGGCCGAGTCCGCCTCGGCCCGCGAGGCGCTGGCGATGCTCGAGGGCGATCGCAAGGGCGAGAAGGGCAAGGACGAAAAGGACAAGTAGGCGCGAGACTGCGACCTAGGGGCCGTGGGTGGCACGGGCAAGCGCTACGCCGCTCGTCCGGACTACCTGGCGTGACGGTCAACTCAACAAACCGAACGGAGGCTTGGGGCACGCAGCGCGGCGAAGCTGCCGCGCAGAGCGCATCTCGCCGGCGCGCGTGCGGGAAAGCCGGCGCTTGTTTCAGCCGCTCCGCTTGACCATCGCCTCGACCCACACCGGCACGTACGGCGGCGTGCAACCCTTCGACACCGGCCAATCGCGGTAGAGGCCGATCTTCTCGCCGATGGCGACGGCGCGCTTGCGGTGCGCGGCGTGATGGATGCCGATCGCGGCGAGGGTGTTGTTCATCGTCCATTGCACCTCAGGCCGGGCCTTCGGCATCTCCTTCTCGATGCGGTCGAGCAGCCGGCCCAGGTCGAGGCCGTCGGCACCCTTGCTGACGTGGCTGGCGGTGAGGCTCCAACCCGCGCGGGCGGCCCAGCGATCCTTGTCCTTCATCCACTTCGCGCGCAGCGCTTCCTGCTCGGGATGCCCTGCGACCACGTACGCGTTCAGCCAGTCCGCCACCTGCGCACAGGTCGTGGAGCGCGTCAGCGTGTCAAGCTGGTCAGCGGAGAGCAATCTCGGCTCGATGACGAGCGTGGCCAGGAGCTGGGCCTCGACATTGCCGGTGGCCCAAAGCTCGAGCGCGAGCGCGTGATTGGACTTGATCTTCCTGGCGATTGCGCGGATGTCGCCGAGCTTCACGCCGAACTGGTTGTCGGGCGCGCCGGCCTTGGTGTTGTGCTTGCGGCGGGCGTCGTCGCCGAGGGACTGGAGCTGTGCGAGGATTGCCTTGACGGTCATGGCGGGGATTATACTCAGTGCGCCTGACGGGACCGAACCGCGCCCAGCAGGAAGCAGCTTCGAGCGGGCCAGGCGCGGCCCCCACGCGTCAGCGGCTCGGATCCAGCGGGCGTCCAGTGAGGTGCTCCAAGGTGCTCGCCCCGCGCGGCATAGTGCGTGATTCGGGGCGGCGGTACGCTGGCTGGGCTCCTTGTCGAGGGCATACGGGACTCGGAGTCCGGAACCCGGGGTCTGCTCGCCGTGAGGCCGTAAGAGGCGAGCATCATCCGCGACACGCTCCCTGATTCCGCCCGATTGCCGCACGACTCCGTCACGAGCGCAGGAGGCCGGTGGCTCAGAAGTGTGCTGGCGACCATCCGACACCCGCAAGGCAAACGTGTCCCTGAACCGCAAGGCAGTTCAAAGTGGAGCGCACAGGTCTGGCGTGTGCAGGCGAGAGTCCTGCCGAGTTGGCGCATGTCGGCGCATCTCCGGAAACGAGCGCCCGCTGATAGCGGGTGCTCCCATCGGCTCCGAGATGGCCTCTAGCCTCCGAGACTCGCGGTCAGCACCAGGAGATCCGCCGCGTCGATGCAGCCGCTGTTGTCAAGGTCCGCGGCGTGCATCCAGCCCGGGTCCGCGGCGCAGCGTCCGAAAGCCGCCTGGAAGAGGGCGACGTCCACAAGGTCGACCAGGCCGTCGTGGTTGATGTCGCCCGGATGGATGCCGCCGTCGACTCTGACGATCGCCGGGAAGCTGCCCACTGAGCCGCACGCGTTGGTGACCGTGCACTCATACCGTCCTGACGTGGCGTTGCTGGCGGTGAACGCGTGGATATCCGACGTGGCCGACGGGATGCAGACGCCGTTATGCAGCCACTGGTAGCTAAGCGGCCCGCTGCCAGTTGCGCCGACACTCAGCGCCACCGGCGCACCGCTCGCGACGACCTGCGACAGCGGATACTGGACGACGCTGGGTGGCACGAGGCCGGATTCGGGCGGGCAGCTCGGCAGCGTCTGAATGAGGATGTTGTCGAATAGCGTGGGACCGACGGTATTGTCGAACAGCGCGATCGCCCCGCCCGGGTAGTTGGGCGTTGCGAGCTGCGTCGTCGGCGTCACCGCGCCGTTGACGTGGGCGGTGTACACGTTGCCGCGAACATCGACCCGAACGTGAACAGTGTCGCCTTCGCCGTAGACGCCGGGCGCGACGCCGTCTGGTGACTGCCACGAAAGGCCGTTCCACCGGAGCCAGTAGGCGTCGCCGGTGCCCCAGGGGTACTGATCGCCTAGCGAGAAGAGCACGCCGCTCGGCTGGGGCCCCGTGAGTTGCGAGCGGAGCCAGATCCCGCTGTTTGTGGTGAAACCCACGAGCGAAGCATTTACCACGTCGAGCTCGATACTGAAGTCGGTAAGCGGCAACCGGAACGAGCTGTATGTCGCCGGAGTCGCACCTGGTGCGCCCGCGGCGTAACCACCGCTCTCGAGCGTCCACGCACCGCGCTCACTCAGCCACCAAGCGCTCGGGTCCGTGCCGGCTTCGAACGTCTGAAGCAGCGGGGGCGTGACGAGGACTACTGGCTTGCCAGCCGTGATGTTGCTCTCGTTCCAAACCAACACGTCGTAGAGGCCGGTGTCGTCCGTCACTGTTCCGGCAATCGTGAGTTCGGGCGTCTGCGCGCCGCTGATTCGGCCACCGTCGTAGATCGGCATGAAGTTCGAGCCGTTGTGCTTCCGCCAGTGGTAATTCAGTGGCGGTTGCCCGACCGCGCTGATGCGCAGCCTGGTCGTGCTGCAACCAGGAGCGATCTGATCCACGGCCGGCGCCGTGACTCGGGCCCCGGGCGCAACCACCATCATGAAGTCGATGCCAGCGCTTGCCTGCACCGCAGCGCCGACTCTCACGTCGACCGGCTGCGGCGTGTAGTCGTTGGTCGGCCGTCCGAGCGCACCGTACGCCCAGTAGCCACATGTCCAAATCGTGCCTTCTTCGTCGACGAAGAGGCTGTTGTAGTGGCCTGCGTCGAGCGACCGCACCTTCTCGGGCCGGCTGGGGCGGAGCGGCGTGGAGACGTTGCCCAGGACGAGGTTGCCGAGTTGCCCTGCGCCGTTGTAGCCCCAGGCCCAGGGCGTTCTGTCCGAGCGGACGGCGAGGCTGTGCAAGGCCCCCGCCCGCACGCTCGTAATCCCAGTCAAGCCGATCACCGGCCCGAAGGTGTTTCGATTCGTGAACGTCCCGTCACCGAGCTGGCCCTGCGCGTTGCTGCCGCTGGCCCAGACAGTACCGTCCGCACGCCGGATGAGGATATGCGACCAGCCGCACTCGACTTCGACCGCGTTGTCGATGGCGGGCACGTGCTGCGGCGTCTGGTACCAGCCGCCAGACACGCCCAAGCCCAGTTCGCCGTAGGTGTTGCTTCCCCACGTCCAAACCGACCCGTCAGCCTTGACCACGGCCGCGGAATAGGCGCCCATCGAGATGTCAACCACGCAGTCGAGGCCGGGGACGGAGACCGGTGTGAGTCGTACGCCTGGAATTCCATCGCCGATCTGACCGTAGTAGTTCTCGCCCCACGTCCAGACTCGGCCGGTCGCGTCGAGCGCCATGGACGTCGCGTAGCCGCCGGCCGACACGGCCACGATGTTGCTCAGTCCGCTCACTGCGACGGGCGTAGCGCTGCCGTTCGGCGTGCCGTCGCCGAGATACGGCGCGCCCCAGCTCCGCACCGTGCCATCGGCGAGCAGTGCGACCGCGTTCCAGTAGCCCGCGGAAACTTCGACCGCGTTGGTCAGACCGACGACGTCGCCTGGGTTACTGTCGGTCGGCGGGTCTAGCGTACCGCGGCCGAGAGATCCGAAGGCATTTCGGCCCCAGCCAGTGATCTTGTGCCCGGGGCCGTCGTCGCCGAAGACGAATACCGGGAACTCCGCGGACGTCAGCGTCTGGGTGCCGTCGCATGACTCGATGGCGAGCCGGTAACGGCCCGCGTCGGCGGCGGATGCCGACGTAATCGTCAGCGTGTCCGTGAATGCGCCGGTGCGCGTCGCTGTATCGCTGAGGGGCGCGCCGTCGCGGTACCAGCGCATCTTCAGCGACCAGGTCGAGCCATTGGTCTCAACGTGCAGCGAGAGCGATTGGCCGACCTGGACCGTCCTGCATGAGGGCGCCTGGTAGATCTGAATCGGCGGCGTCGGCCAGAGGTTGCCGTAGGCGGGTGCCACGGCGAGCGCGGTGTTGCGGATGTCGTGCGCCCGCTCCGGATGCTGCGGCCAGAACGCTTGCAGGAATTCGATGATGCGGATCGGCTGCGCCTGGCGCACAACCTCCAGGATGTCGCGCGGAGTCATTGCAAGTGAATCCTGCGGGCAGACCCACGGCGGGCCGGTCAGAATCTCGGGTGCGGGATCTTCTATGTCGCGCAGGATTGCGCCAACGAAACCTTCCGTGACCCACGGGTTGTGCAACATCCCAGGCGGATTGTTGCAGCAGGGTTGCACCGTCTCGAGCGTGTAGCGGCCGTCCGCGTTTGGCGGCGTGAAGCGCGTCCACGGTGCGATTCCGTAACGCGCGTCCCATCGACGCAGCACTGCCGAGCCGAGCCAGTTCGGGAAGCCCTCGTTCCAGGCGTCATGATCCGTCTCGTTGCACCAGATGCAGTGGCCGCCGTTGCCGTCGCAGGGCTCATTTGAGTTGCACGGATTCGGACTCGCCGCATCGCAGAAGCCGTTGCAGTAGTCGGAGCCCTCCGGGTCAGTCCAATGGTGCAGCAGGTGGTGGCCCCACTCGTGGGTCTGGGTCCCCTCGTTCCACTCTTCGCTGACCTCAATGTAGATCTCCTCGAAGAACGCGTTGTACTCGGTACTGTCTTCCGGCCATTGCGCGTCGACCGACGGCAGGTAGTCGCCTTCGTGTTCGATGATGAAGCGATGCGCTCGCGTGATGGTGTTGTGAATGTGCAGAGCGGGATTCAGCCCGGGATCGGCCGACTGAACAACGCCAAAGTCGATGTCGTGCCCGGTGTAGTCCGGGTAGTACTGGGTATCCTCGGTGCTCCAACTGTAGTCCGGCTCGAGGATGTTGTAGCCGTCCTGAACATTGACGACATCCGTGTCGCACTCGAAGCGCAGGTAGATATCCGGGTCGTCGCAGCCGGAGATGTCGCAGTCGTCCCAGCAGACGGTGACGTCAAAGTACCCATTCTCGTCCGTATAACCTGAGTGGATCGCCTCGTCGATGATGTCATCGTCCATCACCTCGTACAGGATCCGGTCGACGCCGATGATCGCGGCGGGTCGCGGCGGCACGTCCCCCGGGTCATCGAAGTCGCCGTCCGGCGGTATGCTGTTGTCAATTCCCGGGATCGCGGGGCGTTCGTACACGATGCGACCGCGGAAGCGAATCTCCTGGTCACTGCAATTGCGTATCCCGCCAGCTTCATCGGCTCCTGCGCTGTCCGCTGAGAGCGACGTCGGCGAATCGCTTCGGCGAATGGCCATGTAGTCCCTGCCGGCGCGTGCGAAGCGCTCCGGGGACAGGTCGAGGCGCTTCCGAGTCCATATGCCGTCGAACTGCGCGGATATCTCGATGAGTCGGCCGGCGTCCTGCACGAAGGCTTCGAACGGAATCGAGACCGTCTCTCCGCGGCTCATCGGTCTCGGTTGATCCAGTCCGATGGAGCGCTGCTCCCAGCCCACCCCGCCGACCGTAACTGCGTCGAGCACGCCGTTGCGCGCCGCGGTGATCAGGATGGTGCCGCCATACTCGGCTCGACTCACCGCCGGCGTCGCATTCTCCGTCGCCATTCGAATTCGCGGGCTGAGGCGCTCCGTCGCGCCTGCGATCGAGGCAGAAGCCACTGCGAAGGCGAGAGCGGCGCAGGCCCAAGTCCAGGAAGCGCGATTGGCGCGCGCTCGGATCGTGTCCATCGGGTGGGGACTCATGCGATGCTTTCCTTCCGGGCTCTCGTGTGCGAGCCCGTACGGTAGCCGGCGCGCCACGCCAGGGTTGGAGTTGCGTACCGTGTACTCGAAGCGGGTCTAGTCCACTTCCAACTTCGGCCGCGCGCATTCTACTGGTGCGGGGATCGGCGGCAAGCCACGTCCTCTCGCGGCGGGGTGGGACGACAGACGGCTGGCAGTGGCCTGTCCGATAATCACATCGGCTCACGCCTGTCAACGTCCGTTCCCGAATGCAGCGCCCGGCTCGCCCACGTAGCGCGCGCCCGTGGGCCGCGCAGGGCCGCCGATCCGCTTGTTGGCGTCGGCCGTGGCGGACGGGACACAGACGAGGAAGAAGCCGCAGGTCCTTCAGCCCACCGCCTTCTTCACCAGGTCGGCGAGCATCGCTTCCGCAGCCGCGGTGAGCGCCTTCAGCGCGAAGCCGACCGGCCACAGGTTGCCGTCGTCAAGGTTCGCCTCGTCGGTGAAAGCGAACGATGCATACCTCGTCTTGAACTTCGATGCGGCCTGGAAGAAGCAGACGACCTTCCCGTACCGGTTGGCATACGCCGGCATTCCGTACCAGAGTCGCGGCGCGAGGCCGGGCGCAACGGCCTTGACGATCGCATGGAGCCGCTCGCCCAGGGTTCGATCCGGCTGCGGCATCCCGGCGAGGCTGGCGAGCACGGCGTCTTCCCCGTCTGCCTTGTTCCTGCTGGCTCGAGCCTCCGCCTTCAGCTCCCGGGCGCGCTCTGCCATCGCGACTCGTTCGGCGTCCGTAAACCCGCGGGATTCTCTGCCGACACGCTCAGTGGCGGCGGTCTTCGCGG
>CAADGM010000202.1 GCA_900696535.1 uncultured Planctomycetota bacterium
GTCGCGCAGGTCAACGTCGCCGTCGTGATCGAAGTCGTGGATGCGGCACGGGCAGGTGGGGACGACGGCGTGCTCGCCCGCCAGGCAACTCGCCAGCAGGACGAAGTCCGCGTGGTCAATGTCGCCGTCGCCCTCACTGTCACCCATCGCCCCCGGGGCCACGTCCGCGACGGCGTCAATCTCCGTCGAGAGCTCCCCGAGCGGCGGGCTGAACACGGCCCGATTGACCGCCGTGGTGAGGCGGATGAAGTCGAACCCGTCGAGCCCGACCGGCGCGCCGGTCGCGGGGTCCACCGCCCAGGCGATATCAAACGCGTCGCCGCCGCCGCTGCCCGGCGTGATCCCCACCTTGAGCGGGTTGTCGGGGCGCGTGTAGAAGATCTCCGGACGGGCGTTGGGGTCGTCGATAATGTTGTCACCGTTTGTGTCGCCGAGCTTCAGCGTGGGCGTGAAGTCCGCGTAGCCCCAGATGCCCTCCTCCGTCGCGGCCAGGCCGTTGGGGTTCTGGACGACGAAGGTCTCGAAGATCGCCGGCGGCAGGCGCCACGCCCAGGTCGTCCACGTGCCGCTCGCCCCGGGCGGCAGCCAAGTCTCATCGTCCGGCGGGAACGTCGGGTCGTCGATGTTGTCGTCCCAGGTCTGCCACTCGAGCTGCCCGCCCTGCGGACGGGGCCGCAGGCTCGTGATGTGCGAGCCCGGGATGAGGTACCACGGATCGTCCGCCAGCCCGTTGCCGTTCACATCGCGGCTGATCTCGATGTGCCCGCACTCGGCCCAGCGTCGGTTGGGACTGCCGGCCACGTAGAACGCGTTGCCGTAGACAATCGCATCCAGGCCGAACGGGTTGGCGGGGTCGTCCATGACTGGCGGCACGAATCGCAGCGTGACCGAGCCACCGAAGCCGCCGAGCGAGACGAGCGACGAGTTGCCTGGCTCCGAGAAGCCGCCGGCGTGTGGCCGGCCGAGCGCCTTGGCCGGGTCGTTGTAGAACGGGTCGCTCACGAACTGGCCGGGGGCGGGGGCGTAGTCGATCACCTGGGCCGCGAACGGCGCCTGGGCCTGCGCGAGTACGGCTGCGCACAGGGCGACCGCGACGCCGCCAAGCCCCCCGGCGGCCCGCCGCTCCCCCGTCCCCTCCGGGGCGGGTGGAGCGGGAGGGATGCCGCGCGGCGCGACGCGGTGCCGCGCGCTCGGCGAACGCCCATCGGACAACGACGGTGCCGCGGTCCGGCTTGCGGCAGCAGCTTGCATGGCTAGCTCCGGTCGCCCGCGGCACAGCGACGAGCGCCGCGCACGAGCATGGCGAGCCCCACGAGCAGTACCGACGCCGGCTCGGGCACGAGCACCAGGTTGTCGAGCGCGACGTACGTGGGTGTGTTGATCCCGAACGGTCCCACGTCCGATGACTCGAACGCGAACGACAGGCGGCTTGCGCCGGCCAGCGAGCTGAGGTCCACCGTGGTCCACTGCGAGACGATGTAGTCCAACTCGTTCTGGGCGAAACGATAATCAGCGAGATAGAAGTCGACAGTCCCCACCGGCGTGCCGCCCATGTCGAGTCCGGTGATGATGAGCTTGAAGTAGTCGGGATCGTCGCCCGACAAGCCGCCAAACTTCTTGGCGAACGCATCGCCGTCGCGCATCGACAGCGCCGCGTACGTCGTGTTCGTGAGCTGGACCGACTGGGGGACAAGGCCGGCGGGGAGGTTGATCGTCGCGTCGCCCGGGCTGTTCGAAAACGCGACGCCGTACAGCGCCGAGCGACCCGCGCCGCCCCCCGCGGGCAGGTTGTAGGCCGCGTACTCGTTCACGTAACCCGGTGTAACGATGTCCGTGACGTTGGACACAGACCAGCCCCGCCAGGCGTAGAACCCGCCGCCGAAGTCAATGTAGTCGTTGTTGAAGAAGGCCCCGCCGCTGGTGAAGCCCCCCGCCCCGTCGGAGCCGTTGTAGAAGGACTCGGGCCCGAGCGCGTACGGCGGCGACGCGAACTCCTCGAACCCGATCGTCGCCGCACAAGCCGAAGCGCCCACACAACCGAAAACGATCCATGACAACACGCGCAGCATCTCCGCTTCTCCTCGAGCAGGAGACCAGGCAGGCCGGCGCGGGGGGTGGGGAGAGCGGACGACGCGTCGCACGCACGGCAAGAAGCCACGCGGCCCGTGGCGGGCCCCGGAGGCGATCTAGCGATCCACCGGTGGAAGTGCGGCGCGCGACATGCCCTCGGCCCAATCCTCGAAGCCGATCTGCGATGCGGTCAGCCTGGCAGGTCTTCTGACTTCCGGGCGTGGCACGTCACGCTGGCGACGCGCTTTCCTACTGGCTGCGCCTTCTCGGCCGGCACATTCCGGCCAATGACGCGATGCAGCGTTCGTTCCCGGTCACAGCGGCGGGACCGTTCCGGAGTTGCACCGGATTCCCTATTCTTCCGTCGACGCCAAGCCGGCGGACACCAGTGACCAAGTGTTCCTATAGCAAGACGCCACCCCGTGCGTCAAGCGGTATTCGCGCTCCACCCCGCTCGTGAGACATCGCCGCTCACATAGCCTCCGCCCACTACGTTCGCCGCGCATCGCCGCGCGGGGACTGCACGTCGGGCGGGCGCGGCGTCGCGGGGCCGCCTGGTTGGTTGCCGCCGTCCGACGCCGGTCGCGGCACGGCGCGCGTCGACACGATCGGGATCGTGAGCTGCGGGACGCTCGCGTCGTCAATGGTGAGCAGCACGCGCTTCGGCTGCCCCGGCGGGAACTCGAAACCCGGCGGCACGGTGATGGTGACCGATTCGCCCGGGCCGACTTCGACACGCACGGCCTGGTCGGATGCTTCGGCATTGAGAACCCGCGCGGGCCGGCCGCCCGACCAGTTGAGTTGCACCGTCGCGCGCTGCTCCTCGTCCAGCCCCGGGACGACGCCGAAGTAGCTCGGCATCGTCGTCAGGCGCGGCACGAGCTGCGCGCTCACGCTGAGCGTCTCGCGCGGCGACTGCGCCACGCCGGTCTCGAGCCCGACGCTGCTGTTGAACGAATGGTTCGGAAACGGCGGCGTCAGGACGACGTCCAGCTCGTACTCCTCGCCCGGCTGGATCTCGCGCAGCTCCGCCCGCAGCGCGTCGTTCGAGATCGGCAGGAGCTTCGGCGCGATGGGCCCGCCGTCGCCCCGGTGGATCTTGACCGTGTGCGACAGCGCCGGGGCGTCGCGATCCACGCGGCCGAAGTTCAGCGGCGAAGGCTCGAACTTGAGGGCCGAGCGCACGTTCAGGATCGCGGTCAGTTGCGTAATCGCGTTGTTGCGGTCATTGGAGCGGAGCTCGATGTTCTTGCTGGCGCGTCCGGGCGGACGATTCCCGGAAAGCGTGACGCGGACCGTCTCCTCACCGCCGGGCGGAATCGTGCGATCCAGCTCCCCGTGGATGCGCGTGCCGCAGCAGGTCTTGAGGCGAATCGCCAGCGGGCCTTCGCCGGCGTTCTTCACCAGCCACTCGAACGCGTGATCTTCCCCGCGCCACACGCTCAGCTCGCGGCGCGGACCGCCCTCGATCGCCAGCCGCGGCTGAGGCTGATCCGGCGGAGGATACGCGAGCGGCGCGCTGTCCGCGTCGTGCGCCCCGTGTGAGGCCATCTCGCTCTCGTCCGCGGCGTCATCGGCGTGATCGGCCGGCATCGTCGTCGCGCCGCCCGTGTCGGACCCGGGTGCCACCTGCGGTCGAGGGGCCGGAGATTCCGGCGCGGGGCGACCGGGGGCGGTCGGTGCCGGCGGCACGGCACCCGGCCTGGTCGGCGACGCTGCACTGGGTGAGACAGGCAGGCGCGGCGGACGAGGCCGCTGCGCGTCGGCCGGCTGCGTCGTCGGCTTCGAGGGCGGCGGCGCCGGCGAGGCGCTCGGCCCAGCGCCGGGCGCGGCCGGCTGGGTGCTCGGAGGCTGTGCGTGAACGCTTCCAACAGCAACAACGAGAATCGTGGCCACGAACCATCGCGAGGCGGCGCGTGCCGCGGCGCCGCGCGAGAGGCGGGAACTCAGACCATTGGCGACCAGTTGACTTGTCATCCGGGATCTCACCTCGCTTGGCGCGCTCAGAGCTACTCGGCCACCGGCCTCCGGCCAGCGCAAACACCGCTCGAAAGGCGGCAGCGAGGAGCGGCGGCGTGAATCTCTCAGTATACGGATTCGGCTCGTCGACTGAAACGCAAACTGCCCGCCCCAGCGACGACGATCGTGATTCCCCACAGCCCGTGACTCAGGTTCGCTGCCGGGACTGCGGCAGGTTCGCGTCGCGCGTGGGGCGCGGCACGGCCTTGGCCGAGACGATCGGAATCGTCAGTTGCGGCACGCTCGGGTCATCGAGCTTCAGCGTCACGCGCCGCGGCGTGCCCGGCGGGAACGTGTAGTTGGGCGGAACCGTGATGACGATCTCCTGCGTGCCCGATTCCGGACCGACCTCGACCGTGACCGTGGCGTCGGTCACGGACGTTTCGAGAATCCGAGCCGGTGTGCCCCCAGACCAGTTCAGCTGCACGCGGATCTTCTGCTCCTCGGCCTCGTCCGGCAGTACCGCGAAGAAGCTCGGCACCGCCGTGACGCGCGGCGCGATCTGCGCGGTGATGTTCAGCGCCTCCTGCGGCGACTTCTCGACCCCGGTCTGGAGCGCGACAACCGCGTTGAACGAGTTGTTCGGGAACGGCGGACTGACAACCACCTCGACCTCGTATTCCTCGCCCTCGCGGATTTCGCGCAGCTCGGCATGCACGGACGAGTTCGAGCTCACCACCAGCTTAGGATTGATTGGCCCACCGTCGCCTCGCCGCACCTTCACCGTGCGCCGGACCTCTGGCGCATCGCGCTCGATGCGACCGAGGTTGAGCGCCGAGGGCTCGAACTTCAGGGCCGAAGCGACCGAGAGCGTCGCCACGAGATTGGTAATCGCGTTGTCGCGGTCGTTCGACCGCATCTGGATGGACTTGGAGACCTTGCCGGGCGTGTGTCCTCCCGACAGCGTGACCTTCACGACTTCGGCAGCACCGGGGGCGATCGTACGGTCCAACTGACCGTGGATGCGGATCCCTCAGCCACCCTTCAAGCGGATCGCCAGCGGCCCCTCGCCCGTGTTCTTCACCTCCCACGTGAACTCGTGAGGCTCCCCGCGCCAGATCGAGATCTCGCGGCGCGGGTCATCCAGCACGAGCTTGGGCTGGGGCTGATCCGGCGGCGGGAACACCAGTTCCGTCTCGGCGCCGCCGTGCGAGCCGCATCCGCCCGCCGGCTGCGACGCCGCCCCAGCGGCCCCCGGCGGCGGGGTCGCCACGGGGCTGGGCGGCCGCGTGCCCAAGCCGCGCGGCGCGGCCGAGGTTGGCGCGGTCGGCAGGGCTGGTCGCGCCGCCGGCGCCGGGCGCGTCTCAGGCTTGCCGGCCTGCCTGGCGCGGTCCTTGATCATCTCTTTGATCCGATCGGTGTCGCCTCCTGCCGCGGGCCGCGCGGCCGGCGGCGCCGGCGAGGGCTGCGAGTCTGGCGTTTGCGCCAGCGCCCATGCTGCACCGAGAATCACGGACGCCGCGGCGAGCACCAGGCGGCGCCGGCGCCGCACGCCGGACCGAGTCCGCACCCCTTCGCCGGACTTCCCGTTCGGTGTGGTCATCGCTATCAACCTCGGATTCTGTCCGGCGAAGCGTCGACCGCGCGGTCGCCGCATGAGACGGACGGACCTTGTATCGTATCGAACCGCGCGCCGCGGGCACACTCCAAAGTTCGCTCACGGCGCCACCGGCACCCCGGCGACGGCGTTTTCACTCCCCCTCGGCTGCTCCGTCACCCGGCCGTCGAAGATTTCGAGCACCCGGCGGCACCGCGCGGCTACGTACTGGTCGTGGGTCACCACGATCACCGTCCGCCCGTCACGGTTGAGCGCGTTGAGCAGTTCCAGGATGGCCGTCCCCGTCATACTGTCGAGATTACCGGTCGGCTCGTCGGCCAACAGGATCGCCGGGTCGTTGACCAGCGCACGGGCGATCGCGACGCGCTGCTGCTGCCCGCCGGAGAGTTCGTGCGGCAGGTGGTGTAACCGCTCCCGGAGGCCGACCTTGTCGATCAGCTCAAGAGCAATCTCCCGCCGCTGGCGGGGACGCACGCCCTGGTAGAAGAGCGGGGTTTCGAGGTTCTCCAGCACCGACTGGGTGGTGATCAGGTTGAAGCTCTGGAATATGAAGCCGATTCGGCGGCCGCGAATCTCCGAGAGCTGGTCGTCGGTGAGAGTGGAAACGTCCTGACCGCTGAGCCAGTAGGTGCCGCTGGTGGGCCGGTCTAGGCACCCTAAGATGTTCAGGAGCGTAGACTTACCACTTCCGGAAGGGCCGACGATCGCGACGTAGTCTCCACGTCGGATCGTCGCGTTGACCTCGCGGAGCGCGGGAACCTCGACGCCCGCGCCGGAGCGATAAATCTTCGTGAGCCGATCGAGTTGGACGACGACTTCCGGTTCGGGAGTGGGCATGCCTGTCCGGGCTGCCGGCCGGGCCGCCCGGGGCCTGACCGGCCGCCAGTGAGTTCTGGCGGACGGGGGCGGTTGCGACCTCAGCGGGGCGACGGCATAATACAGGGCTCCCGTCGAAGACGGAAGCGCGTCGGCGGGGCCAGAGAAGGGCACAGGTGCCATGAAGCCGAAGATCCATCCCGAGTATCACCAGGTCGAGGTTAAGTGCGCCTGCGGCAACACCTTCACGACCGGATCGACGAACCGCGAGATCAAGGTCGACATCTGCAGCGCCTGCCACCCGTTCTACACGGGCAAGCAGAAGTTCGTGGACGCCGCCGGCCGGGTGGAGCGTTTCCAGAAGAAGTTCGGCGGCCAGTACTTCGCCGGCAAGAAGGGGGCCCCGGCCGCGCCGGGCAAGGCTTAGCTGGACCCGTCCCGCGGGGCGCTGGCACGCTCGCGGCCGATCAAAGGGCCTTGCGAGCACAGGGCCAGGGCGTCGGCGGGCGGACGTCGCCGGCCTCCGCGTGCCCTCATCACGCGCCCCGTTCCCCCGACCCGTCTCTCTCCACCGTTTCGTCTTCACTTTGGCCGTCGGGCCGCGCGTCTGCCCGGCTGCGGCGGTAAGCGATGAGCACACTTGTATCTGATCCAGCCTGGATGGATCGCGTGCGTGACATCGTCGCGCGCTGCGAGCAGCTTGGGGAGGAGATGAACCGGCCGGAGGTGGCGAGCAACGGCGCGCTCGTCTCGCGCCTCGCCCAGGAGTTCGGCCAGCTCGACAAGGTGGCGCGCCTGTATCGCGAGTATCGCCAGGTCACCGACCAGCTCAACGAGTCCCTGCACATTCTCGAGAGCGAATCCGACCCGGAGCTGCGCGAGCTCGCGCAGGCCGAGACGCCGGCGCTCGAACAACGCCGCGAGCGACTACTGCACGCCCTCCAGGAGCGGATGGTCACCGGCGACGAGGCGAGCATCCGTTCGATCATCCTCGAGGTGCGGGCGGGCACGGGCGGCGACGAGGCCGCGCTGTTCGCCGCCGAGCTCGTGGCGATGTACACGGCCTACGCAAGTCGCAAGGGCTTCACGGTCGAGGTGATGTCAATGTCCGAGTCGGACCTCGGCGGCGTGAAGGAAGCGATCCTGAACATCAAGGGCGAGGAGGTCTACCTGCACTACCGCTTCGAGGCCGGCGGCCACCGCGTGCAGCGCGTGCCCAAGACCGAGGCCCAGGGCCGGATCCATACTTCTGCCGCCACCGTCGCCGTCCTGCCCGAGCCCGAGGAGGTCGACATCAAGATCGACTGGGACAAGGACGTCATCGAGCACGTCAGCGCCGCGGGCGGCCCCGGCGGCCAGAACGTCAACAAGGTCGCCTCCGCGATCCGCCTGGAGCACGTCGCCAGCGGCATCACCGTCTCCATGCGCGATGAGCGCAGCCAGCACAAGAACCGCGCCCGCGCCCGCCGCGTCATGCTCTCGCGACTCTACGAGCACTACCAGCGCGAGCGGCACGCGAAGCTGGCCGGCGACCGCAAGAGCATGATCGGCAGCGGCGACCGCAGCGACCGCATCCGCACGTACAACTTCCCGCAGAATCGCGTCACCGACCACCGCATCAACAAGGACATCTACGACCTGCCGCGCGTCCTGGCGGGCGACTTCGACGAGTTCCTCGCCGAGCTGCACGAGCGCGACCTCCAGCAGCGCCTGGCGGCGCTGTAGCGCTTGGGGGGTGGGGCAGGCAGACTGCCGAGGTGGGGCAGGCATCCTGCCTGCCCCGGCGGGCTGGAAGCCCACCCCACCCGCTCGTGACCCGCCCCGCCGGAGTTACCCAGCTCGCAACCTACTCCGAGGTACCGCACCGGTGTCCGTGACCGGATGCGTAGGCGATCACCGCATCGCGGATGAAGCGTCGAAACGCCGGCGTGTCGAGTTCTTTGCGGTCGTGGGCATAGATAACCACCGCGTCCCAGCCGCCGCGCCGCGGGCGCACGTCCACGCGCGGCCAGTCGCCGTACGTTTCAAGGTCCGTCCGCTCGTCGAGCGTCTTGAGTCCCAGTGCGGCGTCGAGCGTGGGACCGCTGAACGTGCCCGGGGGAACGCGGAAGTAGAGTTCGAGCAGCCACTCACCGCCGGTCAGCGCGTGCAGGAACCACACCCTGCCGTCCCGCGTCGTGACTTCGACGGTCGCCCGGTCGTCCCACTTGACCGGAAGGAAGAAGTTCGACGCGGGCCAGCGAATCCGCCGTGCGAGGGCGGCGCCTTCCCGCTCCACCAGGTCGAGCACGTAGAGCAGCGCCCCCGGCTCCCACTTCCGCGGCGCGTCGTCGCGGCTGCGGCGCTGCTCGAGATGCCACTTGCGCCCGTCCACCTGCCACGGCGGCCGTGTGCCGCCACCCACGTCGCCAAGGCCGCTGTTGGCCGCGCTGAGCTCCTCAGCCGCCAAGGCGGTCGCGCTGACCACGGCGCGCTCCGCGTAGGGACTGGCCGCCAGGATCGGGGCCAGCACCACAGCCGTCGGCGACGGCCCGGCGCCGGCGCCCGCGACCGCATCCCCGCCTGCCAGCTCCTCCGGCGTGCCAAGCGCGACCAGGTGCCCCCCCGCCGCGCCGGCCTCGGGCCCCAGTTCGATGATCCAGTCCGCACACTTGATCACGTCGAGGTTGTGCTCGACTACAAGCACGGTGTTGCCCAGGTCGACGAGGCGCTGGAGGATCGCGAGCAACTTGCCCACGTCGTCGAAATGCAGACCGGTCGTCGGCTCGTCGAGCAGGTAAAGGGCCCGGCCCGTTTCGGGGCGACCGAGCTCGGCGGCCAGCTTGACGCGCTGAGCCTCGCCGCCCGAGAGCGTTGGCGCCGGCTGGCCAAGCTGCACGTAGTCCAGCCCGATCTCGGCCAGCGTCTTCAGCGAGCGCCGGACCTTCGGCACGCCGGAGAAGAGCTCCAGCGCCTCGGCGACGCGCAGCTCGAGCACGTCGGCGATGTTGCGTCCTTTGAAGCGGACTTCGAGCGTCTCGGGGTTGTAGCGTCGGCCCTTGCAAGTCTCGCACTCGACCCAGACGTCGGGCATGAAGTGCATCTCGATCCGGCGCTGTCCCTGGCCTTCGCAGGCCTCGCACCGCCCACCAGGGCGATTGAACGAGAAGCGGTTCGCCGTGTAGCCGCGCATCCTGGAGTCGGGCAAACGGGCGTAGAGTTCACGGATGAGGTCGAAGACGCCGGTGTAGGTGGCCGGGTTGCTGGCAGGTGTTGTGCCGATAGGTGACTGATCGACGTTGACGACCTGGTCGAGCTGGTCCAGGCCGTCGATCCCATCGTGTTCACCCACACTGAGACTGGCGCCGTGAAACGCGTTCGCCAGCGCCGGCCAAAGAATGTCGCCCACGAGCGAGCTCTTTCCCGAGCCCGACACTCCCGTCACGCACACCAGCCGACCCAGCGGAACGGGGACCGTGAGATTCTTGAGGTTGTTCTGCCGGGCACCGCGCACGATGAGCCAGCCTTCACGGTGCGGCTGCCGACGCGATCCGCGTCGCGGCCGCGTCCCGGCTCCCGCCTCCGTCCGGCGGCGCGCCGCCTCCTCGTCATCAAGCACCAGTTCGGGCCCGTCGTGGCCACTCGACGCCGTGGTCGGCCCCGCCGAGCCCCGTTGCGGCGTCGCCTCGCGGATGATTGCCAGCGCCGTGTCTCGGCTGACCGACCGACGATTGCTCGGGACCGGAATGGCCAGCTCCCCGGAGAGGTAGCGCCGGGTGAGCGAGTCCGCACCGGAATGCGGCTCGACTGAGGCCGGTGCCGCGCTGACCTCGCCCGGCGCCGGCGCGAGCAACTCCGCCGGGGGTGCGTTGACCAGCACGTTTCCGCCCTGTGCGCCGGCGCGTGGGCCGAAATCGATCACGCGGTCGGCGCTGCGGATCACGTCACGATCGTGCTCGACCAGCAGCAGCGTGTTTCCGAGGTCGCGCAGCTTGGCCAGTGCCGTGACGAGTCGGCGCGTGTCGCGGGGGTGCAGGCCGATGGTCGGCTCATCGAGCACGTACAGCACGCCCGTCAGGCCGCTGCCGATCTGGCTTGCCAGGCGAATGCGCTGGGCCTCGCCGCCGGAGAGCGTCGGCCCGGCCCGGTGCAGCGTCAGGTACTCCAGGCCCACGTCGATGAGGAACTGGAGCCGGTTCATGATCTCCTTGAGCAGCTCGCCCGCGATCTGACGCTCGCGCGCGTCAAGGCGAATCGCCTGGAAGAAGCGCAGCGCCTCGTCGAGCGGCAACATGCACACCTCGACGATCGTACGCCCGCCCAGCCGCACCGCCGCCGCGTCGGACCGCAGCCGTCCGCCGCGGCAGCTCACGCACGGAATGTCCGTCACGAGGTTCCGCAGGCGATGGCGAAAGGACCACGAGTTGCGCGTGGCGTGGTCGAGGGTCGGGAAGAAGCCGCGCCAACGAAAGCGCAGCTCCTCGTGGCCGGCGAGCGCGTCGCCTCCCGTGATCCAGTCGCTCGCTCCAAAGAGCAGCGCCTGCCGCTGCGCGTCGGACCACTCCGACAGCGGGCGGTCCGGCGAGACGCCCAGGTGTTTGCAGACGCCCTGAAGCAGGCGCCCCATCGCGGAGCTCGGCTCGATGCGATGCCAGCCGGCGATGGCCCCATCGAACAGTGAGCGCTTCGGCCGCTTGATGATCTCCCCAGCGGGGGCCCCGCGCTGCACCCCCAGCCCCTCGCATGTCTCGCACCAGCCGAGCTGGTGATTGAAGCTGAAGTGGTTGGGCCCCAGCTCCTCGTAGCTGGTCCCGCAGCGTAGGCACGCCAGCCGCTGTGAGAACAGGGTCTCGCTCGGGGCGCCGACCGGCTCGGACGGAGCCGCGCTGCTGGCGCTGGTCGCCTCGGCCGCCTCGTCGGCGACGAGCTCGACGGGCTCCACCATGAGCGTCATCACACCGTTGCCGAGCCCCAGCGCGTGCTCAACGCTCTCGCTGATGCGGCTGCGGGCCCGGGCCCGCACGACCGTGCGATCAACGACCACCTCGACGCGGTGCTTCCGGCGGGCATCCAGCGTGGTAGCCTCGGCGGTTGGACGGACCTGTCCGTCGATCCGCACGCGCGTGTAGCCCGACGCCTTCAGCCGGTTGAACAGCCCCGCATAGGACTCGCCATCCCCCAGCGCGACCGGCGCCAGCAGGATGATCGGCGTGCCTTCGCCGACCGCCATTACCCGGGCCACGATCTCGTCGACCGTCTGCGACCCGATCGGCTCCTGACACCGCGGGCAGAAGCGCTGCCCGGCCCGCGCCCAGAGCACGCGCATGTAGTCGTAGATTTCGGTGACCGTGCCCACGGTCGAGCGCGGCGTACGGCTGGCGGAGCGCTGCTCGATGCAGATGGCCGGCGAGAGGCCCTCGACGTGATCGACGCGCGGCTTGGCAAGCTGGCCGAGGAACTGCCGGGCGTACGCCGAGAGCGACTCCACGTATCGCCGGTAGCCCTCGCTGAACACGGTGTCGATGGCGAAGCTGGTCTTGCCCGAACCGGAAACACCCGTGCACACGGTCATCCGGTTGCGGGGGAACGCGAGCGTGACGTCCTTGAGGTTGTGCTCGCGCGCCCCGCGAACGGTCACGGATTGCGTGTCGAAAGGCGCGGCTGTGCCGCCCGCGCCAGGCGCCCCGCGCCGAGCGCCGCGCGGCTCGCCGTTCGCACCGCTGCCGCCGTCGCTCCCGCCGAGCACGCCCCGCAGCGCTTGTCCCGTATACGACTCGGGGATGTCGGCCACGGCTTCGGGTGTGCCGGCCGCGACGACGCGCCCTCCGCCTTCGCCGCCCTCGGGGCCCAGGTCGATGATCCAGTCGGCGGTCTTGAGGACATCCAGGTTGTGCTCGATGACGACCACCGTGTTGCCCGCATCCACGAAGCCATGCAGCACTTCAAGGAGCTTGCGGACATCCTCGAAGTGCAGGCCCGTGGTCGGTTCGTCGAGGACGTAGAGCGTCCGCCCGGTGGCGCGTTTCACCAGCTCGCGGGCCAGCTTGATCCGCTGCGCCTCGCCGCCTGAGAGTGTCGTGCTCGACTGGCCCAGGCGGATGTAGTCGAGCCCTACGTCGTGCAGCGTCGTGAGCATGTTCGCGATGCGCGGGTGGTTCTCGAACAGCTCCAGCGCATCGCCCACCTCGAGATCCAGCACCGCGTCGATCCCGTGGTTCTTGAACTTGATCTGCCGCGTCTCGTGCCCGAAGCGGTGCCCCTCGCAAACCGGGCAGCGGACCCACACGTCGGCCAGAAAGTCCATCTCGATCCGGTTGGCCCCGTTGCCTTCGCAGGCCTCGCACCGCCCGCCACCCTTGCGCACCGCCACGTTGAAGCTGAAGCGCCCGGGCTTGTAGCCCCGCAGCTTCGCGTCCGGCAGCCGCGCGAACAGCAGGCGAATCTCGTCGAAGACCTTGATGTACGTCGCGGGATTGCTCCGCGGCGTCCGCCCGATCGGAGACTGGTCGATCGCGATGACCTTGTCGAGGTGCTCCAGCCCCTCGATCGCGTCATGGTCGCCCGGCTCGAGCGTGGTGGCCTTGTTCAGCCGCCGCGCCAGAGCGGCGTACAGGATGTCGTTGACCAGCGAGCTCTTGCCCGAGCCGGACACGCCCGTCACGCAGGTGAACCGGCCGAGCGGAAACGCCACGTCGATGTTCTTGAGGTTGTTGTGCCGGGCACCACGAACGGTCAGCCAGGGCACCACCCCGTTGCCACTGGCCGGCGCGGCCGACGGGGCCGGATCGCGCGCGGCACAGGCCGCTTCGCGCGGCGTCTTGCTCCGCGGTTTCCTCTGGGCAGCAGTGGCTCTTGCTGGCATGGCCCTGAACACGTCCGGCCCACGGTTTGCCGACCAACGCGGCAGGCAAGCGCGGAGCACGGTATGGTATCCGCTGGCGAACCGACCGTGGCACTCTCCGAACTGACCGTGGCACCGGCGGCCCACTGACGCCGGGTGTGCTCTGCAGTGGCACCGGTTTCCAACCCGTGCTCTTCCTGCGGCACCGATTTCCAACCGGCGCCGCCCGTCGGAAGGGGCGGCGATCGAGCCAACGGATGCGGGCGAAACCGGGCGGGCTGCCCGGGGGCGTCGGCGCGAATGGCGTCCGCCGCTGGGCAGCGCGGGCGAACGGTCGCGCCGGGCCGGATTCGGGCCCGAGTGGCGGCTCCGCCGCCCGTGATGGCGGGTTATTCGGACCTGATAGTCGATGTTGCCCTCGCCCGGGCAATAGGATAGGCTGAAGACTTCAGGATGCGTTTCGTACCCTGGAGTCCGCGCCGCCAGCGCTTCTCATGAGGAAGGCCATGCACGCCCCCCGCTTCGCCGCCCGCGCTCTCGTCCTGTCCGCACTCCTTGCCCTGACACTCGCACCGGCCACCCCTGCCGGCGATAACCACTCGCTCGCTGCCGCCCCGCTCGGCGCCGGGGCCGATGTCGGCCAGCGCGACCGCCTGGGGCAGACGCCGCTTCACCACGCCGCCTTGTCCGGCGAGCCGAAGGCGATTGTGTCGCTGCTCTCAGCGGGCGCCGACCTGAACGCGGTCGACCATCGCGGCGAGACGGCCCTGCACCTTGCGGCTCGCCGCATCAAGGGCGAAACGCTTCGCGCGCTTGTCGCCGCAGGGGCGGACGTCAACGCCCGCAACAGCGCGGGTCAGACGCCGCTGCACGTCCTGGGGCTGGACGCGCGGCGCGACGCCGACATCGCGGAGGCAATAGAGGAGTTGGCCGCGTGGCTCGTCGCGCACGGCGCCGACCCGACGCTGGCTGACGTGGACGGCCGCGCGGCCTGGCCGCACGTCGAGGAGGAGCCGAGCGGGGACCGCCAACCGTCGGGCTACCCGACATACGACCAGATCGTTGCGCAGCTCCAGGCCCGCGAGGCCGCGTTCCCGGCCCTCGCGCGGGCCGTCAACATCGGACCTTCGTCCACCAACAAGAACCTCTGGGCCATCAAGATCACCGACAACCCCGACGTGCAGGAGGACGAGCCCGAGTTCCGCTATATCTCGACGATGCACGGCGACGAGGTGACCGGCGTGGTCATGTGCCTCAATCTCATCGACCACCTGCTGAACAACTACGGGACGGACCCGCGCGTGACCAACCTGGTCAACGAAGTCGAGATCTGGATCATGCCCTGCATGAATCCCTACGGGTACACCAACAACACGCGCTACAACGCCGGCGGCGTCGACCTGAACCGCAACTTCCCCGAGGGCACGCTCGGGCAGCCGAACTCCACTGCCGGCCGGCAGGTCGAGACCGCGACCATCATGAACTGGGCGTTCGGTCAGTCGTTCGTGCTGTCAGCCAATTTCCACGGCGGCGCCCTCGTGGCGAACTACCCGTTCGACAACGATGGCATGGGCTCGGTGTACTCGCCGACGCCGTACGACGACCTGTTCGTTTACATCAGCAAGAAGTACTCGCAGACCAACCTGCCGATGTGGAACAATCCGTCTTTCCAGCCCTACGGAATCACCAACGGCGCCGACTGGTACGCGATCGATGGCGGGCTCCAGGACTGGAGCTACCGCTACATGGGCTGCAACGATATCACCATCGAGATCTCGAACACGAAGAGCCCCGCCTACACCCAGATGCCCACCTTCTGGAACGACAACCGCGAGTCCATGCTCGCGTACATGGAGCAGTGCCTCATCGGCGTGCGCGGCATCGTCACCGGCGAGGACACCGGCCTGCCGCTGGCCGCGACGGTCAGCATCGTCGGCCGCAATCACAATATCTTCACCGACCCTGACGTGGGCGACTATCACCGCATGGTGCTGCCGGGCTCGTACCAGGTCCGCTTCGAAGCCGCCGGCTACGACACCGTGGTGAGGCCGGTCACGGTCCTCGAAGGCGCCGCGACGCGCCTCGATATCGCCCTGCCACGCCCGGCCGCGATGCTCAGCCCCAACGGCGGCGAGAGCCTGCCCGTGAGCCAGCCGGCCGCGATCGCGTGGACAGGCAGCGCCGCCGCCCAGTTCCACGTGCAGTACACCGCCAATTTCGGCGACGTCACCGCGGTGAGCGAGGGCTTCGAGGGCGGCAGCCTGCCGTCGGCCTTCTCGACTGGCGGCGGCGCACCGTGGTACGTCGCCACCGGCACGGCCCACGGCGGCACGCGGGCCGCCCGCGCCGGCGCCATCGGCAACAACAGCATCAGTTGGATGCAGCGTACCGTCTCCGGCGGCACGATCAGCTTCTGGTACAAAGTCAGCTCTGAAAGCAACTACGACTGGTTCAACTTCTACATCGACGGCGTGCGGCAGGTTCACCGCTCAGGCGAAGTCACCTGGACGCTCTTCTCGGCCAACCTCGCCGCGGGCGACCACCTCCTGCGGTGGGAGTACACCAAGGACGGCAGCCTCACCGGCGGCAGCGACACCGCCTGGGTCGATGACGTGCAGCTCGTGGGCGACAACACGCAGTGGCAGGACATCGTGCCCCTGACCGCGACCGGCCAGACCACCGTCAACTGGACGCCCCCCGCGCCCGGCGAGAGCTACAAGGTGCGCGTGCGCGCGTACTACGGACCGGGCAGCTACGGCCTGTGGGACGAGAGCGACGCGACATTCAACGTGGTCGACGGCCCCGCGATCTGCGCGGGCGACGTGAACTGCGACGGCGCCGTCACGTTCGACGACATCGACTTCTTCGTGGCCGCGCTCTCCGGCGAGCAGGCGTGGATCGACCTGCACACGGCAGTCTTCGGCACCGCGCCGGCGTGCGCGTACGCGAGCGCCGACTGCAACGGCGACAGCGCGGTGACATTCGACGACATTGACCCGTTTGTGGCGCTGATCGGGACGAGCTGCCCATAGGGGCCCGTCCGACAGGTCGCGCTGTCGGCTCGGACTGCGGGCGCGCGTCCGTCCGAGCCGATCGCGCAAGCGATCGGAGCACGCCAACATCCGAGCCGATCGCGCAAGCGATCGGACACCCCGCCCCTACCGCGAATACTCGAAGTTCACGTGGTTCACGCCGTGGCACATCAGCGTGCACCGGCCGCTGAACAGCCCGGTGTCGATGAACTCCCGCCGACCGTGAACGATCGAGACGTCAAAGTTGATCAGGTGGTCGTGCTGCGTGCGACTGCCGCTCACGCCGTGCGGGCTGTGGCAGGCGCTGCACGGCGTGCGGCCGTTGACGATGTGCACGCGGTGCAGCGAGAAGCTCTGGTCGCCCAGGATCGAGTTGCGGGCGTGGCACTCATAGCACAGGGCGTACGCCTGCGGCGACTCCAGCGTGAAGTCGGCGGTCTCGTAGCGCCGCGCCAGCAGGAACGGAAAGCGCGAGCCGTGCGGCCCGTTCGGCCCGCCGCCACCCAGCGCCCGCGCGTCGGGGTTGTTGTGGCAATCCTGGCAGCCCATCGTGGGCCGGGCGCGGGCCGCCGGCGTGAGGCTCGGCACCTCGGCGGGGTTGCGCAGCGCGAACGTCACGGGGTGGGCCGAGGCCGCCGTGGGCAGGAACTGCCGCCGGATGTTCCCGCCCTCGTCCCGCTGCCGCACGATCCGGCCGCGGATCAGGGCGGGGTTGTCGGCGTGGCAGCGGAAGCAAACCTCGTGGTAGTGCCGCGCCCGGTCGATCGGCACGCCCGAAAGCGTGACGCCCGGCACGAACGCCATTTCGGAAGGCAGCAGCGCGCCGGGGCCGGAGGCAGTCAGCGCCACGTCGCGCAGCGGGGCGTTACGGACGGCGTGCGGGTTGTGGCAATCCACGCAATCCACGTGCATGCGCATGGTGCGCGGGTCTTCGGCGGGGTCGTGCTCGTCGCGCAGGCGGTTGGGCTTGTGCCCGGAGAGCTGCCCCATGACGGAGAGCACATCGCTGGCGGTGATCCCGTTGTGACACTCGATGCACAGGTCATACGAGCGGGCCCGCAGCAGCCGCTCGCGCTGCGTCGCTCCGTGCGAGACGTGGCACGTCGCGCAGGCGTTCTCCGCCATGGTCAGGTATGGCAGGGGCTCCTCGAGCGAGAGCGTCCGCGGCACGGGCTTGCCCGACAGGGCGTGGGCGCTGGTGCGCCAGCCGTCCATCTCGTGGCAGGCGTTGCACAGCGCGCCGTCGCGCGTCGGCAGGCGCAGGAAGTTGCCCAGGCGGTTGTTGTGCGGGTCGTGGCAGGCGATGCACTCCAGCTCCCCGCGCGGCCCCAGCTTGATGCGCGAATCGACCAGCGACGGGTCGCGGAGCTGGGGGTCGCGGTTCGAGAGCTGCCGGTCGTAGCGGAAGCCGATCGGGTGGTCGTCCGACAGGTCGTTGGTCAGGTTGCCCGGCCCGGAGGGGATGTACGGGTGCGTGAGCGGGATCGGGTCCGGTCGGCTCAGCACCATTCCCAGCGCGATGCTGCCGTCGTGGCAGCTCAGGCACATCTTGCTCGAACCCGTGGGCTGGCCGATGCGGGCGTCCGTCGTGCTACTCTGGTAGATGCGGTAGTACGTCGTCGGGTTAACGCGATTCCACAGCGGCGCGGCCGGGCTGGCATTGTGCGGCGTGTGGCAGAAGATGCACACCTGGCTTTCGTTCAGGGCCCGAACCGGGCCGGGACCGAAGCTCGACAGGTCGTGCTTGCTGTTGACGACACTGTCGTCCGCGAAAACCTGCGCGGCAGCCAGGACCAGGCCGACGGCTACCGCGAAGGCCAGGCGCGTCCCCGAACCGGCTTGACGGCGTCGGTTGCTCGCGTTCATGGGTTGACCTCGCTGCTTGCGGGGCTCGCCGCGCCACCGGCGGCCGGCAGGTACTCGAAGACCTGCACGCGCCGGTTGTACGTGTCCGCGATCCAGATCCGGTCGCGGGCGTCGATTGTAATGCCCGCCGGCAGGCTGAACTGCCCCGGCCCGGCCCCCTCTTCACCGAAGGCCAGCAGCAGCCGCCCCTGCGGGTCGAAGACCTGCACGTTCTCGAACTGGTTGTCTAGCACGTAGATGTGCCCCGCCGAGTCGCACGCGATGTCCCGCGGCAAGGAGAAGTCGCCCGCAGCGTCGCCCTTGCGACCGAATGCGAGCAGCGGCTGGCCGGCCGCGTCGAGCACCTGGGCGCGAAAGTTCATCGCGTCGGCGACAAGCACGCGCGGCCCGGGCTCGACCACGCACATTCCGGCCGGGAAGTTGAGCAGGCCCGGCTGGTCGCCGCGCCCGCCGAGCTCGTAATGCATCTGCCCGCGCTCGTCGAAGACGACGATGCGGTGTCCACCGGCGTCGAGCACCCAGAGCTGCCGGCCGCCGTCGGCCCAGGCGACGGACGCGGGCCGCGTCAGCACGCCTTGGCCCATCGCCGCTCGGGGCTGCCCGCTGGCGGCGTCGACCACGAATACGGCGCCGCGCTTGGCGTCGGCAATGGCCAGCTTGCCGGCCCGCACGTCCACGTCGATCGGCCACTGGAGCGCCCCGCCGGTGACCTGCGTGATCGTCGTGATCGTCCGCGCCGACAGGTCGAGTGCGAAGACCGCCGGTCCGCCCCGGTGCCCAGGGTCCGCCACCCACACGCGCTCCCCGTCGACCGCGACGGCCAGCGGCGTCGTGAAGGCGACCTGCGGATCCGGGCCGGTGAGCAACTCGCGCACCGCGCGGAGCCCGGTTGCACGGCGACCCAGCGATGCCTCGCCGGTGATCGTGCCGATGTAACGGATGCGGGCCGGCTCGGGCGGCTCAGGCCAGACGCGGGTGACGCCGACCGATGGAAAGCGATCGGAGGCATTCGGTGCGCACCCCGCGAGCCCCAGCGCGATCAGTGGGCAGGCCATCAGCAGGCACCGGCCCGCTCGGCGCGTTGCAGAACCTGGCGAACTCACCGCCGCGGCCTCCCGATCAGCGGGATCTCGCGGCGGAGCCTCAGCCAGGCGGTAAAGCCCTCGTCGCTCGACGACGGCAGGTCGAGCAGGTCGTATTCGAGCTCGAAGCTGAGCGTGAAGAGCCCGATGCGCCAGTTGATCGCGGCGGTCAGGTCGATGCCGTGCGTCAGTCCCTCGAGGGAATCGTCCTCGAAACGGTAGGCCGCGGTCGTGCTGGCCTCGAGCGCCTGCGTGAGCAGCACGCGGTAAGTAAGGCCCAGGTCGAGCAGCGACGTATCGCGGGCGTCGACCTGCCCGGTGCCGTCGAAGCGAAAGAACGAGAAGTTGCCGCGCGTGCCGAGGGAGTGTGGCGGCTTGTCGAGCACGACGGCGTCGAAGTTGAGGTGGATCGCCTTGTACGGGTCGATGTGGTCGTCGTTGTACTCGAACTCGCCGCCCACCGACCACTTCTTCTGGCGGTAGGTCAGGCCCAGGCGGTGACGCTGGATGTCGCGCGGGACGTACGAAACGAGTCGAGCGCGGTCGAGGCTCTCGGCCTGCACCGTGCCAGCGTAGTAGGGCGTCAGGCCGTTCTTGAACTCGTGCTGCACACGCACGTCGAAGCGGTCGCGGTCCAGCTCGTAGCCGTCGAAGGCCCGGTAGCGGTACGTGACCAGCACGGTCTGCCGGTCGGCGATGTTTCCCGTGCGAATGCGGTTGATCGCCATGTACCGGCCGACCTGGAGCAGGCTGTAGTCCCGGCCGAGCAGGTACGTCCGCGCGCGGTTCGAGTCCGTCACTACGACGCTGCCGTAGCGCACGTCCGTCCGCGCCAGGTACACGGGCAGCGGGTCGCGAAACGTGACCGACTCGGAGATCACGATGCCGTCACTGCCGCCGCCGTCCGCCCGCACGGTCGCGTGGTTGTACGACAGCGTGGCCGAGAAGCGGCCGAGATCGCTCTCCTTGCGGAACGCGGCCGTCGCCAGCGCACCCCACTCGGTCGTGTCGTTGCCGCCGCGGTCCCCGTCCTGCTTCAGGGCGTAGACGTTGAAGCTCGTGTCGAGTGACTCGCCGAGCCGCACGTCCGCCCCCACGTCGCCGCGGAAGAGGCGCAGGTCGAGCCCCTCGTACGACTCCTTGAGCCACTGAAGGCGGTAGTTCGTCGCCAGCCAATCGGTGTGCTGGAGGCGGAGCTGTGGCGCGAGCTCGTACACGTCGCGGGCCAGGTCGCCGCTCTCTTCCTGGAAACGGGCCAGCGTCTCCAGCCGGCTGCGGCGGTCACTGCCGAACATCAGCACGTGATCGAGCGTGAGGTAGTTCCGGGTCGTGTCGTACCGGGCGTCGGTGCCCGAATACTGCTCGCGGCGGTCGAGGTACTCGTACTCGAGCCGCAGCCGATGCCACTCGCTCGGCTGCCAGGTCGCCTCGTAGCGCAGGGTGCGCTCGCCGCGGCGCTCGTCGTCAAAGTACTCGCCCCGCCCGGCCTCGAGCTCCTCCCACAGACTCTCGAAGGTCAGCCGCATGGGCAGGACGCGGTCGTTGTAAAGAATCTCTCCGCCGTAGCGTTCCCGCCGCCGATCGAGACTGGGCAGGAACATGCGCGGGATGCGGTCATCGAGTTGCGAGGCGAAGACGTTGACCGTCACCTTGCCGGCGGGGAAGAGCGTCACCCGAGCGTCGTATTCGAGCAGGTCGCCGTTCGTGTAGTCGCGCAGGTCGCGTCCGGGGCGGCTCTCACGGTAGTAGTCCTGCCGCAGGCGGTATCGAGCCGAGAACTGGTACTGGAGGAAGCGCTCGCCGAGGGCGCTGCCGGCCCCCTGCACGCCGATGGTTTCGTCGAAGCGGTGCGTGACGTTCGTCTGCACCCAGTCACGGCCGTAGCGACCGATGTTCCGCTGTGCGACGCGCCGCCGGCCCAGCTCCATGTCGAAGCCGACGTCGAAGGACAGCTCGTCGACCTTCAGCGGCGGCCCGTCGATCGGTGGCAACCAGGCCAGCAGGCCGCGCGAAGGCGGCGAACTCGGGGCGGCATCGCCAACCACGGCGTCAGGAGAGTCACCGTCGCTCGCGGGGGGCTCGCCCGGCTCGGTCCACCCGTCCGTCGGCTGGGTCGTCACCGGCGCGTCAACGCTGGGTTGCGCCGGATCGAGCACGATCGTCATGGGGAGTGGCGCTTCGTCGTCCGCGGGCCGAGCAGCCGACGCGCCGGGAGCGACGAGCGTGGTAGTCACCAGAAACTGCTCGGGCGGCGCCTCGAACGAAACGGCCGCCCGCGCCCGCGGCGCACCGAGCGCAAGGCCGAGTCCCATGCTGATGGAGAGCAGTTTCCGCTGCATGCTTTCCGTCGCCGCGCCGCCGACTTGGGTGCACTCTGGGACGCGAGCACGGTACTTGTGCTGCCGACGAATGTCCAGCGGACGCACGACGTCGAGCGAGCGTCACGTTGCCTGCCACGCGGTGCCGATCTATAGTGCGGCCGGTGCCATGGCTGACGGAGTCGTTATGCGCATCCCGTCCAGAACCGGTGCGGTTTGGTGGAGCAGTTGGCTGGCGGGCCTGGCCGTCCCGATCGTCGTATTCGCGCTCGCCGCGCTCGCGGCCAGCAGCGCGGCCCAGTCGCCCGCCCCCGCCACGGCGCCGCCTCCTCCCGCAACACCGCCCACGACGCAGCCGGCCGAGCCGCTCGACGCCTTCGCCGGCGGCATCGTCGGCAGCAAGCACGACTTCTCCGACGGCGGCCGCGTCCCGCGCGACCTGTGCACGCCCTGCCACACGCCGCACATCACCGCCGCCCAGGCCCCGCTCCTGGTGCGCCGCCCGGCCGCGACGCAGCCGGCGGCCTCGTATCGCACCGCGGCCGGAGACTTGAACGAAGCCTCGCTCGTGTGCCTGAGCTGCCACGACGGCAGCGTCGCGCCCGACGTATACGCCGGTTCGCACGCGGTCACCTGGTTCGAGCAGTCCACCGTCGGCGCTCCGCTGGGAAGACCGCGCATGACCAGCCACCCGCTCGGCGTGTCGATGCCCCTCAACGACCCGACGTACCACTCGCCCGCGGCTGCGGTACAGGGCGGCGCCGTACGGCTGTATGACGGGCGCGTCCAGTGCACGAGCTGCCACGACCCGCACAACACGAACCGTCATCCGGGGATGCTCTGGATCTCGAACGAACGCAGCCGCCAATGCCTTGCCTGCCACCGGATCTGATGGCACGACCCGATCCACCCTCGAAAGCAGCCCCCAGCGCGGGCACGCATCGGGTGCCGCGGGTCGGCCCTCACGTTGGTGAGGTGGTCCCATGAGCGCCATCGAGTCGCGGGCCGCGGGACTAAGTCGCCGCTGCCGACGCGGGGCGCTGCTCGCGCTCTGCATCGTTGCTGCGGCACTGGCTGTCTACGGTGCCTGCACGGAGAACGACGCCCGGCCCGGCGCAAGCGGCAGTCGCGCCGATCCAGCCTCGCCCTACGTCGTGTCGCTCGGAAACCTGACGTTCGGGCAGCCGCCGACACCGACAGAGGTGAAGCTGGCCGAGTTCCTCTTCGGCGCGCCGCCCGAGCCGCCGCTGGGGCTGGTGAAGCCGGTGGATATCGCCGCGACGGCAGGCGGGCTGCTCGTGAGCGACAGCGCCTTGCAGTCGGTCCTCGCCTGGAGCGCCGGCGCGGGCGTGCTCGATGTCGTCCCGCTTCCCCGCTCGGCCCCGGCCCCCAGCGCGCTCGCGCTCGCGCCGAACGGCGACCGACTCGTCGCCGACGTCCGCGGGCCGGTGGTGCGAATCAGCGGCGATGGGCAGGTCCGCACCCGTTATGACGCGCCCGGGCCACTTCGTGCGGGCGGGCTGGCCTGCGTCGATGACCAGCTCTGGGTGACGAACCTCGCCACGCACCGTATCGAGGTCTTCGACCTCGAAAGCGGTCGCCACATCCGCTCCCTCGGACAGCGCGGCACGCAGCCGGGCAGCTTCGGCTTGCCGATCGGCATCGCGTACGCTCAGGGGCAGGTCTATGTAGTCGACATGCTGAACGCGCGCGTGCAGGTCTTCGACCGTGACGGCCAGCACAAGCGAAACTTCGGCGGGCCGGGGAACCGGATCGGCTACTTCGGGCGGCCCAAGGGCGTTGCCGTTGGCCCCGACGGCACGGTCTTCGTCACCGACGCCGCCTCGCAGTGCGTGCACGCCTTCGACCGCGACGGCAAGCCGCTGATCGCCTTTGGTGGGACGGCGGATCGCGAGCTTGCGCTGGTGCTCCCGGCCGGCATCACGATCTGGTCGTCTGACATCTCGACGGAGCGCCGCGCGCCGAACGGATTTCAACCAGCCTACTACGTGCTCGTCGCAGAGCAGATCGTCCGCCCCGGCGTCCGAGTGTACGCCTGGGCCGGGCGCACGAAGCCCCTCGCCTCGGACGTCGAGCCCGCCGCCCCGCGCCGGGCGCACAGCTTCACCTGGCCAGCCGACAACCCGCACTGGGAGGCGAGCAAGTGCTCGGCCTGCCATACGATGACCACAGGCCGACCGGACCCCATCGCCCCGGAGCGCGTCGACGCATTATGCGTCGGCTGTCACGACGGGCGCCGCGCTCCCGCCGACCCGCACCCGATCGGCTGGGCCGCGGCCGGCGGGCGCACGCGTCCACCCCCCGGCTGGCCGCTGGTGGAGGGGCGCATCGGCTGCCTCACCTGCCACGACATGATCCAGCACTGCGACGCGGGTGCCGTACGTCCGGAAGATAACAGCGCGCTGGTGCGCGACTACGACTCGAGCAACCCGTACGAGTTCTGCCGCATCTGCCACGTGCAGGAGAAGTGGCGCGTCAACCCGCATCGCAACCAGGTCGCGGGCTTCGGCGGCGCGCACGCATGTGCGTTCTGCCACATCGCTTCGCCCGAGCGAACGGACGGCGGTGGCTGGACATTCGATCCCGGTCTGCGCGGCGGGAGCAACCAGCTCTGTCTGGGCTGCCACACCATGCACGCCGACCCGGCCCCGGAGGGCCACCTCGATCGTGAGGTGACGCCGGCGGTCCTGGCTGCGATGCTGGACGCGGAGCGGCGTGTGTTCGGCACGGCCGGGCCGGAGCCGCGGCTGCTGGTACTGGAGAACGGGCGCATCACGTGTGCGACCTGTCATACCCCACACGCCGAGGACCCGGAGCCGATCGGGCTATTTACGTCGGCGATGACGCGCGCGCGGTCGCGGGCGCCGGAAGACGAGCACAAGGGGCTGCGGGTCGAGCACCTGGCGTTGTGTCGGCACTGTCACCCGTATTGAGGCTTTTCAGGCGTGAGGGCACCCCGACTACCGGGTCTTCGCGCCAGCCTATCGAGGTCTGAGCAATGAACACTCGGCCCGTGTTCCGCTTTCGTGTCGGCTGGCCCCTGGTCGGACTAATGCCGGCGCTCGCCTGGGCGAGCCTCGCAACGCTGGGCGGCTGCCCCGGCTCGGGCGGGGGCACCATCATCGAGCCGAACACGCCTGGCCCGGCGAACACGACCGACAAGGGCAACAACGGCGCTCGCTACGTGGGCACGGCCGCGTGCGTGCAATGCCACGGGGCCTACGCGGCCAGCCACGATCGCCACGCTCACGCCCACAAGCTGACCCGAATCCAGGGGCAGCCCCCGAGCTACCCCGCGAGCACGAGTGACGGCGTGCCGAACCCGCCCGCCGGCTATCGCTGGGAGGACATCAGTTACGTCGTCGGCGGCTACACCGGCGCGGCGCGCTTCGTGGACCTGCAGGGATACCTGGTGACGACCGGCGGTACCGGTGTGCCGACCCAGTGGAACCTGGCGTTCGGCCCGGCCGCGATCGTCGCCGGGTTCGCGAACTTCTTCGCGGGCGACCCGCAGCCCAAGCCCTACGACTTCGAGCGGTTCGCGTATCACGTGACGGGCGCGGTAGCGCCAGACCCGGCGGCCCCGCTCTTCCAGGACAACCGCGCGGGCATGGCCGGGACGTTCTTCGAGCCCGGCGTGCAGTGCGAGGCCTGCCACGGCCCTGGCAGCAATCACTTCCGAAGCTTCCCCGGTTCGGTCATCGTCAACCGCGCGGCCATCTACACGGACGTGAGCGGAGCCGCCACCTGCGGGAGTTGCCACAGCCGCCCGTACGGCGCCCCTTCGACAACAATTCAGGCCGCCGACGGCTACATTCGCGACCAGTCGCAGTGGGCCGAGTTGAAGGCCAGCGGCGGGCACAGCAGCTTCGCCTGCGGCGTGTGCCACGACCCGCACGAGGGCCTGACGTTCGGCCAGCGAAGCATCGCCATCCGTAACACTTGCACCGCGTGTCACCGATCGCAGAACATGGCCGGCCACGGCGGGAAGGTCTATCGCCGCGCATCCGACGGCTACACCGAGCCGCTCACGTGCGAGAGCTGCCACATGCCCTACGCGACGCGCGAGGCGGTGAGCGCACCGGCCGCGGCGGTCGGGCCCGTGGCGCGGGTCGGCGACAAGCGCACGCACATCTTTCGGATCAGCACCGCGGATGTGGACTACCGGCAGTTCTTTACGCCCGACGGCACGCAGGTTCGCCTGGATGCGCAGGGCCGCGCCGCGGTCACAGTCGATTTCGTATGCCTGCGTTGCCACAACGACAACGGGCTGTTCGGCCTCACGCTCCCGCGCGCCGCCGAGATCGCCCCGAATGTGCATCTGCTGCCGTAAGCAGCGACGCGCCTCTCAAGCCGCGTCGGCGAGGCGACTCGCCTGATCCGCTGCAAGGCCGGCCGGGGCGCCGGTCCCCCAAATGGGTCGGGAGTCGGCAGTCGGCAACGGCACCCGGATCGAGGCAGGTGACGGGATCGGCCTGCAAGTGGGCCGCCCGGCGGAAGACAGCACCCGCCCCGGTGGGTTCAGCGAAAGACACGCCGGGCGATGATCGGCTTGCCGATCATCGCCCGGTCGCGTGATCCGACGGGTTGATCCGTCAGGTGACCTCGCTTACGGGGCCGTCTGCGCCAGCGTCAGGGCCGTCACGAGGGCCTCGCGGACATAGTCCGGGTTGTGGACGCCGGTGCCGCCGCCCTGCACCACGTAGTAGTACAGGTAGCGGGCCTTCTTGATGTTGTCCGGGATGGTGTTCTGGCCGCCGGCCGACGGTCCGCCCTCGCTCGTGTACTCCCAGCTCAGGGCGCCCTTGCCCTCAATGTTCTTGGCGGTGCCCCAGGCATTCAGGGCCGCCAGGAGCTGGGCGACGCGGGTGTCGATCTCGACCTTCAGGCCGTCGAACTTGGCCTTGGCGATGTCCGCGGTGCCGTGGCAATCGACACAGCCCTCGAAGTTGACCTCGAAGGTGTGGCCCGAGACCGCCGGGGCACGTCCGGCCACGAACGGGCTGCGGAACACGTGGCAGGTCGAGCACTGCTCGGCCGCGTTCAGGTGCACCGAGGGCCGGCTCGGGACGATCGGATCCGGCTTGGAGGCCGGCATCGGCATCTCGCCGAAGAACACGTTGATCTGGTCGCTCGGGTGCGGCTCGCGCGAGCCGTCGGTCCAGACGCGATCGCGGGCGTGGTGGCACTGGCCGCACAGGTTGAACCGCGTCGGATCAGTCGCGGCCGCCACGGTGTTCGTGGGCGTCACGAACTTGACCTGGGCGAAGCGGAGCTGGTAGTCGCGGCCGTCCTCGGGCTCCACAGCGTTGCCAGTCTTGCGGTGCGGGTCGTGGCAGACCGCGCAGGTGATCGGGTTGAGATCATCGGCCGCCTTGTTCTTCAGGAAGTCCTGGCCGACCGTCTCACCCTTGAGCCGCGCGACGAACACGTCGCCGGAGTGGCACACGCCGCAGGTGAGGGCGTTCGACCCGGCGATGAACTGCGTGACCAGCGACGACTGGATGCCCGAGTGCGCCGACTCTTCCCAGTCCTCGAAGTTCGGGTGGTGCTCACTCGTGTGGCACTTTCCGCAGACGTCAGCGGCGATGCTCTTGGGCGGCCGCTTGGTCTTGTCCTCGATGTTCTCGACGTGGTCGCGGCCGGGGCCGTGGCACGACTCGCAGCCCACGCCGGCCAGGGCGTTGGTCAACGCCCGGCTGACGAAGCCGCCCTGCTCGCCGTGGCCGACCGTGTGGCAGGGCAGGCAGATCGAGTTGTTGCCCTGGCCGATGGCCTCGAGCGTCTCGAGCGCGGTGGCGTGCAACGTGGCCGACCAGTTGCGATGCACGTTCGTGTGGCACAGCGCGCAGCGCGCCGAGCCAACGTACTTGCCGGTCAGTCCGCTGTCGCCGGGCGTCACTGGCTGGTTTGGCTCGCTCGTATTCGCGTTCGTGTTGGTGTTCGTGTTGGTGTTGGTGTTCGTGTTCTGGTTCCCGTTGCCGAGATCCGGGAACCACGGGCAGCCGCCCACAGTCAGGATCAGCAGGAACGGCACCAGCAGCACGGCCAGTGTCTGCACGCTCAGGTCTTTTCGCACGGGGCATCCTCCAGCATCGCGAAGATTGGCTCGATCGACGTCATCCAGCAATGATCCACTCGCACGTCGTAGTCTGTCAGGCACCAGGGGCCATCGGAAGATCTGCTCGCTTCGGCCCAGGTGGCGAACCTCAAATGCGAGCGAGAGGGTATCGCGTCCGACGGCCCGCGCCAATCCGTTTCAAGGCGCGCCGGCCAAAAAAAGTGCCCGCTCTCGGGTGGCAGTCCGGTGCGGACTCGCCGATGTGGGACGAAACGGGTTCGATATTGAGCCGTCCCCTCTCGCCGGTGACGCACCGCCGCCGGGAGTGGCGACGCGCACCGCAATCTCCGGTATGTTGCTCGCACCTTGACCGAGCCGTCGGCACCCGCGGATCACGAGATGAGCCCACGAATCCCGCTCTCGACTCGCTCTGCCGATCGCACTCGTGCCCTCACCAGCTTCGCGCTCGCGGCCGTTCTTCTCATAGGCCTCGCCGCGGTACGGGCTGAAGACCGAGACAACTGCCTCTACTGCCACCAGTTTCCAGGGCTCAGCCGCCTGGACCCGAACGACCAGCGCATCCGGCTTTTCTACGTCGACCCCGCGTACACGCACGCGCAGCGCGGCCCGCACGCGCGCCTGAGCTGTGCCGACTGTCACGAGCGGTCCGAAGTCGCGGTCGTCCCGCACCTGCCCGTGACGCCCGTGAACTGCACGCGGGAGTGCCACCTCGTCAGCCCGACCGCGCCGGAGCGCCGCTTCAGCCACGACAACATCGGGCGCATGCTCGAGATGAGCGTCCACAGCCCGGACTCGCTGCGCAAGCTCGAGTTCACGGGGGGACCGCTGCTCAAGCCCGGGCAGTCGATGTGCCTGTACTGCCATGACGAGCCGGTCTTCAGCGACGCGTCGCCGCTGGTCCCGGGCCCGGCTCACGCCAGCGACCGTCTCTTCGACCGTTGCGACGTGTGCCACTTGACGCAGGTTCCGCTGGACACGCGGTACTTCCTGCGCCACGTCTCCTCGCGCCTGGCGCCAGCCCGTCCGACGCTCGAGATGGCCCAGGTTTGTGCCGTGTGTCACAGCGACCCGAAGGTGCTGGCCGACCGCCAGATGCCCGACGCGGTCGCGAGCTACGTCCGCAGCTTCCACGGCAAGGCGGCCCTGCTGGGCGACCACTCCACAGCCGGGTGCGTATCCTGTCACGTCCGCGCGGGTGAGAACGCCCACTTGATGCTCGGACCGGGCGATCCGCGTTCGTCCGTCCATCCCGACCACGTGGCCGACTCGTGTCGAAGCACCGTCTGCCACCCGGGGGCCGACAAGTCGCTGGCCAACACCGCCGTCCACCTCGATTTGCCCACTGCGCGCGGCACGATCGACTTCACGCTGGCGGCGCTGTTCATCCTGCTGACCCTCGTCTCGTTCGGGCCGTCATCCGTTATTGTCCTGCTCGAGCTGGCACAGCTCGTCGTCAACCGCCATCACCACGCGAAAGCGTACATCCACACTGTCCTTGACCGCATCCTTCAGCACCGCGACGGCCGACACCGACTCCAGCGTTTCACCCGGCTCCAGCGCGTCCAGCACTGGACCTTGTCCTTCCTCTTCACCCTCCTCGTGCTCACCGGGTTCCCGCTCAAGTTCGCCGACCAGGCGTGGTCCGCGGCCATCATCAACGGCTTCGGCGGCCTGCACGCGGCCCGAACCGTGCACCACTGGGCCGGGGTCGCGCTGATCGTCGGGTTCTCCCTCCACCTGGCCCATATCCTGGCCGGCGTCATCCGGCGCTCCCGCGAGCGCAGCGCCGAGGGCCGTGCCCTCGGCTTGTGGGGAGCGTTCAACCGGCTGCCCGTCGCGATCACGCCCGAGGACGGGCGCCGCGGCCTCCAGCTCGTGGCCTACCTCCTCGGCCTGCGCAAGGATCGGCCGATGTTCGGCCGCTTCACCGTGACCGAAAAGTTCGAGTACTTCGGCGTAATGTGGGGGACGACCGTTCTCGGCGTCACCGGGATTCTCCTGTGGCTGGTCGAGTACAGCTCGCACTGGGTGACCGGGCGGGTCTTCAACCTCGCGACGATCATCCATACGTACGAGGCCTTCCTCGCGCTGATCCACGTCGGCATCCTCCACATCTACAACGTGATTCTCGCGCCGACCGTGTTCCCGCTCTCGCGGGCCACGGTGACCGGCGACACGCCCGAGCACAAGCTCGCCGATGAGCACGGCGAGTTCGTGCTCCAGGTCGCTCGCGATCTGAATATCCCCCTGGAGGCCGACAACCGTGAGTGAACCGCAGCCCACAGCGCCGACGCCGCGGTCCGCTGGTACGCGCGGCCTGCTGGGTCTCGTCCGCGGGTTGCTCCGCGGTGGTGGCGACCTGCTCCGCCGGATCTACGCCCTGCTGCTCATCGTCCTCATCCTCTACGTCAGCTACCGAGCGATCCGCTATCTCGTGGTCGAACTGGTCTTTCCGAAGCCGCCGCCGGCCCAGATCACCGGCGTACCCAAACGCCTCGACGAGCAGCTCCTGCACGGCGCCCGACCGGACTGGCTGGGCATGGCCGCGGTCGAGAACCCGCGCGCCCCGCTGGCGCACTACCACCGCTTCGACATTTGGCTCGGGTCCGACCCGCAGAACGACTGCACCCGCAGCGGCTGCCACGCGCCGCTCCCGCACGCGAAGCACAAGGAAGTCCGCGCCTTCCTCAACATGCACGCCACGAGCCTGCACTGCGGCGTATGCCACATGGCCGTCGAAGACCGCCCCCTGCGCCTGGCGTGGTACGACCCGCAGACGGGCCGAGCGACCGACCCGCCGCCGCTCCTGGCCGCCTACGCCTGGCTCGAGACGCATCGCCCGCGCCCCGACGGCCCGCCGTTTACCGACGCCGACCAGCGGACCATCGTGCGGCTGCTGACCGATGCGTCGCGGATGGCCGGCGGGGAGCCGATGCTGGCCCGCCTGGCCGAGCACCTGCGCGCGGTGCGGGCGGGTGGTGAGCCGTTCCGGCACCTCGTGGAGGTCGCGTGGGAGGCCGTCCCGCGGGCGTTTCGCGGCTCCTACGGTGCCAAGCTGGCCGTTCGCGAGCCCGGCAGCCAGAAGCTGCACCTGAGCCACCCCGGCTCGGAGGCCGCCGTGCGCGAGTACCTGCGCAGCGCGGCGGATCTGAGCCCCGAGCGGCGCGAGACCTTGCTCCAGGCCGTGCACACCCATCGCCGGCCCAAGTCGCTCGAGTGCAGCGACTGCCACCGAGAGAGCGGCTCGCTGATCGACTTTGCCGCCCTCGGCTATCCCCCGGGCCGCGTCCGGGCGCTGGCCGGCGGCCCGATCTTCCAAATGATCGAGCACATTGCCCACGGCGAGCCGTTCCACCTCCCGCAGTTCATGATGCCTTCGTCCGCACCGCCGCCGCCCACGACGAACCCGCTGGCCGTTCCAGAGCCCGCCCCCGTCACTGACCCAAACGCGTCGCCCTGACGGACGCGGCCGGCCGCTTGTGCGTGCACGCAGCGGCGTCCACACGGATGCGAGGGCCGCTGCCGGGCGCACGCTCGGGCGGGACCGTTGTAATGCGGCCCCGGGCGGCTACGATGAGCGCTCGCACCGCTGCGCCTGGAGAGGTGCCGGAGTGGCCGATCGGGCACGCTTGGAAA
>CAADGM010000203.1 GCA_900696535.1 uncultured Planctomycetota bacterium
CGTTCCGGCTAAGATGATCGGAATCAGGAGAATCACGCGCGCCTTCATCGACCCCTCGGTTTTTCGGCTACTCCTGGCACAGGCTAGGCGGCAGCGGTTTCCGGAGTATTGCCGCCAGCTCGCGTTTGTTACGATTTGTTTCAGGGACAGCGTCATGACCGGCAGCCGCAGACGCATTCTGGTGGTGGACGACGACGAGGGTTTGCGCGACTTGCTCACGCGCTACCTCGCAGCCAATGGCTACGAAGCCGACGGCGTGGCCGACGGGGCGGCAATGAAGCGCCATCTCGCGGCGCACCCAGTGGACCTGATCCTGCTCGACGTGATGCTGCCCGGGGAAAGCGGCCTGTCGCTGGCGCGCACACTGGCGGCCGAGGACTCCCCGCCGATCATCATGCTGTCGGCGCGCGGCGAGGAGATCGATCGGGTCGTCGGTCTGGAGGTTGGTGCCGACGACTACCTGCCGAAGCCGTTCAGCCACCGGGAATTGCTGGCGCGGATCGCAGCGGTGCTGCGGCGCCGGAGCGCGCCGACACCCACAGGCCGGCTGCGCCGCTTCGGTCCATTCGAGGTCGACCTGGAAGCCCGCCGGCTCGCCCGTAACGGCCAGCAGGTCGAGATCTCGGGCGCGGAGTTCAAGCTGCTCGAAGTGCTGCTCGAGCACCCCGATCGCGTGCTCAGCCGCGACGCGCTGGTCGAACTGCTCAAGGGCTACGAGCGCGCGCCGTTCGACCGTATGGTCGACGTGCGCGTCACTCGGCTGCGTCGGCGGATCGAACCCGATCCGACACGCCCCATCTACCTGCGCACCATCTGGGGCGAGGGCTACCTGTTCTCGCCGGGCGCCAGGCCCTGATGCGCCCGCGCACGCTGTTCGGCCGCGCCACGCTGGTGATCGCACTGGTGTCCTTCGCGTTCCAGGCGTTCACCATCGCGGTGATCACCTGGTTCGCGCTGATGCCGCTTGGCCGCCACGCCACCAGTGACCTGGCGGCGCTGATGATCGACACCGCCCGCTCGTGGGCAACCGAGTCTGCGGACGAGCGCGCCTGGCTGCAGGAGCGGATCTTCCGGGTGCATCGCCTGCAGGTGCAGGATCCTCCCGGGCCGGCGAGCGCCTTCGCGCGGCAGCTGCCTTACTTCCAGCTGCTCGAGACCGCGTTGGGCGGTCGGCTCGGGCAGCGCATCGAGCTGCTCGCAAGCCACGCGAGCGACGGCGAAAAGTGGTACTGGGCCGACCTGCCGATCGACGGCGCCAGCGTGCGTGTCGGTTTTCCGGCGAGCCGGGTCGACGTGCGACCGTGGCTGGCGATGATGCTGATCCTCACCGTAGGAACGGTGGTCGCGCTGATCACCTCGGCGTGGCTCGCGCGATGGCTGATCGCGCCGCTGTCCGGGCTGGTGCTCGCAGCGCAACGCGTGGGCCAGGGCCGGCGCCCCGATCCGTTGCCGGAGTCCGGACCGACCGAACTGGCCACGCTGGCCCGCGAGTTCAACCGGATGGGAGAGCAGGTGGAGGAGCTGCTTGCCAACCGGACCACGCTGCTGGCTGGCATCTCGCACGACCTGCGCACGCCGCTGGCGCGCATTTCGCTCGCGCTGGGAATGATGTCGGAGAAGCCCGATCGCGACCTGCTCGAGCGCGTGATGCGCGACGTCGAGGGCATGAACGAGCTGATCGCACGCTGCCTCGAAGTGAGCCGCGATTTCACCGAGCAGGAAACGACCGAGTTCGATCTGTGTGATCTGCTCGTTGAGGTCGCCGGCGAGCGTGCGCACGAGGGCACCGAGATTCGCGGGCACAAAGGACCCGATTGCCGCGTGCGCGCGAAGCCGCTGGCGCTCAAGCGCATCCTCGCGAACCTGGTCGACAACGCGCTCCGCTACGGGGGCGGCGGCCAGCCGATCGACATTGAATATCATCTCCTCGACGGTCGGGTCGACATCTGCGTGCTCGACCGTGGGCCTGGCATTCCGGAGTCGGAGCGCGAGGCCGTATTCCGGCCGTTTCACCGGCTCGAGCCCTCGCGCAGCAGTGCCACCGGCGGTAGCGGCCTGGGCCTGGCCATCGTTCGCCAGCTGGCCGACGCCAATGGCTGGAGCGTCGACCTGTCACCGCGCAACGGCGGCGGCACCACCGCCTGCGTGCGCGTTCCGCTCGCCGACGCCGGCATCGTGCCGCGTCGAGATCCGGCTCGCCGCTGACGCGCGACCTTCTGCGGCGGCTCGGTTACCTTGCGCGCCCCGCCCGGCGATCCGGTATGCTGCGGCGCCGCCCCATCCGCAAGGCCCGATGTCCTACCTCGCCAATCTCTTCGCGCGCAGCCGCCGGCTGTTCATCGTGCTGGTCAGGGTCATGCTGCCCGTGATGATCGTGGTCCGGGTAGGCGAGGAGTTCGGCTGGATCGACGCACTGGGGCGCGGAATCGCTCCGGCGATGTCCTGGATCGGCCTGCCGGCCGAAGCGGGCATGATCTGGATCGCCGGCGTGTTCGTCGGCGTCTATGGCGCGATCGCGGCGCTGATCGGCCTGGCGCACGGGCTGGAGATGA
>CAADGM010000204.1 GCA_900696535.1 uncultured Planctomycetota bacterium
GATCGGCTCAGATGGGTACGGTCGCGAATCTGCGCGCCGCGCAAAATCAGAGCCGACAGCGCAAGCTGTCGGGCACGATACTGATCGGCCGCGTCCGGGTGGGTCCGATCGCTGGCGCGATCGGCTCGGATGGGTACGGTCGCGAATCTGCGCGCCGCGCAGGATTCGTGCCGCCGACATCTCGGCTACGCTGCGCACCTCGTGAGACCGAATACGGAGGCTTCCCATGCGGCGAACGCAGCCGGCCACGGCGCAACTTGTGGCGCTCCTCGACGAGGCCTATGACCACCGATCCTGGCACGGAACGAACCTGCGGGGCTCGCTCCGTGGGCTGACCGCGCGGCAGGCGGCCTGGCGCCCCGCGCCGGGGCGCCACTCGATCGCGGAGATCGCCATGCATGCCGCGTATTGGAAGTACGTGGTGCGGCGCAAGCTCGTTGGCGACCCGCGCGGGTCATTCCCCCTCGCGGGCAGCAACTGGTTCCCCCTGGCCGGATCGATCGACGAGCGCGAGTGGAAGACGCATCTGGCGCTCTTGGCGCAGCAGCACCGTCTGCTGCGGGATGCCGTCACGCGGCTGAGCGACGACATCCTCGAGCAACGATTGGGGGGTGGGAAGCTCACGCGCGCGGCGTACATTCGCGGCGTCGCGGCCCACGACCTTTACCACGCCGGGCAGGTTCAGACGATCAAAGCACTGTGGCGGTCGAGGGCGGGCGGAGGTTCATGACGCTGCCTGGATCGCCGAGCGAGCTCCCGCCCCTATACTGAGCGCGTGAGCCACGATTGGGTCATCCTGCACGGCGGAGCGCTGGGCGACCTCTGCCTCACCATTCAACTCGCACTGCGGCTGCCCGGCGTGCGAGAGCGCGGCGTGCTGCGCGTCGTGTCGCGCACCTGCCTGGGCGACCTCTCGACGTGCTCCCCGCGCGTGGAGCGCTACTCGTCAGACGCACTCGGTCTGCACGCGCTCTTTGACCGCGGCGGCGGCGTCGCACTCCCACCCCGACTTCGTGAGATCATCGCGGGCCGCTGGGTGCTTAGCACGATCGGCGGCCCGGACCATGCCGTGTGCAATCGGCTCGTTGCGGGCGGGGCAGCGGGCGTCTGGGAGCTGGACCCGGCGCCGCGGCCCGGCTCAGCGCGGCACGCCATCGATCAGTGGGCCGCACAGCTCGCCGCGGCCGGCCTCGTGCTGCCGCCGTGCGCGCGCGGCCGGGAGCTTCGGTGCGCGCTGCACGTACCGGACGCGCTGCGGGCGGCCGGGCGGGCGCTCGCCTTGGCTGCCGCCGGAGGAGGTCTCGCTACGCGTGGGGCGCGGCCAGTCATCGCACTGCACCCGGGTAGCGGCGGCCGGCGCAAGTGCTGGCCGGTCGATCGGTTCGCGGCTGTTGCCAGCCTGCTTCGGGCCCGGCTCGGCGCGGTCGTTGTGTGGCTGATCGGGCCGGCTGAGATGGAGCAGTGGCCCGCGGACACCATTGGCGCACTGGACCGGGAGGGCGGTGTGATCGCGAGTCCGGAGGCGGACGAGCTCGCCGCGCTGCTTGCGGGCGTCGACGTTCTCGTCTGCAACGACTCCGGGCCGGGGCACCTGGCGGCGCTCCTGGGCACGCCGACGGTGAGTATCTTCGGGCCGAGCGACGCCCGGGTATGGCGGCCGCGCGGCGCGCGATCCGTCGTTGTCGCGGGCGCGGAGCTGGAGCGACCGGACTGGGGGATCGCGGCTGAGCAGGTCGCGGACTGCGTCGCTGCGGTGCTGTCACAGGCGGCGCCTCCCTTCTCGCACAGCGTCGTCGAGGCGTCAGCCGGACGCGGGTGCGCAACGTCAACGGTCCCGTCGCAGGAGCAACCCGCGTGTCTGAGCGCGCCGCCCGAGTCCTGATTACGGCGGGGCCCACCCACGAGCCGGTCGACGCGGTTCGCTACCTCGCGAATCGCTCGAGCGGGGCGATGGGGGTCGCGCTGGCGGAGGCGGCGGTGCGGCGCGGTGCCGACGTCACGTTGCTCCTGGGCCCATGTGCGGCCGCCGCGCCGGCCGGCTGCCGCGCCGTCAGCTTCGAGTCAACGGCCGACCTCGAGCGGTTGCTTGACGAGCACTTTCAGGGCTGTGACGTGCTCATCATGGCTGCCGCAGTGGCGGACTACCGCCCGGTGCGGACCAACCCGGGGAAACTCCCGCGCCGGCCGGAGAGGCTGGTCGTGGAGCTCGAGCCGACGCCGGACTTGCTGGCACGGTGCGCGGCGGCGCGTCGTCCGGGCCAGTTCATCGTCGGGTTTGCGCTCGAGCCGGAGGAGGTGTTGGAACACAACGCGCGCGAGAAACTCGTTCGGAAGGGAGTTGACGCGATCGTCGCGAACCCGCTGGAGACCATGGGCGCCAGCACGATCCGCGCCAGGGTTGTGACCGCGGGCGGCGAGGTCGCCGTCGGCGACGTACCGCGGCGAACCAAAGCCGAGTTCGCAGCCGAGTTGATGGACTGGGTCATGAATGCGTGGAGAGCTGCCCGGTCGCGGCGAGGTTGACAACGGCGGGTGCTGGCGGCATCTTCGCGTGGCCGGCGTAAGGGAATCCCTTGGGCGCGGCCGTGCGGAGGACGCTGTCGTGTCCGTCGAGCAATGGTCCGAGAACATCATCCTGGCAGAGCTGGGCGATGATCCGCATTTGACGGACGACCTGGTGCAGGTCATCGACCAGTGCACGCAGGACCCCCGGCAGGACGTGCTCTTGAACCTCGCGCGGGTCAGCTATCTCAATTCCTCCAACATCGCCAAGCTGCTGAAGTTGCGTAAGCTCGTGACGATCGCGAACCAGCGCCGGCTGGTGCTGGCGTGCGTGAGCACGCGGGTCTGGGGCGTGTTCCTCGTCACCGGCCTCGACCGCATCTTCGAGTTCGTGGACAACGTGCCGAGCGGC
>CAADGM010000205.1 GCA_900696535.1 uncultured Planctomycetota bacterium
GATCTGCTGAATGACGTTCTTGTCGAGCTCGGTCTCCTCGCCGCTGATAACGAGTTCGACCTGCTTGCCGGCCTTGCGGGACACGTCCCGGACGAGGCGACGCATCTTCTGGAAGGTGGCGCCGATGGGCACCATGCGCATCGCCATCGCGGTCTCCTGGACGTCGCGGACGATCTTGGTGACCTGCGAGACGTTTCGGGCCAGCTTCTCGTCGGTGCGGATAATCTCGCTCAGGCCGACCATCGACTGGGCGATGACGAGTTCACCGACCGCGTCCACCAGCGTGTCGAGCTTCGACGTGTCCACGCGGATCGAGTGATCCAGCGCTGCCGACTTGCCGGCCTCCGCGCCGCCCATGCGCCGCGCCGAAGCCTCCGCGTCATCCGATCCCGACGCCGCGACGGCGACGGACCCACCCGCGCCGCTCGGCGTGCTGCCGGTTCGACCCGACGGCGCAGACTCGCCGCTGTACTGCCCGGCCGCGGCACAGCGCAGCGCGTACATGACCTGGCGGATGTCGGGCTGCGGACAGGGGCCGCCGCTCGGGGCCGCCAGGTAGTTCCGCATCTCGGCAAGCTGGAGCTTGAGCGAGTCGACCGCCGTGAAGATCAGGTCCACGACCGCGGCCGTGATCTGCATCTCGCTGCGCCGGCCCAGATCGAGAATCGTCTCGATCTCGTGCGTCAACCGGTTCACGTCGCGCAGGTTGAGGAAGCCCGCGATGCCCTTGATCGTGTGGAACGGTCGGAACAGCTCGTTGAGCTGATTGGTGTCGCCGGGATTCGACTCGACTGCCAGGAGCCCGGACTCGATCGCATCCATGTGCTCGGCGGCCTCGTCGAGGAAGCCCTGGAGGTGTTCGCGCTCGTCGAGGTCCAGCTTGAGCGGCTCGCTGACGTACGGCTCGATCGCCGCCTTCGCCGCGGTCGCCGCGGCGATGGCTGGTGGCGGCGCGGGGGCCGCCGGCGGCGCATCAGCAACAGGCGGCGGAGCCGACACGGCTTGCGGCTCGGGCGGCGAAGGCGGAAGGTCGGCTGCGGGGAGTGGCGCGCCCCCGAGAAGCGCATCGACTCGGGTGCGCATATCGGACACACCCGTGTCGACACCTCCCGCGGCGCGCTCGATCACCGTCAACAGCGCCGGCAGCAGCGCCACCGCGTCGTCGGGTCGGTTCACCTCATCCAGGATGATCCGCTCGATGAGCGTGGCCGAGGCACGGCACAACCCCGCCAAGCCGGCCGCGCCGCTCCCGCTCGCCGTGGCGCCGAGCACCTGCACCCACGTGTGCAGTCGAGCGAGCACGCCAAGGTCGTTCCGTCCAGGCGGCTGTTGAATGGCGCTCTTCAGTCCCGCGATCGCGTCCGCAGCGCTTTCCATGTTGGCCTCGCTGGCACTTGTCCGCCCGCCCGTTGGCGTGGCAACCGCCCGGTGCCGGGAAGCGCAACGGCGACGCCGGCTCGGGAGGCAGAGGGTCCGAAGTGTGTATCGAGCCACCCCCAGCAGCCGTTGAATTTCGAAACGCCTGCGCGCTCTGATTCGTGAGTACCCGCCGCGCAGCATCCGCCGGCCCGAGAATCGTCGCCTGGGCCGCGACACCCGGCGCGCAGCAAGCGAGCGGCCCGCGGGGGCCGCTCGTCGCCGTCGCGCTTCCTTCCTCTTCTCCGGAGCGCCCGCCGCGAGGCGACGCGCGTACGGCGCCCTCGAACGTCCGACAACCGGTCAGGTCACTGGGGCCACGCCCGCTAGTCGCCCGTCCCTCCCAGCAGCGCGACAAAGACGTCGATGTCGTCGAAGGTCACGTAGCCGTCGCGGTTGCAGTCGGCGGCACAGCGCTGCTGCGCGGAGACGGACGCCGGCGCGGAAAGCGCCTCGACGAACGGGTCGATGTCGTCGAAGTCCACGCTGCCGTCGCCATTCACGTCGCCGCTGTCGCACTCGACGGTCGCGATGCGGATCGTGAACGGCGCCGAGTCGGCGTAAGCGGTAACACCCACGTCACGCAGCAGGAACGTACCCGCCCACACGGTGCGGAGCGGATCGAACTGGGAATGGGTGGCATCGACGATGAAGATCGCGTGTCGGTGCAGCGTCGCCGAGCCGAGCGCGATGAACTCGCCCGCGAAACGGATGACCTGCGACTGGTACTGCACGCGCATCGGCGCCGGCAGGTCCGCGACCGCGACGAGGCGGATCGATGCACCACTCGCCAGCCGGTAGTAGTCCAGCGCCGGCACTTCGGCGAAGTTGCCGTCAAATCCCGGGTTGTCGGTGCGATAGCTGCTCAGGCTCGGGAAGTACGTGAACAGCCCCACGCCGATCGCGGGGTCAAAAACGGGCGTCGTGTTGGGATCAAACGGCCTGTACTTGAGCACGCCCGCAGCCGAGCGACCGACGCCGATGTCGCCGCTGTGCTGGGCCAACGCGCCGCCGGTTGCAAGCAGTCCGCAGCTCAAGACGCCGATCAGCCACGTGTGCGTTCGCATCGGAGTCATCCTCTTGTCGAGGCGGCAGCCTCATCGCCGCCGAATCAACGTCCCGGCCAGCACGAGCAGCGCGAGCGACGCGGGCTCGGGGATGAATGTCACCGTCACGGGGTCGGAGGGAAGCAGCCCCACCGACAGCCCCGGCGTCAGGTCAATCAGCTCGAACGTGACCGACCAGGGGCCGTTTGCCGGGTTGTACGCTGGGTCGCTCGAGTCGATGTGCCACACCGGGTGACGGTCGAACGGCGCGGCGCCGATCGTCCACAGGTTGCTGCCCTGAATCTGGAAGCCCGGCTCGCCAGGACCCAGCGGATCCCAAACCTTGAACTCGGGGCTGCTGACCGCCAGGACCCGCAAGCCAATCACGCGGCCGGGCGGCAGCGGCTCGAACTCGCCGGGGATCTGCTCGTCGGCATCGAGACTGACGAAGCCGGGATCATCCAGCGCCCAGCCCGTCAGGAGCGGGAAGTCGGACGGCGGCAGCGGGAACGGGAAGAGGTCGGGGTCGTACTCCACTTTGATCTTCTGCGAGACGGGGTCGATGCCGACTTCGAAATCGTCCTTGTGCACGACGCCGGCAAAGGCCGCCACCGTCATCACCAGGACCGCACTGATCGCGAGAAAGCGCATGGTCATCTTTCCAATCCTTTCCAGAGCCGCGACGCTCGAAGGCGTCGCGAAGTCATCTGTTCCTTTGAGGGAATCCGGTCAAGCCCATCGTCGGACACGAAGGCCCGGCAGTATGCCAATCCGCAAACTAGCTCCGCACGGAACCGACACCCACGCCACGACCGCCCGCCGGGTCATCGCGCGACCGTCGGGTAATACTTGTTAAAGAGCCACTCGACGTCCCCCAGCGGGTCGCCGCGAAAGCTGAACGTCCGGTCGAAGGCCAGCCGCTCCGAGTGCCCATCGACAAAGCCGTAGCACGCCTGCCCGCTGTGACGCGCCCGGGCGACCTGATCATCAATGGACGCCGGCAGCCAGGCCCAGTTCTCCGGATGCACGTGGTCCGCCTCGGCGTAGTCGCCCGCCTCCGCCAACTCCACGAAGTAGATCGTGCTGCTGGGCCGGCGGATGTTGTCACGCCGGTTGTAGACCGCCGCGTCCTGTGGGCTCCACAGCGGGTTGTCCTCGCCCGAGGTAGCCAGGATGTAATTGGTCGCATAGCTCGTACGGCGAAGGGGGCCGGCCGGCTGCTGCCGCGCTCGCGTCCAGTGCGGGCTACGGTCACTGGCGCAGCGGAAGACGGAGCTTGCGGGTCGCGACTCGCGCTCACCCTGCGTCTGCCAGCTTTGCCCCACGAAGGGCGTCATCGTGTTGATCCAGGCTTGGGCCGCGCCGGCGTCGCCGCCGCCGTGGGAGTATCCCCATTGCGGGAACCAGCCGTTGTAGCTGTCGGTGTACATGAGCAGTGCCAGGCTGAGATTGTGCAGGTTGCTCTGGCACACGACCGCCCGGGCCTGCTCGCGGGCACGCCCAAGCGAGGGCAGCAGAATCGAGATTAATAGCGCGATGATCGCGACCACGACGAGCAGCTCGATGAGCGTGAACGCCGCGCGGCGCGCTCGTCGCGCTGGGGAAGCAGCGAACATCGGATCCACTCCGTCAGACCAGTCCTTGCCAGGTGGCAGGCTGCCTCGCCGCTGGTCACACGTCAGCGCGGCCGCGCGCCCATGCCACCGGCGCCGTACAGCGCCACGATGGCGTCGCTGAGTCGCCTTGCGCGGTCAGGCACGATGCGCGGACCGCGGCTGGGTTTCCGAGGGAAGCACTCGGCGGCCGAGGGCACGCCGCGTGCTTGGGTCGATTAATCAGCAGGCAGGAGGACCGCGGGCAGCGAAGGGAAGGTCGGGACGGGACGCGTCGCACGAGAGCGCGGCGACGCCGACGATGTCGAACGGCTCCGCCGCCGGCAGCACGGTCGCTTCGTCGACGACCGGAGCAAAGACCAGGGCGAGCACACAGAGCGGACAGTCCGCCCGGTGGGGCGCGCGGCCAGGAGCGGGGCCGGTGGGGTGATCCGTCGGGGCAGTGTGAGCAACACCGGGGGCGAACGCGACGCCGGCCGCGTTGCGAGAGCCCGAAGATGCCCCGGTGGGTCCGCACGCGGCCGTAGAAGCGTGGCACGTGCCGCAGCCGGGATCGGCGGGGCCAGCCGCAGCGTCGCTGGGCTCGTCCCCGTGATGGCACCAGCCGAGCAGCCCATGCCAGGCGTGCAGCGGCGCCAACAGCGCCGGCGACGCAACCAGCAGAGCAACGACCGCTACGGCCGGTCGAAGTCGGCGGCGCTGTTTCAACGTGCACGTGCGCAAGGGATCGGCCTCTGGTACTACAACGTATTCCAGTCTATCCGCCCCGGGACCCAAGTCAACCCGTGCTCGGCGCGGACTACGGTGCCGCAGCGCGGATGCGCCGACCACTCGTGCGGGCGAACCGACCGCGTGCGCAGCGGGGCCGGCCGCTGACATAGGGGCACCGACCGCTTGCGCGGTCGGCTCTGGCTCGAGCTGCCCCGCGGCGACGGTCCCCCCGCCGCCCGATACACTTTCCGCCCAATGCACCCGCCCGCGAAACGCCTGACGCTCTTCGGCCGGATCGCGCTGCTCGCCGAGGCGATCTTTCCCTTCGCAGCTTCGCAGGCGTACATCTGGATCGTGCCGCGCGACCGCGCGCGGTGGGTCGACATTGCTGTCGGCGCCGCCATCGGGCTCGTGATCGTGGTCTACACGCGCGCCCGGGGGCTCTACGGCTGGCGGCAATTCGGGCTGGCGAAGCGTGGCGGCGACCATCGCGGCGCGCTGCTGCCCGTCGGCGCGTTCACCCTCGCCACCGTCGCGGTCCTTCTCGCGATCGGCTGGCTGACGACCGGCCGGCCGCACGGCGGGCTGCGCGGTGAGTGGGACCTGCTCGGGGCCCTCCTCCTGTACCCCGCGTGGGGACTGGTTCAGCAGGGCGTACTCCTGGGCGTATCCCTGCCCCGGCTGCGACTCGCCGGCGGCCCGGCGGCGGGCGTGCTCGGGACGGGCCTCCTCTTCGCGCTGGCGCACACACCGAACCCGCTCCTCATGGCGGGCACGTTCGCGATGGGCTGCTTCTACGCCCTGGTCTGGCGACGCCGGCCCTCACTGCCGGTTGTCGCCGCCAGCCACGGCATCATCGGGGCCGTGGCGGACAAGGCGCTGCATGTTTCGATGCGTGTCGGGTCGAACTACCTGGGCTGACGCGGCGGGCAGCTCCGAGCGCAGTGGCTGCCGGTACGCTCGCCACGGCGGCAAAGACATACGCGGGGGACCGTGCCGCAGCGACGGTCCCCCACGAGAGGAGGGAGGGAGGATCGTTGGGCGACGCTCAGGCCACGAGGTCGCAGGCCACGTTCGCGAAGCGCGTGCGGAGCTGGTCGACGATTTCGGCGTGCCGCTGGCAGACTCGCGACTCGCTGACGCCGAGCACCTGCCCGATCGACGCCATGGTGAGGTTCTCGTAGTAGTAGAGCGTGAGGATCAGGCGGTCCTGCTCCTTGAGTCCCCGCGTGAGCCACTCGCGAATCAGCTCCCGCTCGGTCTGTTGGTCCGGGCCGGGCCGCGGGTCGACCGGCACCAAGGCCCCCACCCGGGAGTCGTCCGAGCGGTCGCTGCCACACTCGAGCGGCACGGCGTGCGATGCGGCCACGCTCGTTCGCATCTTCAGGAAGCGGCTGACGGGCAGCCCCATGCCCTTGGCCAGCTCGTCTGAGGTCGGCTTGTTGCCCGACTCGGCGTGGAAGCGCTCCTCCGTCAGGTTCATCGTCCGCTCGAAGTTCCGCCCGCTCCTGCCCAGCGGGTCGATCTCGCGCTGCCAATCTCGTATGGCCCCCAGGATGCGTTGCCGGCAGTAGGTCTCGAACTTCACGTTCCGACCCGGGTCGAACGCCGACACCGCCGCGATCAGTCCGTCGTACCCGGCGCTGGCGAGTTCGTCGGCCGAAACGCGCGGCCACAGCCGCCGAGCCATGATCTCGGCGATCTTGTGCACGAGCGGCATGTAGTGCTCGACCAGCCGATTGCGGGCGTCGACACTGCGGGTAAGACGGTACTGCCGCCAAGTGTCGGCAATCGTTTCCTTCGCGGAATTCCGTTTCATGTCCCGAGGCTCCTCGTCCGTGGCGGTGTGCCTTACGTGGCCGGGCCCATCGCGTGAGATGAGTTTGTGCGATCGACTCCAGTACCTCCTCTGAACGTGACGCTGGCGTTATCGAACCCTCTATACCACGCCCTTGAGATAAATCAACTTCGTGCGCGCGCACGATGATTATCTATTTTAACGTCTTTCGTTAAAAATGGCGCAACACGAAGAACCGCCGCTAGTTACGCTTGGGAAAATTTCCGGGAGAATCCGTCGGCGCCGGACAAGTCCCCGGCGACTCCGCGTCAGGGTTGCCCGCCACTCGCCCCGTCTGCCCCACCCCCGCCAGGCTCGGCGTTGCCCCGCAGGTCCAGCATCGCGTCGTCGCCGCCAACCTCCGTCACCAGAAAGGGACGCTTGAATTGCTCGGCCGTCGAACGCCGCGCCGAAGCGAGGCGGCGGTCCATCTCCACCATCCGCGCCGGCTCGACCACGCGCGCCGTGAGCGGCCCCAGCCGGGAGGTCTTGCGGCGTGCATCGTACTCCTCGTTCAGCGTGCAGAGGTTCTCATCCAGCCGCTCGATGGCACCGGGTGGCAGCGGCCGCGCCGTGTTGACCCGGTAGTAGGGCGGATCGCCCCAGCAGGGCGCCATGAGGAAATCCATCTCGGCGCAGCCGAGTTCGCCGCAGGTCGCGCGGAACGCCGCCACGACCTGGTTCTCCGTGAGCTTCTCCCCTGCCACGGACGAGACGCGCCCGGCGCGATGGAGAAACTCGACCAGCGGAGACTCGCCAAGCCAGCCGCGCACCGCGACCACGTCATCGAGCCGGTAGCGCAGCAGGCCGGTCGTGTTCGAGAGCACGACCACGTAGCGCCGTCCAACCTCGACGTCGCGCGGCAGCACCGTCCGAGCGTCCGCCTGCCCCCACTCCTCGGCGGGGATGAATTCGAACACGGCCGACGTGACGTCGAGGACTCCGGCCGGCGTGTCATCCTCCATCGGCACGCTGACGCGCCCCTCGCTGGCCAGCAGCCCAATGTCACGCACGGGCAGCTCGCCCCACCACTCGCGCAGCCGCCGCACGTAGTTCCCCATGCTTCCGCCTGTCCAACAGGCCAGGAACGACACGCGCCAGTAGTCGCGGGGGCGCAGCACGCCGTGCAGTTCGCGAAGCCGCGCCAGCGCTGCGGCCCGGTCCGGATCGGGCCGCAACCCGCGGCACAGTCGCCGCCGCAGCTCGCGATCCGGAACAAAGCGCTCCGCCAGGTCGCCGTCGTGTACGTCGCGAATGAGCGTCTCGGCGTGCTCGCTGGCCAGTCGGGCCATGTTGATCAGCGTCGCCGGGTTCGCGGTAACCGCGAATCCCAGGTCGCGCACGATCGCCCGGCGCATGAGCACGTAGTGCCGGGCCTGCGGGTCGTCGAGCAGCGCGGTGTCGGGCGTGCTGACGTAGTAGTGCCGCACGATACGCTTCTGGGTGCGGGCCAGCAGGCCCGTGATCGCGCCGTACGGCACGCCGCTGGGCGTGCGCCCCACGTCGTACCGACTCGTGCTTTGCAGAATGTGGCGCAGGATCGCATCGGGGTGGTCCTGGAGGACCTTCATGCCGAAGACGTTCCACCCGCGGCGGTAGTCGGCCTCGAACTCGGCCGTGACGGGCACGCGCTTGGGTAGCGCCGTCGTGCCGCTGCTGGTGGCGAACATGCGCAGCCGCGCGCCGGGCCGGAACATGGCGGCCACGTCCCCATCGCATACGCGATCGACCAGCGGACGATACGCCTCGTAGTCCGCGACGGGCAGCGCGCGACGGAGGTCATCGACCGTGCGAACCCGCTCGAGCCCGAACCGGCGGGCCTGCTCGCTGCCCCGGACAACGCCGAGCAGCCGGTCCAGAGTGCGCTGTTGTGCCCCGGACACGTCCGCCAGGGCGCCGCGGAACTTGCTCACGAGGCGCCCCGCGTGGAGCAGACCGATTCGCGCGGCGATCCTGTCGAGCAGTGTGGGCATCGTCCCTCAGCCCGCGGCCATCACGGCGCGACGATCGCGTCCGCGCCCGAAGCCGCCGCCGGCACACCGGTAACCGGCGTCGAGCCTCGCGCAAAGAGCGAGGTCGGTCGCGCGGCCGTCGGCGCGCCGCGGTCCTCGGAGCCGAGGTAGCGGTCGAAGAAGGACACGGTCAGGTCGCTGTAGCGCTCGGCGTGCAGCACGACGGCCTGGTTGTGGCGGGCACCTGGCGCGACCCAGAGGAACTTTGGCTGGCCGGCCAGGACGTAGAGCTTGCGGCTCTGCTCCACGGGCAGGTACGAGTCCTTCTCGCCATGAATGAAGAGCATCGGCCGCGGCGCCATGCGGGCGATGGCCTTGCGGACCGAGGGGAAGCGGCAGCCGAACTCGCGCCGCGCGAAGTAAATCATCCAGGCGCGCAGGAAGCGCCAGAAGACGGTCGGGTAGTTCTCGTACGCGAAACGCATGGACGTGAAGATGTACGCCCAGCGACGCATGAAGTACTCGATGGTCGTGTCAGTGCTGAAGGCGCCGTCGACGGCCAGCGCCGCAACGCGGCGATTCTCCGCGGCCACGAGAATCGCGGCGCACGCCCCCCGCGAGATGCCGAAGAGCCCGAGCTCGATGGCGCGGCCCTGCTCGGCAAGCCAGTTCTCCGCGAAGGCCACCGCACCGCGCATGTCCGCCAGCTCGCGATCCGTGACCCACTGACGTGGAACGTACCCCGGCGGGCAGTCCGAGCGACCGTGCCCCCGGAAATCGAACGTGAGAATGTCGTAGCCGCGCTCGACCAGCGGCCGGCAGTAGCGCGCGCAGGAGTACATATCCGAGCAGAACTCGTGTGCAAAGACGATCAGCCCCTTGCGCGCGGCGCCGCGAGCCCGCAGCAGCATCCCGCTCAACGGCAGCCCGTCCAGCGCCGGAAACGTCACCGGCTCGCCCAGCATGCGCTCGAAGTCCAGCGGCCCGCGGGCCAGCGGCGGCTTCGTCGTCCGCATGATGTTCAGCGAGATTCGAACGTACTTGAGCAGCACCAGGATCGGGATGACGACGAGGATGACGATGGTCGAGATGATGGCGACCATCGCCCAGTTCCGGGCAATGACCTCCATGATCGACCAGGCCATCAGCATCAACTCGCCGCCCTCACAGACGACACGTGATCCGCGCTGCACCCCGGCCGCGCCGCCGGAAGCACACGCTGACGGTCGCGAATCTACAGGACGGCCGCGTCGGCGTCTATTGGGGGCGACGAAGTGCTCGACCGGGTGCGGCAGGCCGTCGGCCGGCCCTGGCGGCTTGGAAGCCCGCCCCACCGGGATTGCGTGCCGCGCAGGAGACAGCAAGGCGCTGCGCGAGAACCCGTCCCTGAACTTGGAGGAACACGACGTGGGCGCCCGCTCTCACCGGGGGTTGCACAAGTCGCCCGGCAGACCGGCCGAACTCACGGCCTGCAACTCGGCTCCAAGCGACAAGCACCCGCTGATAGCGGGTGCTTCACAGGTCCCGGGACAGCTTCTAGACACCACGATCCTCGACGAGCAGCGCCGTCGCCCAGCACGCGATCGCCTCTCCCCGGCCCACCACCCCGACACCCTCGCTGGTCGTCGCCTTCAACCCAACCTGCTCCGGGCTGACGCCCAGCAGGCGCGCGATCGATGCACGAATCGCCGGCTTGTGCGGCGCCAGTCGCGGCTGCTCGGCGACCACGACCGCGTCAACATTGCCGACGCGCATCCCCGCCGCGCACACGCGCTGCATGGCCGCTTCGACGAAGACGCTGCTGGCCGCGCCCCGCCAGCGCGGGTCGGTGTTCGGAAAGAGCTCCCCGATGTCCGGAGCACCGACGGCGCCGAGCAGGGCATCCGTCAGCGCGTGGAGGAGCACATCGGCGTCGCTGTGGCCCACGGGGCCGACGTCGCTGGGGATCGCGACACCACCGAGCACCATGGCCCGCCCGGGCTCGAGACGGTGAATGTCGTAGCCAATTCCGACCCGATGGCTCATCACTCGACCCGCTGGTTCTCGTCCTGGTCCCGCTTTGGACGGCTTGACCGCACTGGTCCTGCGCTGCGCAGGCGCAAAGAAGTTGCCGGGACCGACGCGGGCGTCCGGTGCTCGCCGGGTGCCCCGCGGGCGCGCCGCGGTTGTCCTGACCGCGGCGGCCTGTATAGTATGCCGTTTCGCGCCTCGCCGCGGCCCCCCACCGCGCGCGATTGGTTCAGGAGAGGTGCCGGAGCGGCTGAACGGGCCGGTTTCGAAAACCGGTGTACCGCAAGGTACCGGGGGTTCGAATCCCCCCCTCTCCGATTCCGCCCGACCAGTCTCAGCTTGCGCCTGTTGCGTGCGTCCTGCGCGACGCGCCGGGGTACTGCGCTCTCGGCATGCTGGCGCCGCGCATGCGGGCCCTGCGCTGCCTCTCAGGCCGGGGCTTCCTCCGGCGGCGTGTTCTCCTTGAGCATCCAGACCTCGTTGCCGCGGTCGTTGAAGCGCAGCTTGGTCATGTACGTGGCCATCAGCATGATGCCGCGGCCGCAGGGACGCTCGAGGTTCTCATCGGCGGTGGGATCGGGCACGTGATCGGGGCAGAAGCCCGGGCCCTCGTCGCGGACCATGATCACGGCGCGGCGGTCGTCGACATAGTAGCGCAGGTAAACGTGCCGGGTGGGGTCGTTGCGGTTGCCGTGCTTGACGGCGTTGGTGATGGCCTCCTCGAAGGCCAGCTTGATGGCGAAGATCGTCTCCTTGTGGAAGCCGTGTCGCTCGAGCAGGTCCATGATGGCGCGCTCGGGCTTTTTCACGCTGCGCAGGTCATTGGGCACAGTCACGCTGGTGAGCTGCGCATCGTCGATGCCGAAGTCAGGGGGGACCTTCATGGACAATCCACAACACGCGCGGCCCGGCCGCCGGCGGGCGCGGCAGCGCGGGGCGATCAGGCCTTCTGGAACGCGGACAGTGCGTCGTCGGCCGTGTTGTGAATCTCGAACACGCGGTCGAGGCGCGTGATCCGAAATACCTGGAAGATCTGCTTGTTGATGTTGGCCAGCTTCAGCGCCCCGTTGCGCTGCTGGACGTTCTTGTGCAGCGTGATGAGCATGCCCAGGGCCGCGCTGGCCAGGTGGTCGACGTTGCCGAAGTCGAGCAGGAGCTTGATCTTCGGCTCCGACTCGGTGAGCGTCTTGAGCTCCTCGCCGATCTCCTGGATGCTCAGCTCCTCCAGGATCTTCCGGTCGGCAAACTGGACCACCGACACGTCGCCCTGACGCTTGATTTTCACGTGCGACGAAGGCTGCTCCATAGCCTCGCGACCTCCAGGTCTGCTGTGCGGGCCCGCGGGCCGCGCAGCGGGGACAGGCCCTCAACAGCGCCTTACGCAGAGAGTTCTTCGATTCTCGGCCTGCCGGGCGGGCATGTCAACCAACGCCCCGCCGCCGGCGCCCTTCTGCCAGGACCGCCACCGCGGTAGACTACGAACCGGTGCCAGGTTCGCCGGCCCGGTCCGATCGGGGTGGCGGACCTGGCCCGCCGCGCGCCGGGCGTGGCCCCCGCACGCGCGGAGCGCCTTCCAGAGTTGGAGAACGCCCGCCTTGTCAGATTCGGCCGTTCAACGGTTCTATCGGTTCCATGCCACGGTCTACGACAGCACGCGGTGGATGATCCTGCACGGGCGCCGCCGGGCGGCCGCCGCGCTCGATCTGCACCCCGCCGCCAGTGTGCTCGAAGTCGGCTGCGGCACCGGGCTCAACTTCCGCTTTGTCCAAGAGCACCTTGATCCCGCGGCAGGTCGCCTGGTCGGGCTGGACTTCTCCGCCGACATGCTCGCCCGCGCGGAGCGGCGCGTCGCCCGCACCGCGTGGCGTAACGTCGAGCTGGTCCAGGGCGACGCGACGACGATGCATCTCGGCCGGCTCTTCGACGCGGTCTTCTTCGCGTATAGCCTCACCATGATCCCGCAATGGCCCGCCGCGCTGGATCGCGCCGCGGAGCACCTCGCGCCAGGCGGCAGGCTGGTTGTGCTCGACTTCTCCCGGTTCGACGGCTGGGGCCCGCTGGCTCCGCTGATGCGGACCTGGCTGCGGCTCAACCATGTCGAGACGCTGCGGCCGTACGAGGACGAGCTGCGGCGGCGCTTCGCCCGCGTCGACGTCACGTACTGGCTCGGCGGCTACAACTTCACAGCCGTGGCCCGGAAAGGGGCGCGCTGATGCCGACTCCCCTTTGGCGCGTCGTCGATATGCCCACCGCCGGGCGGCGCGGCTGGCTCGAGTCGCTGGTCTTCCGCGGCATCGTGTTCAACATGTCGTGGGAGGACCCGGAGATGGACCGCCGGGCGTTCGGCATCCAGCCCACGGATACGGTCATCTCGATCAGCTCCGCCGGGTGCAACCCGCTGAACCTGCTCGCCCAGGGCCCGGCGCGGCTGTTCTCGATCGACGGCAATCCGGGGCAGAACGCGCTGCTGGAGCTGAAGCTGGCCGGCCTCCAGACGCTCGACTACGACGCGTTCTTCGACATCTTCGGCGTCCGCCGGCCGGCCCGCGTGAGCCAGGTCTACCGCCCGCACCTGCGGCCGCTGCTCTCGCCGCGCTCGCAGGACTTCTGGGACGAGCACCTGTGGATGGCCGCGCGCGGCATCTACGACTTCGGCCGCAACGGCCTCTTCTTCCGAATTCTTCGTCGCTACCTTCAGTTGCTGGGGATCCATCCGAACCGCTTCGACGAGCTCTTCGAGCTGCGCTCGCTGCCTGCGCAGCAGGCGTGGTACGAGCGGAACGTCGCCCCGCGCCTCTGGGGCCCCTGGTCGCGGCGCTTCGTCGAGTTCAAACCGTTCATGTTCCTGGCCGGCGTCCACCCGGAGCAGTATCGCCTCGTCGACGGCCGCCACGACATGTACGAGTACGTCAAAGAGCGCGTCGAGTACGCCCTGACCCGCGTCCCCACGTATGACAACTACTTCCTCAGCATCGCCCTGACCGGCCGGTTCCAGGGCGACCGCGTCCCGCCGTACCTGCTGCGGCCGAACTTCGAGCGGCTGCGCGGCCTGATCGACCGCGTGACGGTGATCAATGGCTGGCTGGGGCCGTTCCTGGACACGCAGCCTCCCGCCTCCATCCACAAGTTCAACCTGCTCGACATCTTCGACTGGATGACCCCGCAGCTCTTCGAGTCGACCATGCAGAGCGTCGTGCGCGCCGCGGCGCCCGGCGCGACGATGATCTACCGCTCCGGCAGCTACCGCTTCGACCCGCCGGCCTCCATCCTCCCCTTTGTCGAGCGCGATGATGCCCTGGCCCGGGAGCTGTTCGCCGCCGACCGGTCCGCGACCTACGGGAGCTTCTATATACTCCGCATGAAGCGCGACGTATCCGTGCGAACCGCTCAGCAGAGTGCCGGAGTAGACGCGCGCTCCGCGGCCGCGATTGACCCGACGCCGACGGGCGCGACCCCAGCACCGGCGTGATCTGAGCGAGGCCGGGGCGCGACTTTACCGCCTCCGAGAGCCCGCCACCCACATGCGCGCAGTGAGGCGGCGTCCCTGCCTGCCGAGCGGGCACGGAGGCCGCCCCACTTAGCTCGAGGAGTTGCGGTGCCTGCAAGACAGCAGGCTAGAGCCTCTCCTGAAACCCGTGGAGCAGCCGCGATCAGCGGGTGCTCCACCGAATGCGGCTCCAAGCTCTTGGATGGGTCCTACGGCGCCCGCCGGGCCGAGGCGAACTCCTTGGGCCACGGCAGGTTCGCGGCCAGTTTGACGCGGAGCATCAATAGCGCGCTCTGAAGCTGCGGATCGACCTTCGGCGCTTCGTACGGGTCGGCCTCCAGCGCCTTGATGTCGGCCTCGCTCAGCAGCGGCTCGTCCTCATCCGCGTCCTTCTCGTCCGACTTGAGATCCTTCAGCAGCCGCTCGCGTTCCTCGTCCGTCAGCGGCTTGTTGTCGCCATCCGACCCCTCGTTGTGGATCACGTAGCTCTCGCGCTCCCGTTCAATGACGCGGCGCAGCTCCTTCGGCGTGAGCTTCAGCTCGAGGTCCGGCTGGACCCCCCACATCTCCGCGCCAGGCAGGCGGTGCGGACTGCGGCCACTGGGCAGGTAGTACAGCGCCGTCGTCAGCTTAATCCGGGCCTCGTCGGTGAGATTCCGGATGTGCTGCACGCTGCCCTTGCCGAAGGTCCGGTCACCCAGGACCACCGCCCGGCCGTGATCCTGAAGCGCCCCGGCCAGAATCTCGGACGCGCTGGCGCTGGCTTCGTTGACCAGCACGACCAGCGGCACGTCCTTGTACAGGGCCCGGCCGGCCACGCGGTCGCGGCTGTCGGTGTCCAGCCGACCGCGCGTGGAGACGACCTCGCCGCGATCCAGGAAGTTGCTGACGGCCTCGACCACCACGTCCAGCAGGCCGCCGGGGTTGTGCCGCACGTCGAGCACGAGCGCCCGCATCCCCTGCGCCCGGGCCTCCTTCAGCGCCGTGGTCAGCTCCTCGTTCGTTCGGGGCAGGAAGTTGGTCACGCGGATGTAGGCGATGCCCGCGTCGCGGTCCAGCATGTAATTCCAGGCGTTCTGGTCCTTCGGGTCACGCTCGAACCCGCGCACGCTGGTCAGCTCGATCGTGCGGCGGACCAGCTTGAACGACAGCTCCTGGCCCGTGCGCGGCCGCAGGATCGTCAGCACGACTTCCGTGCCGGACTTGCCCATGATCTTCGAGACCGCGTCCTCGGTGGTCCAGCCCTTCGTGCTCTCGCCGTTGACCGAGACGATCAGGTCGTCCGGCTGGATTCCCGCCTCGAGGGCGGGCGAGTTCTCCAGGGGCGTGACGACGCGCAGGCGGTTGGTCCGCTCATCGAGCCCGAGCTGGATGCCCACGCCGTCAAACCCGCCCATCATCATCTTGTCGAAATCCTTGGCCTCCGACGGCCAGATGATGCTCGTGTAGTCGTCCAGCTCCGGATCAGCGCCCTCCAGGAACTCGACGATCAGCAGCCCCTCCGGCAGCTCGACGCTCGTCCGGTTGCTCTCCGCGATCTCGTTGAAGAGCTTGAGCATCTCGCGGTAGCCGTAATCCTTCGCCGACTCCACCTTCCCGCGAAGCTCCCGCAAGCGCGAAACGAACAGCTCACGCGAGCGCGGGTTGGCCAGCCCATCCAGGTATTCGCGCAGCTTGCTGGACTGCGCCACCGCGGTCAGGTTGTCGATGGCCCCGAGCGCCGCCCGCTTGAAGTCCGGAACCTGGAAGTACAGCCGGTCGATCAGCCGCACCGCCGCACGGAGCAGGTCCCGATCGACCGCCCGAATGCGCTCGTCCAGGTCCTTCCGCTTCTTGTAGACGAGGTCGATCCGCGCGCGACGTCCGGCCGCCTCGCGCAGCTTCTTGTACGTCTCGCTCTTGTCGTGCACCCGCTCGAGGAGCAGGTAGTAGCTGACCGCCTTCGTCCAGCGGTCCTGGCGCTCGAGCTCGGACGCCGCTTCAAGGCACTTCTGCGTCAGGTCCTGGACCCAAGGCTCCTGCGAGAACGCCTTGAGGTCGTCGGCGTACGCCGCCGCCTGGGCCGCGAAGCTCAGCGCGAGGAACGTGTGGCCCTCAGCCAGCGCGCGGCGCGCCTGCTCGGCGTTCCACTCGAGCGTGTTGCGCTTCAGTTCGCTGCGCGCGCGGATGATGTCGCAGTACTGCTCGACCCACCCCTTGACCTCCCTGACGTCGTCGCTCTCTTCCCGCTCCGCGACGCGGCCGATCATCGCCCGGCCAACGTCGTAGTCCCCCCGGAGAATCGCGTCGTACGCGGCGATCAGGCTGTCTTCGGCCGCCATCGCCGACAGCGGCACCGCCAACAACACACCCGCCAACGCCCAGCCGGCGATCCGCGAACGCATGCGGTCCCATCCTTTCGGCGCGCGGCACGTGCGAAGATCCGCGCGCTTATCGGCCTGTCCCGACCCAGTTTCGCTGATTATATGACGGCCTCCATCGGCCGCCCACTTCACTACGCTTCGGTCGTTTCCACGGGACCACTTCTGACAGGCTGCGATTGGCCTCCAGGCCACCCAGGCCGCATCCTGCGTTGCTTGCGGCACTCGATCCCCAGCCGGCCACTCGCCCGCCCGCGTCCGAGCCCTGACGGTGCGGCGCCGCGACGTCGCCGGCGGCCGGGAGTTGCGGTCGGGCGACCTTTCGTCATCATGGACCGCATGCCCGATAAGCCGAAGCCCGCGCGCTTGCCCGCGTCCGACGCAGCACGGCCGGATGGCCCGGTGATGGGCGTCGATCCAGGACTGCGGCGCACCGGCTACGCCGTCCTCGCGGAGGCGGCGCTGCCCAGTGAGGCGCGGATATGTGAGGCGGGCGTGATCCGGCTCCAAGCGACCGATGCGTTGCCGCTCCGCCTGCTCGAACTCGACCGCTGCCTCGACGACCTGCTGGAGGCGCATGGCCCCGCCCTGCTTGTCTGCGAAGAGCTGTACGCGCACTACAAGCATCCCCGAACAGCCATCCTCATGGGCCACGCGCGGGGCGTCATCCTGGCTGCGGCAGCGCGGCGCGGAATTGAGGTCATCAGCGTCGCCGCCACCAACGTAAAGAAGCTGCTCACCGGAAGCGGCCGGGCGGACAAGCGACAGATTCAGCGCGCCGTGGCGGCCACGCTGGGCCTGCCGCGCGTGCCCGAGCCACACGACGTGGCCGACGCCATCGCGATCGCGCTGTGCGGCTTGCGAATGCGGGCCGGGCGGGCGGCAGTCGCGCGCAGCATCGGGAGACGGCGATGATCTGTCGACTGACCGGCCGGCTGACGGAGATCGGCGAGGACGCCGCCGTGCTCGAGACTGGCGGACTCGGCTACGAGGTGCTGCTGCCGGCCCTCGCACTGGCCGAGTTGTCGCAGCGCCGCGGCGAGGAACTCACGCTCTTCACCCTCCAGCACTTCGAGGGCAACCCGGCCGGCTCTCACCTCATCCCGCGCCTCATCGGGTTCCTGACCGCCGGCGACCGCGACTTCTTCCGCTTGTTCACGCGCGTCAAGGGCATCAGCTTCCGCCGCGCGCTCCGCGCCATGTGCCTGCCCGTGCCGCAAATTGCCGCCGCCATCGAGAGCGGCGACGCGCGGCTGCTCACCAGCCTGCCCGAGATCGGCAAGAAGACAGCCGCGCAGGTCGTGGCCGAGCTGCAGGGGAAGTTGCAGGCGTTCGTGGTCGCGGCGGAACCGACACGGCCGGCTGCCGTCCTGAACGACGCTCAGCGGATCGCCGTCGAGATCCTGGTGCAATGGGGTGATCGGCGGGCCGACGCGCAGCGCTGGGTCGCGGCCGCGGTCGAGGCCGAGCCTCACCTCGTGAAGCCCGAGGACATCGTTCGGGCGGCGTACCGGCACAAGGAAGCCCGGGTGTAGCGCGGGGCGGTCCTGATTGAGCCCGTCTATCGGGCCGATGAATCCGCCGGCCTCGTTTTCCACAGGTGCTCCATGCGCACGATCTGCCCCTGGCTGGCCGCGGGCGTTCTGGCAACCATTTTCCTGGGCTGCGGCGAGAGCGGCTCTCTGACGGCGGGCGTGGCCGAGCTTTCGACCGCGCCGCCTGGCGTGGCGCCCGACCAGCTTGTCATCCAGACGGTACCTGGAACCTCACCGGCTGAGGTGACCGCACTGGCGCGCCAGGTCGGCGCCACGGTGGCTGACCGCCTGGACAGCCTGTCCGCCGTGCTCCTTCAGGTCGACCCTGTCCGGCGAGACTCGGCGGCGCAGCAACTCGGCAGCTCGCCGCTCGTCGAGGACGTGCTGGCCAACAACAAATACGGGGCGTCGCCGGTCGCGTCGTCGGAGGCGGCGGCGCGGCAGTGGCACCTCGACGAGATTCGTGCTCGTGCCGCCTGGATGCACGGCACCGGCCGCGGTGTCACCGTCGCCGTATTGGATACCGGCGTGGACGCGGCGCATCCCGATCTTGCCGGGCGCGTCCGCGGTGGGGCCAACACGGCCGACGGCGTCAGCGGCTGGGGCGACGGGTTCGGGCACGGCACCGCCGTGGCTGGCACGATCGCGGCCCGCTCGAACGCGGCCAGCCAGACGAGTTCCGTCGCGCCGGACGCGTCGATCCTCTCCGTGCGCGTCACGGATGCGCAGAATAGGGCCACGAGCTGGTCGCTGGCCGCAGGCATCGCCTATGCGGTCGACGCCGGGGCCCGCGTCATCAACATCTCGCTCGCCCCCGACGGCGCCGAGTCCGACACCCTGCTCACGCGGCAGTGCGAATGGGCTCGCGTGCGCGGCGTGCTCGCGGTCATGTCGATGGGCAACACGGGCGCGCGCAGCGGCGCGGCACCAACCGAATCGCTTCTTCTCGTCGGCGCCACGACGCAGGCGCGGACGCGCGCCGGGTTCTCGACCTTCGGCGACGCTGTCGCCCTCGCGGCGCCAGGCGAGCGCATCCTCACGACCGCCCGCGGCGGTGGCTACGCTGCCTACGACGGCACGTCGCTCGCGGCCCCGATCGTCTCCGGCGTGGCGGCGCTCGCGCTCTCCGTACGGGCTGACCTGCGACCCAGTACGCTCCGCGGCATCCTCTTGTCGACGGCACTGGACCTGGGCCCAGCCGGTCCCGACGCGGAGTTCGGGGCGGGACTCGTGGATGCCGCGGCGGCCGTCGAACTTGCCGCCGCGACCGCCGCGTACGCCGCCACGACGCCGCCCGCGCTGACGGTGCGCGGTTTGTCGGATGGGCAGACGCTGTCGACGGCCGCCACCGTCGAGGCGATCGTCAGTGACGCCGCGGACATCGCGGACGTGACGCTGGCCGTGGATGGCCAGCTCATCGCCGTTGACTCACTGGCCCCGTTCGCCATTCGCCTTGATCCGTCTGCCTTCCGGGCCGGAGATCACCAGGTCACCGTCACGGCGACCGACGTGTTCGGTAACGCCAGCACACGCACCTTGCGCATCACCTTCCGCCCGGATGTTGACACAACACCGCCGCGCCTGACGTTCTCTGCGCCGGCCGCCGGCAGCACGGTCCGCGGCGTGGTGACGCTGCGTGTCGACTGCACTGACAACCGCGGCCTGGCGTCGGCCGAGTTCAGCGCCGCCGGCCAGTCGCTCGGTACGGTGCCGCTCGCCGGCACCGACGCCCCCGCCGTGGTGAACTGGGACGTCGCGGCGTCGCGCGTGCCGACCGGCGAGACGACGCTCACGGTGCGCGTGTACGACGCCGCCGGGAACAGCGAGACCGCGAGTATCCGGGTGACGGTAGCGCGCTGAGGGAGTACAGCGTGGGGCAGGCATCTTGCCCGCCCCGGGGGCTCGGAAGCCTATGCGGCTGCATGTGGGTCCGCTGCGCGCCGGGCAGCCCGACGGGCTGCACGATCGAAGCCAGGCGCCAGTCCGCCAAAGGCGGACGCCGCCCCCGGTTCATGCGGCAGACGTCGCGACGACCCTGTAAGAGTCGTCGAAGTTAGGGCGCGCACCAAGGTCCAGTGCGCGTCGTCCGCGCGGATCGGGTACCGACGACCCCTGAGGGGTCGCCACGGCGAGGTCCCAGCTTCCGGGGCGCGGCGGCTCGGCTGCGGATCGCGTTGCCCCCCGCCCACCATCGCCCAGCCCGCCGGGCCGGATGCGCCCGAACGCACTCGTTGCTTCCGGTTGAACTCGCACGGCGGTGTTGCACCCATAGTGCTCTGCTCGATCGACCGCCATCAGGAGCCACCCACACGCTCGCGCAAGACAGAGGGAGGCCCGCCGAAGCGAGCCTCCCTCCATTTTCGCCGTCGCCCACCTCGCGGCGGGCGGCTACTCAGCGCGGCTTAGCGCCGGCGGAGCAGAGCGCCGAGAGCCAGCAGCACGAGGCTGGTCGGCTCGGGCACCACGGTGAACTTGAACCAGTTGATGTCGAACGCGCCGACCTTGGTGTTCGGAATCTGGATCGAGCGACCGAGATCGTTGATCGAGAACGCCATGTTGAGGTTCGTCGTCGTGGACGAGTTCAGCACGGCATCCGGAAACTCCAGAATTGAACCGGTCCGGAAGTCGTCGTCGCTCGGGCTGGGCTGGTTGTTGGCCAGGTTGAAGTTGGTCAGCGCCAGGTAGTACACGCCCGGCGCGTACGTGCGGGCGAGCCAGCTCTGGAGCGTCGTGCCGGTGCCGGGGCCGCCGCTGATGGCGTTCGGCGCCTCGTCATCGTTGCCGTAGCCCACGATCGCGTTGAAGTTGCTGTCGTAGACCCACAGGTCGGTGTCGGTCGAGTGGCCCTGGCCGAAGGTCGTGATCGTGATCACGCCCGGCTGGAACGAGCCGATATCGACGGGCGTCACCGGCTCGACCACGTAGTCGACCACGTAAGGCACGGTCGTCGCGGTGCTGCCGTTGATCCGCCAGTGGAGCTGCTCGGCCTTGCCGAACCCGTACCACTGCTGGAAGCGCGGCGGGTTAGTCGCGCTCGAAATGCTCTGAACAGTCGCCTCGGTCGCGTTCGGCACACCGACGACGCCGTCCCACGGGATGCCGGGAGCCGTATCCACCGCCGCCGCCGTCTGACCCAAGCCTCGAATGCTCGCCGTCCAAGCCAGGTTGTTCGGCGTCACCAGCAGGCGGTGACGGTAGATGCCCAGCGGAGCCGGGGCCGTGCTGAGCAGCCAGTAGTCGAGCCCGGCGCCGGTGCTAGACGTCGACGTGCCCGTGAGCTGGTCGCCATTCACCAGACCGAACGCCGGCGTCGCCTGCGCCTTCGTGTCGTTCGGCTCCACCTCGTTGAAGATCGCGGCGAAGCTCACCGCTGTCACCGCCAGAACTGTCAGGATCGCAACTTTCTTCATACGTCTCGCCTCCTCAGGATTGACCTGTACGCTGCGTCGCTCCACTCCGGGCTGGCCACCATGGCCGCATCCCAATCACCCTCCGCACCCCGGCGGACGCAGCCGGGCGCACAGAGAACAAGCCGAGAAGCGCTAAGAAACTGGCAGTCAGAACAGTATTACAAAGATGTCCCGAACTCGTGCCTCTCTCAGAACCTCCGGCCTCGCTGCATCCTAGTGTTGCCGCGGGACGCCTGTCAATCCCAAACGTGACGGTGGCCCGGCACTCGGCCTGTGCGGCTGCGCGCCTCCACCGCAGTGCCACTTGGGACCACGCACCCCACGCGCGCCCTCAAAGAAACCTGCTGGCGCGTACCATTTGCCCTCCCCTCGGGTCCGCGCAGGCCGAACCCAACGCGATCTACCCAGCCACTGAAACGGCTTTAGGTAACTGCGGCCGTTCACGTTGCGATTGGTCGGTGATCGCGTGTAGACCGAGCAACACGTCCACTTCGCCGACGGTCAGGCCCATCGCTTCGGCGATCGCCGAGACTGAATGCCCAGCGGCCGCGAGCTGGCCCGCCGCTTGGGCCAAGCCGATCGACCCCGTGCGGCCCTCCCCGGATCGGCTGTCATCGTCCGGTGCGTACTTGTTTTCCTGTATCGCCTGTGAGGTCCCGGATTCTGCGACCTTGGCCCGAACCGCACTCGTACCGCCCGACTCGCCCTGCGAGCCTGTGACGGACGCACGCGCCACGGGCTCGGCACGCCCCCCGGTCGTCGACGGCGACCCTCGTGCAGCAAGGCCGCGAAGCGCCTCGATCCGCTGGTCGGCCGAAGCGACGAGTCGTTCGAGCCGGCGGGCCGCGGCTTCCGTCCGCGCTGCGACGGCGTCGGCCGTCTCCTGGGCCTGCGCGATCAGCACTTCGAGCGACGCGGCCAGCGCGTGCTCATCGCGCAGGCGCTTCCGCTCCGCGCGGGTGAGGTCGCGCAGCGAGACGCGGCGCGTCATGGACGCGCGCGCCAGCGACACGACCAGCATGACCAGGCAGAAGCCCCCCAGCAGAAGCGCGAGCGAGCTATCCAGGCGGTCCATCGCCACGACGACCATTCAGTTCCTGCCACGCACTCAGTGCCTGCTCCTGGACGACACGCAGCGGCGTCCCCGTGCGCCGGGCCGCCGCCGCGCAGTCCTCGTATTCTGGCCACGCGCGGACCGCGCGCCCGCCGCGCCGCCCGACCTTCACGCGGATCGGGCCAGCGGGCGTCTCGATCTGCTCAAGCGTGCGTTCGAGAACCTGCCGCGTCGCCTCACTCCGCCGCACGCCGAGAGTCGTCGTCTCCGCAAAGAGCACGTCCTCGCAGGCCGCGGCCGACTCCGCCCGGCACAGAGCGGTCAGCAACACACCCGGGCGGCTCTTCTTCATGCCTATCGGCGTCGTGTACACGTCAAGCGCACCGGCCTCGAGCAGGCGCTCGCAGGCGAAGGCCACGGCCTGCGGGTTGCTGTCGTCAAGCTGCGTCTCCAGGATGACGACGCGCTCTTCGCCTGCCTCGCTGCCTTCGCCCGCCGTGCCCACCATCACGCGCAGCACGTTCGCCCGGGCGCGGAATTCGCGCGTCCCCGCGCCGTACCCGATGGCCTCCAGCCGCATCGCCGGCGGCGGGCCGTACTCGGCGGCCAACGTCGTGAGAATTGCCGCGCCGGTCGGCGTGGTCAGCTCCCCCTCCACGTCGCACGCCGCGATGGGCACGCCGCGCAGCAACTCGGCCGTCGCCGGCGCCGGCACGGGCAGCACGCCGTGCTCACAGGTGACCGTGCCCGAGCCGATCGGGATCGGCGAGCAGACGACTCGGTCGATCCGCAGCGCGTGCAGCCCGGCACACGCGCCCACGATATCAACGATCGCGTCAGCCGCGCCCACTTCGTGGAAGTGCACCTTCGCGGGCGGAATGCCGTGAATGGCCGCCTCGGCCGACGCGAGGCGCTCGAAGATCCGCCGTGCATTCGCGGCCACGGGGGCCGCCAGTCCGGCGCGCTCGATGATGTCGAGTATCTCTGGCAGGTGGCGATGGGCCTTGCGGGAGGCGGGGCCGACCTCAACCCGGACGTGCATCGCGGCCAGTCCGCCCCGACGAACCGGCGACGTGACCAGCGCAACCTCCGGAAGCCCAAGCCGGCGGACCACGTCGTGCATCACGTCAACGTCGAGACCGGCGTGCACGAGCGCGGCCAGGATCATGTCCCCGGCGGCGCCACAGAAGCAGTCGAAGTAGGCTAGTCGCACGCGGTCACGCACAAGGGTCTGCGTTCTGCCCGCGGACCCAACTCGGTTCACGGGTTCCAGAGGAATGAGCGGAGAAGCGGTCCTCGCCCACGCGACCCAAGACTAGCGGGGAAGCCGCGATGACTCAACGTTCCGCCGGCCCGGGCGCGACCCACGCCTCGTACGCGCGGATCATTGCCTGCGTGCCGAGCTTGCCGCCGCCGGGTTGCGCTTCGACGGCGCGGAAGAGCTGCTGGGCGAGCGCGGCGCCGGGCAGCGGCAGGCCGAGGCGTGCGGCCGTGTCCTGCACGATGCGGAGGTCCTTCTGAATCAGCTCGATCATGAACGCGGGCTGAAGGTCGCCGGCATTGATCTTCACGCCGAGGTTGGCCAGGGCCCACGACCCGCCCGCGCCGTGTTGAAGCGTGTCCACGAGGAGCCCGGGGTCGATACCCGCGCGGCGCGCGAGCATGAGCGCCTCGCACACGCCCACCATGTTCAGCGCGCAGAGCACCTGGTTGCACGCCTTGAGTGCCTGACCGGCACCGCTCGGGCCAACATGCACAATCCGCTTGCCGAGGCGCTCGAGGACCGGCCGAACGCGCTCGAAGGCTTCGCCTGGGCCGCCCACCATGATCGTCAGTGTCGCGTTGCGCGCCCCCACGTCGCCGCCCGTAACGGGCGCGTCCAGCAGCGTCACCCCCTGCTCGGCCAGCCGGGCGGCCATGACCCTGGCGGCGTCCGGGCTGATCGTACTGAGGTCGACGACAACCGCGCCGCTGCGGAGCCCCTCGATCGCGCCATCGACGCCAAAGAGCACCGTCTCGACGTCCGGCGTGTCGGTCACCATCGTCAGCAGCACATCGCAGCGGCGCGCGACCGCAGCCGGGCTCTCGCACCAGGTCGCGCCCCGCGCGACAAGCGGCGCCGCCTTTTCCCGGGTGCGCGAGTAGATGAACAGCGGGTGACCGGCGCGCAGGACATGCCCGGCCAGCGGGGCCCCCATGATGCCCAACCCGATCCAGCCGACCGGCATGAGCGGAGCGTCCAAGGCAACCTTCCTTAGCGACGGCCGTTCACAGCGCCCCCGCCCGTCCTGATCTCGCCGCCCGCCAGCGCCAGCTATGCGCTCGCGGCCGGCGACTCCGCGGGCGTCTGTGCGTCCTCCGAGCGCGACGGTTCGGCCGCCTTGCGCGCCTCGCCGCCCGAGGGCTGGGGCGCCGCCTTCGCCTCGGCCTGGGGCTTGGGCACGACGCCGTCGAAGGCGCCCTTCACCGGGCTGACGATCATGATCATGTTGCGGCCGTCGATGCTCGGGGCCCGCTCGATCTTCACCCGCTGCCCCAGCTCGGCCAGTATGCCGCGGAACGTGTCGTACCCGATTTCCCGGTGCGCCTGCTCGCGCCCGCGGAACTGCATGGTGAACTGAACTTTGTCACCCTCGGCCAGGAAGCGAATCGCCTGGCGCAGCTTGATCTCGCGGTCGTGCGTATCCGTCTTGGGCCGCAGCCGGACCTCCTTGAGCTGCTGCTCCGTGCTGCGCTTCACGTTCTTCTTCTGCTGGTACTTCCACTTGCCGTAGTCCATGATCCGGCAGACTGGCGGCCGCACGTTGGGAGCCACCTCGACCAGGTCCAGCCCGGCTTCGCGGGCCATCTTGAGCGCCTCGTACGTCGAGATGACGCCGATCTGCTCGTTGTTCTCGCCGACGATGCGCACCGGCGAGATGCGGATCTGCTCGTTGCAACGCAGGTTCTGATGGATGGGCGATACCTTCCTTTCTTCGGCGCGGCCGGCTGGATACCGCCGCCGCGCTAGACCGTCTGCGCCTGGCCTGCGCTGACGGGGGCCTCACGACCCTTCGTGGCGATCTCGATGGCGCACGCGGCCAGGAACTCGGGCAGTTTGAAGTTGCCGAACTGCTTGCCGTCGCGCGTGCGCACGTTCACGGTTTCGGTGGCGGCCTCCTGCTCGCCGACCACCAGGATATACGGGATCTTCAGCAGGGCCGCCTGGCGAATCTTGGCGCCGATGCGCTCGTCGCTGTTGTCCAGCTCGGCCCGCAGCGGTGCCCGCTGGCAAATCCGGAAGACGCGCTCTGCGTAGGGCTTCGACTTCTCGCTGATCGAGCAGGCGATCACCTGGATCGGTGCCAGCCAGAGCGGGAACGCGCCGGCGAAGTGCTCGATCAGGATGCCCACGAAGCGCTCGAAGCTCCCGAAGGGAGCCCGGTGGACCATTACGGGCTGGTGCTCGCGATTGTCGTCGCCGACATAGCGCAGGTTGAACCGCTCGGGAAGATTGTAGTCCGCCTGGACAGTGCCGAGCTGCCACTCGCGACCGATGCAGTCCTTGACCAGGAAGTCGATCTTCGGGCCGTAGAACGCGGCCTCGCCGACGCCCTCGCTGTACTGCATGCCCGAGTGCTTCACCGCCTCCAGGATCGCGGCCTGGGCCCTGGCCCAGTTCTCCGGCGAGCCGACGTACTTGTCTCCATCGTCGCGCAGCCCGACCCGCACGCGGTAGTTGGTCAGCCCGATCACGTCCAGCACCAGCTTGGCCATCTCGACGCAGCCGGCGATCTCCTCCTGGAGCTGGTCGGGCGTGCAGAAAATGTGCGCATCGTCCTGACAGAAGCCGCGGACGCGCGTCATTCCGTTCACTTCGCCGGATTGCTCGTAGCGGTAGACCTGGCCGAACTCGGCGATGCGGATCGGCAACTCGCGGTAGCTGCGGGCTTCGGACGCGTACAGCCGGATGTGGTGCGGGCAGTTCATCGGCCTGAGGAGGTACCCATCCTCCTGCGCGAGCCAGTTACGAATCCGCCGCAGCCGATCGTCGACCGGAAGATCGCCCGGGTACCCCTCGCGGCGAAGCGCCTCGTCGTGGCTGGCGACCTGGTCGAACAGCGCGAGCTCGGCCGGCGTGGCCCGCGGCGCCTGCCCCGCCCGGGCCGTCTCCCACAGCGCGGTGAGCAACCGCGCCCGGTCGGACTCGTACATGGGCGGGAACTGGCTGTCCTTGTAGTACGGGAAGTGACCGCTCGTGCGGTACAAGTCGAGCTTCCCGATCTGCGGCGTGTACACCGGCTGGTAGCCGCGGCGCAGCAGCTCGTCGAGAATGAAGTTCTCGAGCACACGCCGGATGATCGCGCCGCGCGGCTTCCAGAGCACGAGGCCCGTGCCGACCAGCGGATCAAGCATGAACAGCCCGAGCTGCTGGCCGATGACGCGGTGATCGCGCTTGCGGGCCTCCTCGAGCTGGCGCAAGTGCTCCTGGAGCGCCTTCTTGTCCGGCCAGCACGTCCCGTAGACGCGTTGCAGCATCTGCCGGCTGGCGTCTCCGTGCCAGTAGGCCCCCGCCACCTGCATGACCTTGAACGCGCCGACGAACTTCGTGCTGGGCACGTGCGGCCCGCGGCACAGGTCCTCGAAGCACCCGTCGCCGGGCTGGCCGGTCACGTAGAAACTCAGCGCGTCGCCTTGCGCGCGCACCGCGTTGTCAATCTTGTACTCGTTGCCCTCGGCCTGGAGCTTCTGCATCGCCACGTCGCGCGGCAGCTCGTAGCGCACGAAGGGGCGGTTCTCCTTCACGATCTCTGCCATCCGGGCCTCGATCGCGATGAAGTCCTCCGGCGTCAGGTTGTGATCCAGGTCGATGTCGTAGTAGAACCCGTTCTCGACGGGCGGACCGTACACCAGCTTCGTCTGGGGCCAGAGACCGCAGATCGCCTCGGCCATCACGTGCGCGCAGCTATGCCGCGCGACATCGAGACCCTCGGGGTCGGTCAGCGCCAGCCCTTGGAACTCGACCTCGCCACTGGGCAGAGGGCGGCCCAGGTCCTGCACCTGGCCGTTGACCTTGACGGCCACCATCCGCTCGAGGAGTCGTGGTGAGATCGCCCGGAGCACGTCAGCACCGGTGGTCCCGTCCGGATACTCGGCGACCGCGCCGTCCGGTAAACGCACCTTCACCATGTGGGGATCGTCCTCATGGGCGCGTCGGGCGGGCCGGGGCACGCGAGGAAAGGCCAGGCGGGAAGGACCGGTGTCCGCGGTAACGTGAGTGCGGCAGGGTCAACCGCCCGGCGATCCGAGCGCTCCCGCCCGATCGCGCTTCGCTCACGTTGTAGCCCCGCGTGTCGACAAACCAAGTCCTTTCGAGCGCCGCAGCGCTCAGTACCTCCCCCGTAATCAATCTATCGGCCGCGACGGGCGTGTCAACCGGAATCTCCCCGCACGACCCCCGATTGCAGCGACGCCGGAGGGCACGCCCCCCGGTATCCCCGCAGGGCGCCCCCGGCAGCGGCCCTGGCGACACGCCCCGTCCACCCGCCAGGCGGGAGCGCTACGTTGCCAACTCGCCGGAGCCCCCCGTGATCAGGTCGCCTCGACGAGCATTCGCCTGGTACGAGAAGGTCGTAATCGTCAGCATCCCGACGAGCACGGGCACCACAATGGCTTGGCGGTCGGCGAGCGTGCAGAACGTAGCGCCCAGGGAGGGAATGGTCGCGCTGGCCAGCCCGACGAATCCGAGCACCATCAGGCCCGATCCGACGATGCACGTGCAGAGCAGCGTCATCGTCGGCCGTGACACTAGCGTCAGCACCAGTGCAAGGACACCCGCCACCACTGTCGTGCTCAGCGCCACACCCTCGGGGAAGCGAAGCTGATTCGCCAGATAGCACCCCAGCCCCGCCCAGGCGGCCGTGCCGGTGATGACCGTCATGCTGGTCGGTCGGACAACCGCCAGCCCCCCGGCGACGACGCTGCCGAGGGCAGCCATGCCCATTGGCGGAACCGCCAGGATCGCCGCCGCGCCGACGCCCAGCAGGGCTCCCAGCGCGCCGGCCCCCACGGTGACGAAGAAGTGGCGCATGCGAAAGCCGGTCAGGGCGCAGAGGAGGCCAAGCGCAAAAACCGCCAGCCCAGTAACGCCCGGCTGGGACGCCATCCACTCGAAGAGCTCGTGCTGCAATCGCACAGACTGGCTCCTTGCGCAGCGCAGACCGACCGCCGCGCCCGAGGCGGCGCTTCCCCCGCCACAAGGAGTGATCGTTCAAACCGCACCGTCGCGTGGCAAGTCGGGCGTAGCCGGAGTGCGCCCCGACGTCGCCGACCGGTAACAAGACGTGGGGACCAGGCTCAGCTTGCAGCGGCGGCCGGTGGCGGGGGTACCTTCTTCCGCCAACCCAGCATATCGGACAGGTTCAACAGCACCGAGCCGCTCCAGATCACCGCCGCGGCGGTAACGCCCCACGCCGCAAGCCACGCCGCGGCCGGCGGATAGTGCAGTTGTGCGGACGTGTACGCGGCGGGCAGGAAGAGAACCGTTCCCGTCGTCGCGGCCCAGAGCGCGCGGGCGGCTTTCGGGAGGAGCAGCGCGAAGACAAGGCCGATCAGTCCGCTGCCCACGACCACGACCGCCAGGTTGAGCTCGAGGTTAGGCTGCTGCTGCTGGAGATGCCTCCAGATACCGGACGATACCACGACCCAGGCGGCTTGCTGCGCGGCTTCGCTTGTCGAACTCGGCAAGGTAACGACAAGGCCATCCTCGGTCGACTCGAGCCCGGGAACCTGGTAGCTGGCCAGCCGGGGAAACAGCACCTGCCCGCCGTAGAGCGACGCCGCGCCGAGTGCCACGCTGCCGGCGATCAGCAACGCGAACCAGAGCCGGAAGAGCACGATGCCCAGCACGAGGCCGGCCGTCGCCGATACGACGAGAACCGGTGTGGCTGGCATGCCGGTCGCGTGTGCGGCCAGGGGTGCAACAAAGCACCCCAGGATGAGGAAGAAGACCGCGGCCAGCGCCGGCGCGAGTCGCGCGCCGCGGACCAGGAAGACGAGCCCAACGAGGCCCCCCGCCGCGCTGGCCGCCGCCGGGACCCAGGCCGTGCCCGCCGGCAGATGGCTTTGCAGCGTGCGAACGACGTCGGTGAAGACCGCGGTTGAATCTGCCAGCATGGCGAGCACTCCGACGGCGGCGCTCAGCGCCGGCCCGAGCCGCGCGGCGGGTTCGTCCCCGGGGCAGCGGCACCACCGGTATTCGGCGGGGGCAGAGGAGGATTTTGGGGATCAGGTCTGATGATCTCGCGTTTCGGACGCGCTTTCGGCTTGGAGTCGCTGCCCGCGTCTGCGCTCGGCTCCTTGCGCGTCGGTCCTGCGTCCGCCGCAGGGGCCGAGCGCACGGGTCGGTACTGCACGCCGTCGGGCCAGCGAACGTCGATGATCTTGTCGGGAAACTGGCCGTTAAGCTGGGTGTAGATAGTACGCAGGTTCTCAAGCTTGCGGACGGCGGACGCCTCGACGCCGGGCTCCTGCCCGGGCGGGAGTCCCCAATCCACGTAAGCGCCGGGATGCAGGATCGGGATGCGGAGCTTGCCGTCGAACCGGTTGGCCTTGCCGTGGAAGTTTGACACGTCGATCGCCTTGAGCAGCGGGCGAAAAGGTACGCCGAGGCCACCCGGAGACGACGCCGTTCGCAGGAACGCCACCAGCGCCAGCCCGCCGCGGATGTCCTCGCCGGGCCAGGGCTGCCCGATCTCGGGCGGACCGGCCGCGACCCCCTCGATGAGGTAGTGGTGCGTCGGGTCCAGCTCGGAGACCGCGTAGTCCCACGGCAGCCGCGTGCCCTCGGTGTCGACGAGGTAGCCGCGGCCCCGCTGCACCACGAACGCCGCGGGCTCGCGAAACGTCGCGCGAACGGTGACCACACCGTCGGAGCGCCGTGTCACGCGGTCCACCGACGCGACCCACGGCGAGCGGGACAGGCGGGTTGCGACCAACTCGACCAGTTGCGGGTCCTGGAGGCGCGTCTCGGGCGGCGGCGTCACCATCGCCTGGATCTCGTCAAGCACGGGGCGGTTGCCAGCCGTGCTGAGCCAGACGGGCAGCGACGCCCACTCGATTCGCAGGGGCACCGCCGACAACTCGCGGTCGGTGTAGGCGCGCAGCCAGGCGAGGGCGAGCCAGACTGCGACGAACGTCGCCGCCCAGCCGAGCACGGCCCAGGTCCGCCAAAGCATCGCCGGCGAGAGCTGCCACTCGACCGGCGCAGCGCGGGCGGCAGCGCTGGTGTGCGAGGCTTGTGCCCTGGTCGTCATGCGCTTCACGCCCGCGTCTCCAGCGCCAACCGCACCAACCGCTCGCACAACTCGTCGAACGGGATGCCCACGTGGGCGGCCGCCTTCGGAACGAGCGAGTGGCTGGTGAATCCCGGTAGCGTGTTGATCTCCAGGAACCACAGCCGTTGCCCGCCGTCTACCATCCAGTCGACGCGCGACAAGTGCCGGCAGCCCACCAGGTCGAACACCCGCAAGCTCAACGCCTTGGCGCGCTCAAGCACGTCATTCGGAAAGCCCGCGTCGAACAGGTACTCCGTGTCATCGGCCTCGTACTTCGCCGTGTAATCATAGAACCCGCGCCGCGGACGAACGCAGATGGGCGGCAAGGGCTGCCGGCCCACGATGCCGACGGTCAGCTCGTCGCCGCGAATGAACTGCTCGACGAGGGCGCGGCTGAAGTTGCCCACCGCCGCACGCACCGCCGGAAGGAACGCCGCCGGCTCCGTGACGACCGCCGTCCCAACGCTGCTGCCCTGGTCAACGGGCTTGACGATGACCGGCAGGTCCAGGACTGGGCGCGCGCGCCGGGCGAGTGCCTCGGCATCCCACACTTCGTACGCAGGCGTGTCGATCCCGGCGGCGGCGAGCACCTGCTTGGTCGCGGCCTTGTCCATTGCGAGCGCGGACGCGCGCGAGTCCGGACCAACGTACGGGAGGCCGCGCTCCTCGAGCATTCGCTGAACCGTGCCATCTTCGCCGAACGGGCCGTGCAGCGCCGGGAAGACGACGTCCGCGGGCACGTCGAGGGCCGAGGTCTGCTCGGGGCCGATGTCCGAGAGGAACACCTCGTGCCCGCGGCGGCGCAGCGCGTCGGCCACCGCCCGCCCCGACTCCAGGCTCACGGCGCGCTCGGCGCTCGGTCCACCCGCCAGGACAGTGACGCGAAGCCTCCGCCCCGGACCAGGGGTCGCGTCAGGATGCAGCTCCGTCTGCGCGCTGCTCATCTCCATCGCCTCGCCTACCAGACTTCGACTTCAAGCTCCAGCTCGATGCCCGTCGCGGCGCGCACTTTGTCCCGCGCCAGGGCGATGAGGTCCAGCACGTCCTGGGCCCGGGCGCCCTCGCGGGCCACGATGAAGTTGGCGTGCCGCGGGCTGATCTCCGCCCCGCCGACGCAGGCCCCTTTGAGCCCCTGCTCGTCGATCAGTCGACCGGCCGAGTGCCCCGGCGGATTCTTGAAGATGCAGCCGCAGGAGCGGGCCGAGACCGTCGGCTGCGAAGCGTACTTCTCGTTCCAGATGCGGCGGAAGCGCTGCATGATCTGGTCGCGGTCACCCGGCTCGAGCCGCAGCTCAACCCGCGTCACGACGGCGCGCCCCACGTCGGTGTGGCGATAGGCGAAGCCCATCCGCTCCGCGGTGCGCTCCTCGATCCGACCATCCGGACTTGCGAGTCGCACGCGCTGCACGTACGTGCCGATGCTGCCGTACTTGCCGCCGGCGTTCATGCGGACGATTCCGCCGACACTGCCGGGAATCCCGGCGAGGTTCTCCAGCCCGCCGAGGCCCGCCTCGACCGTCCGCTTCACGAGCTTGGGGAAGTCCGCCCCCGCGCCCGCGGTGACGAGCGGTCCATCGAGGCAGACCGACTCCCACTCGTGGCCGGCCAGGTGGATGACCACGCCGTCGAACCCCGCGTCGCGCACGAGCAAGTTCGCCCCGTGACCGAGCACGCGCCACGCCAACTCGTGCCGCGTGCAACGACGCAGCACCTCGGCCAGCTCCTCTTCCCCGCGCGGCGTGACGAACCAGCGTGCCGGTCCGCCCAGGCCGTACCAGGTGTGGGCGCTGAGCGGCACGCTCTGCTTACAGATCGCCTCCAAGCCGTCGCACCAGCTCATCGGCTACCTTCCAGATGTTTCCGGCTCCCATCGTCAGGACAACGTCTCCTGGCCGGACCTCGCGCGCCAGGCGGTCCACGATCGCGCTGAAGTCGGCGACGTGGCTCGCGCTGCGGCCGTGTTCGGCGATGCGGGCGACGAGGTCCGCCGCGCTGACCAGCTCACGTTCCCGCTCGCTGTCGCGCACGAAGTAGATCTCCGGCACGATGACTTCGTCGGCGTCGCTGAAGCTGCGGGCAAAATCCGCCAGCAGGAACCGCGTCCGCGAGTGCTGGTGCGGCTGGAAGCCGCACCACAGCCGGGCCGGCTGGAAGCGCTCGCGGGCCGCCAGCAGCGTGGCCCGAATCTCGGTCGGGTGGTGACCGTAGTCATCCACGATGCGGACGCCCTGCACTTCGCCCCGCAATTCCAGCCGGCGCTGCGCCCCGCGAAACTCGCCCAGCCCGGCCGCGACCTGTTCCCACGGGACGCCCAGTCGCGTCGCGATCGCCGCGACCGCTAGCGCGTTGTCCACGTTGTGCCGGCCAGAGAGCGCCAAGTGGACCCGACCGAGCGGCCGGGAGCGGTGGACCGCCGTGAAGGCGTAGCGCCCCGCGACGAGATCCGCGTCCACCGCGCGCCAGTCGGCGTCCGGGCGATCGCCGAACCACTCGGTGGGCGCCGCCGCGTGTGACGCGATGGCCCGGCAACCCGGGCTCTCGGCATTGAGGATAACCAGGCCGTCCGGCGGAACGCGGCGGACGAACGCCGCGAACGCATCGACGATCTGCCCCAGGTCGCGGTAGCAATCGAGGTGGTCCTCCTCGATGTTGAGCACAACCGCGAGGCGGGGCGAGAGATTCAGGAACGAGCGGTCGTACTCACAGGCTTCAACCACGAAGTGCGGGCCGTCGCCCACGCCGCTGCCGCCACCGAGCTGGCCCACCGTTGCGCCCACCACGAAGTTCGGGTCGAGCCCGGCGCGGCGGAGCACGAACGCGGTCCAGGCCGTCGTCGTGCTCTTGCCGTGGGTGCCGCTGATCGCGACGCCCTCGTAGTGCTTCATGATGAGCCCGAGCAACTCCGCGTACTTGATCACGGGCAGCCCGCGCTGAAGCGCCGCCAGCCGCTCCGGATGGTCCGGCGGAATGGCCGCGGAAGCGACGACCAGCTCGGTCTCGGGAGGGATGGCGTCGGCGTGTTGAAGCGTGGAGACCCGGGCGCCGGCGTCGCCCAGCCGCGACAGGTCGGCGGAGGGCTGCCGGTCGGTGCCGCTGACCGCGGCGCCGCGCCGCAGCAGCAGTGCCGCCAGGCCCGACATCCCGCAGCCACCGATGCCGATCATGTGGACGCGAAGCTGGTCGAGTCGCTTGCTGTTCACGCCGGTCTCAAGTCGAAGCGGACGCGCTGGTGTGGCCAGAGGACTCATGGGCCGCCTTCGCACACGCTGCCGCCCCCGCGCGGTGCGCCGTGCGACGCGGCCCGGACCGCCGGCCCCGTCGGGCGAGGTCACAAAAGCCGCCGCACTTCGCGCGCCACGGGCACGTGCATGGGTCTTGTCCGGAAGATGGCATGCTCGCGGGTTCGCGATCGGAGGAGAGCGCCGCTCACGCGGCCGCGACGCGACGAGCTATACTGACCACCATCCGTGGCGCGGTCGGCTCGCCTTCCGTGACCAGCCGCGAATCCCGCGTCTTGCGCGGCATTGTACCGCGAGGGACGACGTGTCAAGCCGAGAAGCCGCGTGAATCACGCATCGCCTGAGCTGCCGGCCGACCCGGCTCGCCCCAGCGCGCACACCCGGGCACCTCGACCGGACTGGGCCGCGCATGCGGCGGTTGGATTGATCCTGGCGCTCTGGGCCGCGACCATCTTCCTGATCAGCCCTCCGCGCGGACAAACCTACCCCGGCGCGATCCCGTGGAGTCCGGACTCGCTGCTCCGGCCCATCACCGAGCTGATGTCGCTCGGCGGGCTGGTGAGCACGGCGCGCGGGGTGGAGATCAAGACGCTGGCGTTCCACGTCGCGGTCGTCCTTGCCCTCCTGCTTGCAGCGGCGTGGGCCTGGCGGGGTGGCCCAGGCCGAGCCCTTCCGGAGCCCGGCGCCTCCCGCGCCGTGACGTGGGCCCAACTGCTCCTCGTGGGCTGGGTGGCCATGTCGCTGGCCAGCGGGGCCTGGTCCGCCGATGCCGACCTCGCCCGCGGGCAGGCGGTGCTCTACGGCGTGGGCGTTCTCTGGGCCGTGGCCGTTTCGAGGCTCATCTGCGCGTGCCGTGTCACGGGTGTCGTGGTGGGCTTGACCACCCTCACAGCGCTGGGCGGCGGCCTGTGCATCTGGTACTACCTGGAGCGTAATCCTTTTCACCGTCCGGGGTTCCCGCTCGGAAACCCCGCCCTGCTCGGGGCTGCGATGCTCACCGGCATCCTCCCCGCGTTCGGGCTGGTCGCCGCCTGGCTCACCGCGCCCCGGGCCGAGCGCTCGCGGGCGTCGGCGGTCTGTGCGGTCCTGGGCACGGCCGCGCTCGTCCCGCTCGTCGGTTGTCTGTGGCTCACAGGAGCCCGCGCGGCGTGGCTCGCGCTGCTGGCGGGAGGCGCCGTGGCCGTGCTCGTGCTCGTCGGCCGGCGAATGCGGCTGGTACTCGCCGGCGCGGCGGTGGCGTTGCTCCTGCTGACGGGCACCCTTCTGTACCAGTACTCGCACCTCGACCTGACGATGGCTCGCGGCGCCTCGACCCGGTTCCGCGTGTACGCCTGGCGGTACGCCGCCGAGCTCTGGCAAACGCGTCCCTTCACGGGCTGCGGCGCCGGCATCTACCCGCGTGTGGCCGGCGAGATGACCGCCACGGACCGCGCGCTCGACCCGGCAGCATTCATGTCCGAGATCGTCGAGCACGCGCACAACGAGCTGTTCGAGGTCTTCGCGGAGATCGGGCTGGTCGGGGGCGTCACGTTCGTCGGCGGGCTGGTCGCAACCGCGGTCGCGGTGCTGCGGCGTTTCTCGCGCCGCGGTCCTGCGCCGGACACGGCCCTCGCCCTTGCCCCGCCCGTGGTGCTCGCGGCCCTCGTCGCGGACGCGCTCGTCGGTGTCAATCCGCGACTTCCGGGCGGCGCGGCGCTGCTGTTCACGATGCTGGGGTTGACGTGGAGTGTCTGCCGCGAGCGCTCCGCCGGCGCCGCGACTGTGGACGAGGTCGTCGACCCGGTGGCCGCAGAACCACACAGACGATCGCCGCTGGTCGCCTTGGCCTGCCTGATGGCCGCCGCATCGGTAGGGTACTTCGCTTACCGCGATTGGGCCGGCGTGCGCGCGGAGTACGGGGCGCAGCGCGCAGTCGCGCGGGGCGATCACGGGGAAGCGCTCGCGGCCAGCCAGACCGCCGCCGAGCACTTGCTCGACCCCGTTCGCCGGATCGCGACCGCCCAGACCAGTCTTCGTGCCCGCGCCGGCCTGGCCCAGGCGGCCCTGGAGTCCCTCGGCGAGGCCGAAGCGTCGAACGCTGCCGCGACGCGACAGCGGGCCGTGCACCTCTGCGAGGCTGCTTACGGGGCGTCGATCGCGATGCGGCAGGCGGTACCCGCGCTCGAACGCACGAGCGCGCTGGCCGCGCACGCCGCCGAGTGGCTGGCGGAACTGCACCGCCCCACCGACGCGGCGACGGCGGCGGAGTGGCGGCTGCGGGCCGAAGTGAGCTGGCGACAACAGCGTCGCCGTACGCCCTACGACGTCGAGACACTCCTCGCGCTGCTGCGCTACCGGGCGACGCTGCCCACACACGTGGCTTACCTGCGCGACGCGCTGCGCGAGGGGCAAACCGACCAGGAGTGGTATCGCGCCCTGGCGCGGCTGTCGCAGGCGCCTGACTTCGAGCGGGCGCTGGCCAACCTGCTGGCCGCGGTCGGCCCCCTCACGCCGGAAACCGACCGCGACACGCTCATGCTCTCCGCGGCTCCGGAGGCATTTCGGCTGGCCGCCGCGTACCAGGCGGGGCGCGGGCAGTACGACACGGCGATCGCCGGCGCCGCGCGGGCCGCCGCCCTCTACGAGCCCCTGCGCTCGCGCATTCCGGAACGGGTGTCCGTCGCGCTGGCTGAGCAGGCGGACTACGTGCTTCGGCGGTCGCTGGCCGACACGCCGGAGGCGGTGCGGCTTCTCGAGCTGGCACTGAGCAAGCTGCCGGCGATCCAGGAGCAGAAGTTCGAGGATCTGGCGCGCCCATTCAGACAGCGGCTGGTCCGCGTTCTGCTTGTGGCCGGTCGCGAAGACGACGCCCGCGTCGTGCAAGAGGCCGCGACACACGACCGCGAGCACGTCGATGAAGCGTTGGCCACCGCCTACATCGATCTCGTCATTTCGTTCGCTCGTCGCGAGACCGAGGCCGAGCGCGTCCGCGCGTGGCTCGCGTCAGCCCTTCGGCTCGCTCCGGACAACCTCCTGGCGTGGAGCTGGCCGGCGTGGGTCGAAGCGCGCGATGGTGACATCGATGCAGTGCAGGCCACGCTCGATGCTGCCCAACGCGCTGGGCTGCCCCCGCGCAGCCTGGAGATCATCCGCCGCAGCCTCTGCCGGGAGTTCCCGCCCCTCTGCGCCGAGCTGGGCCACGACGCGCCGCCCTGAGTGCGGTTGCGTGATGGCCGACGCGCGCTGAGAATCCCCCCGGCGAGGCCCGCGGCCGGCGTCGGCCGAGCACCGAACAGTACCGCGACCGTGTGGCGAGCCCATGCAGCTCCGCGAGGTCCTCAACCTGACGCGCCTCGGCTGGGGCCTGGCAGTCCCGGTGCTGTTGCTGTGTACGGCGGGGGTGCTCTGCATTCATGCCACGGACAGGCCGACCGAGCGGGACGCCCCGGTCGTAGAGCAGGATGAGGGCGGACTGGTGCTCGAGGGCTGGCTGCCGGCGGCTCTCAAGCGCGTCGGGCCGCGCACGATGCGGCACCTGGTCTACCTGTTGACAGGCGCCGGGCTCATGTTCCTGACGCTGAGCGTGCCCTATCAGAAGATCGGCCGGGCTTCCTACGCCGCCTACGGGGTGACGATCGTGCTTTTGCTGGCGCTGCTGGCGGACCACGTCGTGGACCTGCCGCTGATCGCGCCGCGGAAGGGCGCCCGGCGCTGGATCGACCTGGGGCTGTTCGCCGTGCAGCCGGGGGAGTTCATGAAGCTGGCGCTGACGATGACACTGGCCCGCTACCTGCGTTTTCGGAGCAGCTACCGCGAGTGGCGCGGGCTGCTCATTCCGTTCGCGCTGACGCTCGGCCCGATGGTGCTCATCGTGCTCCAGCCGAACCTGGGCACGACGCTGATGATGCTGCCGCTGCTGTTTGCGATGCTCTTCGTGGCCGGGGCGCGATTGCGCCACCTGGCGCTGATCGTGCTCCTGGGTTTGGCAACGCTGCCGCTGTTCTACTTCTACGGGATGCGTGATTACCAGCGGACGCGGGTGCTGGCGGTCGTTCGCCAGTACACCGCCACAGGGGCCGGGCAATCCGACGAAGGATTCCAGCTCCGCCAGGCGAAGATCGCGCTGGGCACGGGCGGCCTGACTGGCACGGGGTACGGCGCCGGTCCGTTCATTCAGTACGACCTGTTGCCCGAGGAGCACAACGACTTCATCTTCGCCATCATCGGACACCAGTGGGGCTACGTGGGCAGCCTGGTCGTGCTGCTGGCGTACGCGCTGATCGTCGTCTTCGGCATCGAGGTCGCGATGGTGACCAACGACCCGTACGGGCGGCTGCTGGCGATCGGCATCTGCGCGATGATCGTCGTGCAAGCGCTGCTCAACATCGGCATGACCATCGGGCTTGCGCCCATTACCGGCATGACCCTCCCGTTCGTCAGCGCCGGCGGCAGCAGCCTGTGGACGAATTTCATCGGCCTGGGCCTGCTGGTCAACATCGCCCAGCGGCGCCCGCTGCTGATCGCCCGGCCACCGTTCGAGTTCGAGGACGCTACCTGAGCCGAGGTCGCGCGCAGGCTGGCCGGCCCTGCTCGACTCGCCGCCCGGATTACTCGCGAACGGGCGCCTCCCGCCCGGGTCGCTCGCCGTCGGACCGCAGGGCCGCCGCCAGCTTCTCCACCAGGGCGGTGGCCGTGTACGGCTTGTGCACGAAGCCAGCCAGGGCCGCGTCGGCGAACTGCACCGACGCCTCCTGCTCGCTGTACCCGGTTGAAACAACGACGCGCGCATCAGGCTTGATCGCCCGCAACTCCCGGAACACCGTCTCGCCCTTCATCCCGGGCATGTTGATGTCGAGAAGCACGGCGTCGATCTCGTCCACATGGCGTCGAAACAGGTCGATGCCCTGCGGGCCGTCGGCCGCCGAGAGCACCTGGCCCCCCCGCCGCTCCAGCACCGCATGCACCACCTCCCGCACGTCCTCCTCGTCGTCGATCACCAGAACCGTGCTGCCGCGAATCCGCGGGGGGGGCGGCGACGGAGCCGTCCGCCTCGCCAACGCGGGCCGCGACCGCCGGCAAGTACACTCGAAACGTCGTCCCGGCGCCGACCGCGCTCTCGCAACTGATCGCCCCGTGGTGGTTGCGCAGGATCCCGAGGATCGCCGAGAGCCCCAGCCCGCGCCCGGTGAACTTCGTCGTGAAGAACGGCTCGAACATGCGCCGCATGACCTGCGGCGGCATGCCGCACCCGTTGTCGCGAACTTCGACCACGACGTACGGCCCCGGCCGCACAAGCTGCTCCGGAAAGCGTGTGGCCACGTCGTGGTCGCTCAGCATCTCGGCCCAGGTCGACACGACCACCTCCCCCGCCGCGTCGCCGATGGCCTCCGCGCCGTTGATCAGCAGGTTCATGATGACCTGCTGCATCTGGCCGCTGTCGGCCTCGACGACGGGCAGGTTGGTACCCGTGTTGATCCGCAGCGAGACGTTCTTCGGGATGGCCGCGCTCGCAAAGACTGCCAGCTCGGAGATAAGCCCGTTGAGGTCCATCACCTGCACGTCGGTCGTCGTTCGGCCGGCGTAGGCGAGCATGCGCTGGGTCAGGTCCGTCGCCCGGCGACCCGCGCTGACCACGCGCTCGAGCATCGGCCGCAGCGGCGAGTCCGGGCCGACGTGCTCGATCGCCAGGGACGCATTGCCCAGGATGCCGACGAGCAGGTTGTTGAAGTCGTGCGCGATGCCCCCGGCGAGCACGCCCAGGCTCTCGAGCTTCTGCGACTGGCGGAGCTGCGCCTCGAGCCGCTCGCGCTCGGAGACGTCGCGGATCAGCGTCGCCACGGCCTGGACGCCGCCGCCCGAGTCCGGCAGTACCGTGCTGTACCACTCACAGGTGATTTCGCCGCCGCCCTTGCGGCGATTCAGCAGGACCGCGTGCTGGCTGGCCCGGCCGGCGATGATCGCCTGGCAGAGGGACTCGAACGCGGCCTGGGCGCCCGGGGGCACGATCAACTCCCTGGCGCTGCGGCCGAGCGCTTCTTCCTCGGTGTAGCCGAAGACCGCGGTCGCGGCGGGGTTCCACTCCAGCACGTTGAAGTCGCGCGACCAGACCACGTATCCGAGCGGCATCCCGCTGACCAGCGACTCGAACCGCTGGGTGGCCTCGCGCAGGCGCTCCTCGGTTCGCCGGCGGTAGCTGATGTCTGTCGATGTGCCGGTGATCCCGATGACCTGGCCGTGCTCGTCGCGCCGCGGCGTGGCGTTGACGCTGAGGTAAACGATCGAGCCGTCCTTGCGCACGTGCTCGGTTTCGAACTGGCGGCGTGGCTTGCCCTGGCGCAGCTCGTCGAGCACCTGCGCGGCCTGGTCGCGCATTGGAGGGCGAACAAGATCGAGAACGCTCGTGCCGAGCAGCTCGTGCGGCTCTCGGCCGTAGATAACCTGTGCAGCGGCGTTGACGTACGTCCAGCGCCCCTCCAGGTCGAGCGACCAGATCAGGTCGCGAGAGGCTTCGACCAGGTTGCGGTAGTGCGCCTCGCTATCCCGCAGGGCCACCTCGGCCCTGGCGTGCTCCGACTCGTCTCGCACCAGGCATGCCAGGCGCGTGTGCTCTCCCCACCCCGACAGTACGACGCTGACCTCGACCGGCACCGGCGGTCCGCTCCGGCTGCGCAGCGTGGCACGGAACCGGCGCGGCCCGGTCATCGCCGCCGCGGCAACTGCCTCGCTGTCGGCGCCGGTCGAGCACTCGAGGTCCTCGATTCGTCGCGCGAGCAGCTCATCCGCCGTGAAACCGAGCAGTCGGCAGAACGCGTCGTTGACGTGGAGGAACCGCCCATCCGCGCCGAGCACGAAGTAGCCGTCGGGGGCGTGATCCAGAACGTCCGCGCTCTGGCGAGCTGTTACCTCCAGGTTCGACGCCCGGGCTTCGAGCTCCGCGCGCGCGCTGCGCTCCGCCGCCAGCGCGTGGCGTGTGCGCCGCAGCACAGCAAGCAGTGCCGCCGCGAGAACCGCGAGTCCGGCGATGACTCCGATCATCGCGCCCATCACGCGCTCCGGAACTCGGCGTTGTCAGCCCGCGTCGCGCTCACGAGCTGGCTCCATTACCGCCGGAACTTCCCGCCTCGGCGCGGCGCAGGCAGTCATCGGCCTCGTCGACGCGGCCGGCCCGCCGCAGGACATCCGCCTTCTGCCGCCAGGCCGCCGCCTCCATTCGGGCGTTCTCATGCTGCCGGGCGAGCTCGATCCGCCGCTCCGCACAGCGGACGGCCTCGTCCAGGTCGCCGAGCTGAAGGTTCAGCTCGACGATGAACTCGTAGAGCCGGGCCAGGCCGTTCCAGAAGCGGGTCTCCTCCAGCGCGTTGAGCGCTACCGCGAAGGCGCTTTTGGCGTCCTCGATGCGTCCCTCCAGCATCGCGCAGCGGCCCAAGTGCATCTGCGTCGTTCCGACGGTCGTGCGGTCACCCAGTTCCGCCGCGATGGCCAGCGCGCGACGGTAGTGCGTGCGGGCCTCGGCGAAGCGGCGTTGATCGACCAGCACATTGCCCATGCCGTTATACGGCCCGACGAGCGAGGTCTGGGCCCCGTACGCGCGGTGGGTGTCCACCGCGAGGCGGAACGCGCGCTCAGCTTCCGCGAGCAGACCGCGACGCATGAGCACGAATCCGAGGTTGTTCGAGATCTGCGCCAACTCGACGGACGTGCCCAGGTGACGCGCGAGTTCCGCCGCACGCTCGTAGTGAGACTGCGCCTCGTCGTAGTTCCCGCGGAAGTAGTACATCACGCCCAGGTTCGCGAGCACCTCCATGCGCATTCGCTCGTCCCGCCGGCCGAGCGCGATCGCCTCCTGGCGACGATGACAGGACTCGGCTTCCGCGTATCGCCCCATGCGCGCGTAGCACGCCCCGGCGAACCCGACCGGCTCGGCGAAGTCGGGGTCCAGTTGCCCGGCCTGCTCGGCCAGCGCCGCCGCCTCGGCGTAGTCGCCGCGCACGAACGCCTGCCGCGCCCGCACCATGCGCTCGCGAGCCTCCGGGGCCCCCGATTCACTCTGGGCCGCCTCGGTCATCGCGCTCCGCGTGAGCCCGAGCATGCTCGCGACGCGCTGAACGATCGTCTCCTCGATATCGCCCAGCGACTCGATCGTCCCGGCCAGCTCGCCGACCGACTCCCGTCCGACTTGCCCGTCGCGGAGCAGATCAACGCAGACAACCAGGTGGTGCCCCTCCAGCCGGTACCGCCCGATCAGGAGCGTCCCGGCGCCGCACATCCGCGCCGCGGCGAGGACGCGGTGATCGTCGAGCCCCTCGTGCGGCGGCGTCAGCCGCTCGAGCACTCCACTCATGCTTTCCGTGTCCGTGACGTATAGGCCGGGGATCTCGCTCAGGCCGCGTGCGATCCGGCGGGCGATCGCGTGCCCGATCCAGTCGGCCGGCCCCGGCCCCAACTCATTGCGGAGCGTCAGCACCCCGAACCCGCGCGGATGAAGGATCTCGGCCGAGATCACGGTCCGCCGGCTGCGGGACTCGTCCCCACCGGCGGCCAGCGCCGACGCGAACTCCGAGGCGCTGGCAAACCGGGCCGACGGATCAGGGGCAAGGAGCTGCGTGATGGCATCCGTGAACCACGGCGGCGGCCGGTCGTCGGCTCCGTCGGGCCACGAGATCGAGGCAGAGCGCGCCTGGAGAAGTCGCGAGAAGGCACTTGGGCCGGCGTGAGGCGGCCGCCCCGTCACCAGATGGAAGATCGTGGCGCCGAGGGCGTACAGGTCACGCGCCGGGGCGCGCGCAGCCCGCGCCTCGAAGCGCTCCGGCGCGTCGTACAGCGCCACGTCCTCGAACCCGCAGCAAGCGGCGCCGCCGCTTCGCCACTCGCCGGCGGCAATCAGAGCGGGCGCCAGGCCGGAGACCCGAGTCCGTCCGTCGATGCCCAGCAGCAGGTTTGACGGGCGGATCCGACCGTGCGTCAGGCCCGCCCGGTGGATCGCCTCAAGTCCGTGCGCGGCGTCCTGAGCCACATGCACGGCTTGACGCCAACCGAGCGCCTCGCCCGCATGCACGAGCGTCGCCAGGTCCAATCCGTCGACGAACTCCGTCACCAAGTACACGCGCCCGTCGGCCGCGTCGGCCTCGAGCAGGCGAACGATGTGGGGATCGTTAACGCGGTACGCGAGTCGCGCGGCACGGACGGCCTCTGACGCCCACACCGGGTCACCCGCCACCGACCGGGACACAAACCGGACCACGCAGGGTTGATTTACGAGGCGGTGAGCGGCCAGGTACGTCCCGCACGCGGGGGTGACGCGCAGGGCCCGCACCAGGCGGTACTTCCCGCGAAGAATGCCGCCGGGGACGAAGGCGACCGCCGGCGAGGCCGGGCATTCCGTAAGTTGTTTTCGTGAAAAGTGTTCTGGAGTAATAGCGGAGCAGGTCGGACAGCGGCGCGCCAGCCCGCCGGCGATCGCCCGGGCGTGCTCGTGGCGGCACTCCGCCGGGCGGGCCTCCTGGACCGGCGGCGCGGTGGCGGGACACGCGGGCTGACCTGCCAGTTCCACCAAGCGGCGCCTCGTCAGGAAATCGCGTCTGGAGTTCTTATCGGCGCTTGACTACCGACTTCCCAAGTGGCAATATCCCGGACAGCGTTTGCGAGCGAGCAAGTTACATAGTATGGGACCGCGTAGCTTTTGCGCGATGTCGCGGCGCGGCGCACCATCATCACTTCCAAGACTTGCCCGCTAAACGAGCAGTACGTCTCCGGCGCGAGCGTCACGCCAGAGACTTTCGCTGTCCGTCTGGGATCATGTGCTGACACATCACTGTCAGCGGAGGAGCAGACCCATGTTCGCGACTCTACTCTCCCTCACCGAGCAGATCTGGAATTTCGGCATCAACGTGATCGGTCCGGCGTTCATCGACGTCGTCACGTGCGGCAAGTGGTACTAGGGGCACGTGCGATGATCGAAGTCATCACCGACCTCGACGACCTCTCTATCGACGCCTCGCGTTAGTAGTCTTGAGGCGGTCTTAGAGAATTTTTGCGCGACCTCGGGCGACGTCCGGGGCAGGGGGTGTGTGCGCTTGCATGCACACACCTCGAACTTCGGCCCGGACCGTAGTTACCGCTGTAGCGTCGTCATCCAGCCTGCCTGGTCGGTCCTCAGATACCGGTCATTGACCAGCGTCTGAAACGCCGGGCGATATGCCCCCGGCGGGAGAGTCCTAACCCGCGTCCGAACGGTCTCCACGAACGCCAGCCCGGCGTTAAGTCGCTCCAGGTCCACGTGCGACCCACCCCACTCCGCCGCCGCCTGCAAGCCCGGGCGCAATCGGGCCAGAATGCGGGCCGCGACGGCAAGTTGCTCCGAACACGCCTCCAGGTCGCGGTCGACGTACGCGCGATAGGCGTCCTCTACCGCTCGCACCCAGAGCACCCCCACTCGGTGAAGCTCCGACGGGAACCGGAGGGGGTGCCCGGACGGTAGCGCCGCGTCCACCTCCCCGCACAAGGCGAGAATCCGGTCCCCCACCCGCCCGGTGGCCTCGTCGCGCCACACGACCCACAGCCGGAACGGGTTGAGCCGCAGCACGAGTGCGTCGCGCAACCGCCGCCAGCGCCCGGGGCGCAGGAAGTCGGAAACAGACGGGATCCCGTTTCCGAGAATCTCGGCGGCGTAGGTGTACGCCGGCCCGGCCGTCGCGAGCAGCGCCCGGATCCAGTCCTCGCGGCGAGACAGCCGCCGCCCGGCCGCGTACACCAGCGGGATCGAGGCCGCGTAACTTGTGAAGTGGTGATTCTCCCACGTCGTGACGAGGACGCCGAGTGCTCCTTCAGCGGCCGCGTCTTCGGCGTGTTCGTCGATGTTGGTGCGGGTCAGGTCGAGGTGGCACCAGACCGAGTCGTACGTGTGCACAGCCGGGCAGCAGATCACATCAAACCCGGCGGCGCGCAGGCGACGCGTGGTGTCCCGCGGCCGATGGTCGTACTGCCAGTCGAACAGAAGCGTCTCGCGGGGCAGGTGGTCGAGCGCTTCGGGAAACAGCAGCACCATGTCCGACCAGAGCCCCGGGCGGCGGCCCGCGGCCAACACGCGGCGGCACATCTCGCCGTAGTACTGCCCGAAGAGGCCCGCCTTGCCGATCTCCGCGAGCCGCGCCGCGCACGCCGGGCACTCGCCGAGCTGGCGGGCTTCGTCGCCGCCGAGATGAACCCACTCGTCGTCAAAAACGCTCAGTGCATCCGAGACCAGGCCCCAAGCGAACTCGCGGCACTCGGGCCGCGTCGCGCAGGTCTGCTCGCTTCCCCAGGTCGTGTCGCTCTCGCGGAGCCACTGCCCGCCCTCGGCCCGAATGAAGCCCTCCATGTGCCCAAGTGTGTTCAGGAATGGGATGATCCGCAGGCCGCGCGCCTTGTGGCGGGCGATCAGGCGACGGGCGACTTCGGGCGTGAGGCAGGCCGGCCCCGCGGCCCAGGGCGCGGACGGGTAGGCGAAGCGGTGCTCCAGGTAGCGCGCGACGGCCTGGTAGCCGACCTCACGTGAGCGCGTGAAGATCTCGTCGAGCCGTTCCTCGCTGGGCGATTGCTCGCGGGCGAGGTCGTACATCCAGCCGATGAAGCTCACCAGCGCTGCTCCCGGGACCGGCGCCCCCCACCGGCTCGGCCGGGAGAGCGCCCGCAATTGCGAGAGGCGGGACTCGAACCCGCACGGGGGTTACCCACCAGAACCTAAATCTGGCGCGTCTGCCAATTCCGCCACTCTCGCCTGGCAAACTCACCTATATACCGACGCCGTCGAGAGTTGGCGAGCAATCCGCTGCGGCGGGCTCTGAGGGCGATGGCGCTCATTCCCGGACGGCGTTCGCTTGACAGCCCGAACTCGTGCGCTAAGCATTCGGAGGCAAGTAGGGTCACCGACGTTCCGATACTGTTTAGTCGGTGACGCGAGCGAAACCGAACCCGCAGCAGGGCTGTATCTCGCAAAGTGCTCTGCCGCAATGAGTTAGGAAAATTTGGATGGCGAAACGCAAGGCCTCCGGGCGGTCGCTGGTGATTGTCGAGTCGCCGGCCAAGGCCAAGACGATCAATAAGTATCTCGGCGACGACTTCGTGGTGAAGGCCTCGCTGGGGCATGTTCGCGATCTCCCCGAACGCGAGTTCGGAATCGACGTAACTGATTCTTTCAAGCCGACTTACGAGGTTGTAAAGAGCCGGGCCAAGGTCGTCACTGAGCTCCGCAAGCTGGCAAGCGACGCCGACCAGGTCTACCTCGCGACCGACTTGGACCGGGAGGGCGAGGCGATCGCCTGGCACCTGCTGGAGGCCCTCGGTATCCCCCCGGCCAAAGCGCGTCGCGTGATCTTCAACGCGATCACCAGGTCCGCCATCGCGGAAGCATTTGCGCACCCCCACGAGATCGACATTGACCGCGTGAACGCCCAGCAGGCCCGGCGAATCCTGGATCGGATCGTCGGCTACGAGCTTAGCCCGCTGCTCTGGCGGAAAATTGCCAAGGGGCTGTCGGCCGGGCGGGTCCAGTCGGTGGCGGTCCGGCTCATCGTCGAGCGTGAGCGCGAAATCCGGGCCTTCGTTCCGGAAGAGAGCTGGAAGCTCGCGGTGTGCGTGGCCGCCGAGCCGGAGCGTGTCGGCGCGCTGCGGCCGGAGCTGGAAGCGTTCGAGCGGAGTGGCGAGCGATCGCTGAGGGAGCTGGCGGGCTGGCTCGCGGAGCGCGGCGCGTTCCGTGCGGAGCTGGTTGAGCTGTCCGGCACGGCGAATGGCGCCGAGACGATGCCCGCGACCAGGAGCGACACGTCGGACGAGCCAGAGGCCGTCGGGCGTCGGCTCAGCGCAGCCGCGGCGCGCCGGGTCGCCGAGGCGCTGGGTTTCGTCGTCGAGCGAGAGCAGCGCAGCGCATGGGCCGAGTACAAGCACCTGGGGCTAGAGCAGGTCACGCTCGTCGGCCGACTGGATTCGGCGCAGGCTCCGACGCTTCGCGCATCCAACCTTCAGACGAAGCGCACGACCACGCGGCCGGCAGCCCCGTTCACGACAGCCTCCTTGCAGCAGGCGGCCTCGACCCAGCTTCGCTTCGCGGCCTCGCGGACGATGCGGGTCGCGCAGTCGCTGTACGAAGGCGTGGACATCAACGGCGGCGGTCCGGTAGGTCTCATCACCTACATGCGAACGGACTCGACCAACCTGTCCAAGGAGGCGCTGGACGCGGCCCGCGGCTTCATCCGCGATACGTACGGGGCGCGCTACGTGCCCGAGTCGCCCAACTTCTTCGGCAAGCGCCAGGAGCGCGCCCAGGAGGCCCACGAGGCGATCCGCCCGACCGACGTCACGATCACGCCCGAGCGCGTCCGCGGGCACCTCTCGGACGAGCAGTACCGGCTGTACGACTTGATCTGGACGCGATTCGTCGCCTGCCAGATGCCGCCGGCGCAGTGGGACTCGACCACCGTGAGCCTGACGTGCGACACCCCTCTGGGCACGGCGCGATTCAGCGCGAGCGGCCGGACGCTCGTTTTCGACGGGTTCCTGAAGGTGGCGGGCCTGCCGGCGGACGAGCCGGTGCTCCCGGCGCTGACGGCCGGGCAGCCGGTCGGCCTGATCGACGTGGAGCCGCGACAGCAGTTCACGTCGCCCCCGCCGCGATACAACGAAGCGTCGCTGGTCAAGACGCTCGAGGCGGAAGGGATCGGGCGGCCGAGCACGTACGCGTCGATCATCGACACGATCCAGGACCGCGGCTACGTCGAGCAGGTGGACCGCAAGTTCTACCCGACGGCGCTCGGGGAGCTGGTCACGGACAAGCTCGTCCAGCACTTCCCGAAGATCATGGACGTCAAGTTCACGTCGTTCATGGAGGACGAGCTCGACAAGATCGAGGAGGCGCATCTCGACTGGGTCCACGTGCTCAACGAGTTCTACGAGCCGTTCAAGGAGCTGCTCTCCCGCGCCGGCGACGAGATGGACAAGGCCGGCGGTCAGCCCAGCGCGCACACCTGCCCCACGTGCAACTCGCCGATGGTCTATCGCTGGGCCCGCACCGGGCGATTCCTGGCGTGCAGCGGCTATCCCAAGTGCAAGACGACCATGAACGTCGACCGCGAGGGCAACCCGCTGGTCGCCAAGGTCACGGCACACAACTGCGAGCTGTGCGGGCGGCCGATGACGCTCCGCCAGTCGAAGACCGGTCACTTCCTCGGCTGCACCGGCTACCCCGAGTGCCGCAACACGGTCGC